>CAZWUX010000008.1:0-25722 GCA_964637665.1 uncultured Anaerolineae bacterium
GCCCGTTTGTGGGGAGCGAGGTTGCAGACGTTTGTCACGGTGGCGGGTTGTGAGTTACGAGTTGCGAGTTGCCAGTTTTCAGTCTGTCAGTCTATCAGCCGGTCAGTCAATGGCGGCGCGGTTCCCTCGGCGACAACACGCCGCGCTTTGAGGCATCGCCCGCTGGCTGTGGCGACGTGAAGAACGGCTACGCCGTTCTTCCAGTTAGAAACGCTACGCGTTTCTAAACCGTGACAATCGCTCAGGCCACCGACCTGCGGCCAGGAGCTTTTCATTCACCAGAATCAAAAACTGACAGACTGACCGTATGAACGCTACGCGTTCAACTGGAGATTTTCGCCTGACGGCGAAAACTCCACAGCTAACCCCCTACTGCCCCTTCACGTCGAAGCGAAGCTGGAGGCTCTTGCCCAGTGCGATCACTGCGCCGGGGGGCAGCGCCACCTCGCCCTGCCCGGTGATGGGCCTGCCGTTGACGGTCGTGCCGTTCGTGCTGCGGTCGTCGCGGATGAAGAAGCGGCCCTCGCGGTAGGAGATCACGGCGTGCCGCCGTGAGACGCTCTGGAGGCCGAGTGACACATCTGCCCCCTCACGCCCGATGGTCAGCGGCAGGCTCTCGACCGGGTACACCATCCCACTTAATCCACCTCCGGGGGCTTCGAGCACGACCAGCCGCGCGCGCGGCGCGGTGGACGGGGCCGACCGCTCGACGGGCGGTGCGGACGACGGCGCAGGCGGGGGCGTTTCGCGCTCCTGAACGCGGGCGCTGGCCGCTTTCAGGCGGCGCTTGCGGGCGCGGATGGCGTCCTCGCCCCAGTCCTCCAGATTGCCCGCCTCGCCCGACTGCCGGATCATCGTGTTTTCGAGCAGGATGGGCTGCGACTTCTGCTTGCGCGGGTCGAGCACGAGAATCTTGAACAGAACGATCACGGCGACGGCGACGATCAGGCCCAGCACGCCGAGCACGATCAGGCTGTTGCGAACCGACGTGCCCATGCGGCTGAACATGCCGATGCGGTACTGC
Organism: uncultured Anaerolineae bacterium; assembly: GCA_964637665.1. Lineage (GTDB taxonomy): Bacteria > Chloroflexota > Anaerolineae > Aggregatilineales > UBA3940 > CAZWUX01. The sequence continues at coordinate 1,025 of CAZWUX010000008.1, forward strand.
GCGTCGTCGTAGGTGGCCTCCGCCAGCACACTGCCGTCGACGCCGACGGCGCTGACGTTGATCTGGTACAGGCCGTTGGGGATGTCCTCCAGCGGGATGGCGAACGACGGCTCCGGCCCAATCGTGAAGCGCGATCCGGGCACGACGGTGTTCGTCCCCTGATCGTTGAGCCAGACGGTATACCCCTCAAGCCCCTGGATGTTCGTGGCCCGGACATCGACGAGGAACTGGCGGGCATCGCGGTCGAGCTGCACGGACGTGATCAGAAGCTCGCCCTCCGCGATATTCGGGTTGTAGCGGAAATTGTAGACCGTCTCGAACAACACCTGATCGCTCGCCCCCAGCCCCCGGATCAGCAGGTCGTATTCCTGCCCGGATTCCATCCGCCCGGCCTCGACGGTTAGCTGCTCGGTCACGTCGGCGTTGAAGGGCGGCTGGGGGACGTTGTCGCGCACGTCGACGAGCTGAAGCTCGAACTGGCTGAGCCGCTCCGCGTTGGACAGCGACAGGTCGAACACCACGTCGCCCGCCGTCGTGTAGGAGACGCTCCTGACCGTCGCGCTGGGCGGGGCCTCGTAGTCGCGGCTGGCGGTGAACGATACGGGGGCGGATTGCAGGGTCGAGCCGTCCTCCATCGTCACGACGAGCACCGCCGTGTTCTCCCCGGCGTGGGGATACACGTCCGCGCGGGCGAGCCACTGGCTGCTCAGCCCGTTGATGATGCGCTGGAAGAGCAGGTTGAGGCTGTTCACCTCGCCAATCTCGGAGAAGCCGCCCGTGAGGCTCGCCATCTCGCTAAGCTCGTCGGCGTTGATGGCCCCCTCGCTGTCGTCGGTCGAGAGGCCGATGGTGTGGATCGGGACGCGCTGCCCCTGCTGCGACGCAAAATCGACGACCTCGCGGTAGGTGTGGGTGCTGCACGGTGTGCCCTGCAACGTCATATCGTTGCCATCGGTGAAGAGGATCACCGCCCGCCGCCCCAGCGGGGTCTGGTTGAGCAGCTCGATGGCCCGGTAGGTCGCGTCGTACAGGCAGGTCCCTGCGCCGTCGACCGAGCGGATCGTGCTGATCTGCTCGGAGACCTGATTCCGGTTGTCGGTGAAGTCCTGAATCAGGTTCAACTGGTCGTTGAACTGAAGCACGGCGAAAACCGCCTCGTCCGGCGCGTTGTCGACGGCCTGAATGGCGGCCTCGCGCATCTGGGGCATCGCCCCGGCCATGCTGCCGCTCGCGTCGAGCACGAGGACGACGTAGGCGTTCGACTCCGGCTGGGCGGCGTTGGCCTCATAGGACGATCCGTCGTCAAGCTCGATCCGCGCGGAGGCGATCTCCGCCTCCTGGACGACCTGCCCGCTGGCGTCGAGCAGCGTGAAGTACAGCCCCAGCGAGACGGAATCCGCCCCCTCCTGCACGTCCGGGTAGTTCACAAATATCTGGTTAGGGGCCTGCGCCAGCGCGGCGATGGGCAGCGCCAGCAGGCAGAAAGCCAGCGCCAGGGCGGTCACGCCGATCCGTTTTGTGCTTCTCATGAATGAGTCCCCTCGGTCGCTCTCCGCGCGGGCGGCGGCTCGCGATAAGGCCGGGCGTCCGCGCAGTCTTCTGCGGTTGTGAAGCGTGGCAAAAAGCGGCACTCGCCGTGCGTCTTAGTATAAACGAACGGCCCGCAAAGAGAAATTCGGCGGTCGGGCAGCGCCGCGCAAGGCGGATGACAGCCAGTTGTAAGGTAGCTGCAAGCCAGGCGACTCGTGCAGATTCTTATCATCCATATAATGAGAATGTAGCTGGACCAAACGTTGTGAGGGGGGAAATCTATAGGCGAACAGCGAGCAAGACGGCCTCATCGTTGCACACTGCCACAGCGCAGCCGGTAGATCACTGCCTCTACAAGCGGATCGAATCTCGACAAAAGAACTGAAGGCGTCACTTGCCAACGGCTCCCGGCCAACACACCCACCGTCAGACGCATCATACAGGGGCGAGGATCACGGGGGGACTCCTCGAACTACAGGCAAAGCGCACGAACCGGACTATCTATATACGTATTGTGGTGAATGTTCACATTCTATGAAGGGAGTAGGGATCACATGGCTGATCATGTTGAAGTCAACTACGAGCAGATGCAGAGCATCCGCAACTCCTTCGAGCAGCAGTCGCAGGACATCCAGAACATGCTGAAGAAGATCGAAAGCCAGATCGACCACCTCCGGGGCGGAGAGTGGATCGGCCAGGGCGCGAACTCCTTCTACGATGAGATGGACAGCGAGCTTCTGCCCGCCGTGCAGCGGCTCCAACAGGCGCTGCAGGAGGGGGGCCAGGTCATCGGGCAGCTCGTCGAGACCTTTAAGCAGGCCGAAGAGGAAAGCCGGTCTGTCTGGCAGCCGTTCTAACGCACGGCAGACGTTTCATCTGAGCCTTAACGTTATCACCAGGATCGACAGAAACGAATAGGAGGGTCACATGCCTGACCAAAAAATGAACTATGATGCAATGGAAGAAATGGCAGCCGTCTTCCGTGCATCGGCGCAGCAGCTCGACGAGACCATCATGGTCATGACCGGCATCTCGGCCAATCTGGAGGGCGGCGCGCTGCTCGGCGAGTCCGGGCAGGCGCTCTCGGATGCCATCCAGCAGAGCCTCAACAAGGCCGTCGGGCGTATGCGCGACAAGATGACCGAGCTTGAGAACGACATCAAGGGCGCGGTGGCGTACATGCGGGACGGCGTCGACACCGCTCGCAGCCGCTTCCTCTAAGCGGAATCCTTCAGCCAGGTATTTGAAGAAAGGGAGAGATCAGCATGTCAGTCATCGGAGTCGTTATGAAAATGCTGAAGGGCCCCGTGCAGGAGGTCATTCAGCGCATCATGAGCCAGATCCAGGTCATGCAAGACCTGCAAAGCCAGTTCGGAAATTTCGCCAGCAGCATCACCGAGGCGTGGGTGGGCGAGGACGCGGAGGCGTTCGCCAGCGAGATCCAGTCGCGGCTGGTCCCGGAGATCGTCGCGTTGATCGCCGCCATCGGCGGTATGCCGCCCGGCATCAACAACGCGATGGACATCATCGACCAGGCTGACTCGAAGGGCCGCGCGATGATCAACGATCTCGCCGGGGTCTTCGACGGCATCTTCTAAGCCGCATAAAACGCCAATAACGGGAATAGAGGAGGAACGAATCGATGTCACAGGTTTCAATGGATTATGGCGTTGTCGGCAACGTCGCCAGCGGGTTCGACACCGCTGCCGATACGCTGAGCAAGGCCGCTAACATCATCGAGGCTGCGCTTCAGGTGCTGCGCGCGGCGGCCTTCATCAGCTTCGGCGCGACAGCGATGTTCGAGCGCTACCTCGAAGGCGTCAAGCCGCGCGTGGAACAACTCGGCGCGACCTGCCAGGAAATGGGTCAGGACCTGCGGGATGCGATCCGGGACCACCAGGAAGCCGATCAGGACGCTGCGCCGACCTTCCAGTAAGCGCATCGACCCTGAATACGTGCCCATGCACTCAGCACGAAAGACCGGCATCCACATACGCGGGGTGCCGGTCTCTTTTGTATCGAGCGCCCGAACTACGAACTAGCCGAAATAGGCCGCGAGCAGGATCAGGATCGACAGGAGCAGCGCCGCCGCCGCTGCCGCGATCACGAGGCGGCGGTTGCCGGGCGGGCGCGTCTTTTCGGTGGGCACCTTCCCGAAGAAACGCTGTAACTCCGCCGCGAAAGTGGGCACGTCCGGGTAGCGGTTGCGGGGGGACTTGTTGAGCGCGCGCTCGACGGCGGCGTGAACCTCGTCGGGCAGGTCGGAGCGGGTGAGGGGCGGCGGGTTGTAGTGGCGCACCGCCTCACGGACCTGGCTGTCGCGCTCAAGCCGGTGCTCGTACACCGGCTGCCCGGCCAGCATCTCGTAGAGCAGCAGGCCCAGCCCGTACACGTCTGAAGCGGGCGTCGCGGGCAGGCAGCCCTCCATCATGCCGGCAGTCGTGTAGGTCAGTTCGGGGGCGGTATAAGAGGGCAGGCCATAATAATGCAGCCATTCGAGGTGCTCAGGCTGGGTGTCGTTGATGAGCATCCCCAGATCGAGCAGCACCGGGCGGGGGATGCCCTCCAGGTCCTCGCGGACGAAGACAACCTCCGGGCTGAGCAGCAGGTGAAGCCGCTTGAGCGAGTTGTTGAAATAGGCGATCGTCTCGGCGAGGGTAATGGTCAGCCAGGCGACGTGCTCGTACCAGGGCTGGGGATTGCGGATCAGGATGTCGCGCAGAAACTCGCCTTCGATGAAGCGGAAGGCCACGTAGTACACCGTCTCACCCTCGACGATGGCCTTGCCGTAGGCGTGCCGGTCGATGGTCGACTGGGCGTAGGCGGGCAGGAGGGCGGGAAGCGTGCTCCGACCGGTCTTCGTCGCCCCGGCGGTCTGAAGGTGGCGCAGGACATCCGCCTCGCGCCGGAGCTTGCTCTCCGCGCCGTGATGGGCGACCTTGAGCAGGATGCGCTCCTCACCGCGCTGGGCTTCGTAGAGGGCGGCAGTGCGCAGCATCCGCATGAAGCGGATCACTTCGACATCGCCCAAAAACTGCCCGTGCCCGAAGACGATGGGCATGTCCTCGGCGGGGCAGTCAAGCTCCTGACACCACAGGTTGCTGTCCTCGGATGTGCGCCCACAAAGCGTACACATGCGTTTCACGGGGGCCGCTCCTTCTCATGATGGCGAGGTATGAATCGGGGTCGTTACCACAATTGACATAAGTTTGCGCCTATGCCACAATGTGATGGTCAAATCTGACCACGAACATCTAAATACCTTACTCATTCCACCGGTTCTGTCAAGCAGGAAGGCTGCTCTACCCTCATCAGGCAGCCGGGAAACGGAGAGGGAACCGTGAGCGTCACTTATATCGACCGTCCACCACGTATTCAACCGGAGCTGCCTGAGGGCGAGGTTGAGATTCCCAACCCGCCCGAAGACGAGGAAAAGGGCGGCCCGCCGATCCTGCACGCGCTGCTGCCGCTCGTGACGATCGTCGGGTACGTCATCGTCTCCGCCACCGGGCAGGGCCGGAACATGATGCTGATCATCCCGATGGCGCTGTCGGTCGTGGCCTCGACGGTCTTCGGCATGGTCAGTTACATGAAGGAAAAGGATGCGGGCAAAGAAAAGGAGAAGGTCTACGAGCAGCGGCTCGAAGAGCTTCGCCGGGAGATGGTCGACTCCCACGAAATGCAGCGCATCTTCTACATCTATAACTACCCCGATCCGACGACCATCCTGAAGATCGCCTCCGGCGAGGAAAACAGCCGCTCCGGTCTGCGGTTGTGGGAGCGCCGCCCGGAGGATCACGACTTCGGGACGATCCGGCTGGGCATCGGGACACGCCCCTCGACCCGCGTGTACACGGTATCGGAGTCCGGTGACAACGGCGAACTCCCTCAGATGCGGGATGCCCGGCAGATCGCGGAGGAGTCGGAATTCGTCAGCAACGTGCCGGTCGCCATCCCCATGCGACCCGATCCGACCCGCCGGGACATGGACGTGGAGGACCCCGAAAAAGAGGCGAAGCGGATGGGGCCGCGCCACGCGATCGGCATCGCGGGTGATAACCGCGCGAAGACCTCCGACTTCGTGCGATCCATCGCGGTGCATTATGCGGCCTTCCACGCGCCGAACGATGCCCGGCTGTACGTGATCGGCTCGCAGGCCGCGCGCAAACGCTGGGAATGGGCAATGTGGCTGCCCCACACCAACACGCGCGCCGAGCGCTACGTCGGGGACCAGATGAACTTCGACGACGAAGAAGTCTCCGTCACCGCCTTCTGGGACGATCTGCGCGCCGAACTCGACAAGCGCGCACTCCGGCTGGCCGATAAGGACGAGGCGGGCGACGTGACGCTGCCGCACATTATGCTCGTCGTGGATAAGCACGACGTGCAGCCCGACTCCCCGCTGTGGACCGCCGAGAATGAGGCGGCGGCCTCGATCATCATGCAGCGCGGCGTAGAGCTTGGGGCGTCGGTGGTGTTCGTCGTGCCGACTCCCTCCAGGGTGCCGAGCGACTGTCAGACCGTGATCGAGGTCGAGCCGGTCGGGGCGGAGATGGCCTTCCGCTACGCCGAAACGGGCCTGAACACGCACCGCTTCATCGGCACGGCAGACACGCTCGACGCCGTGCGGGCGGAGAAAGAGTTCGCCTACCTGATCCGCGAGTACGCCGTGCGGACGGGCTTCGGCGACGACATCACCTCCTACGTCGACCTGCTGGAGATGCTCGAAGCCTCGAAGATGGAGGAAATCCCCGTCATCGAGAACTGGGAGCGCAGCAAGACGCCTGAGGGCGCGGAGTGGATTCACTCGGCGCTGGGCTACATGGGCGGCAACCGGGTACGCGAGCTGCACATGTCGCAGGATTACGACGGCGTACACGGCATGATCGCCGGGACGACCGGCTCCGGTAAGTCGGAGCTGCTGCTGACGCTGATCGCGGCCATCGCGGTGCGCTACGATCCGAGCATCATCAACTTCGCGCTGGTCGACTACAAAGGTGGATCGGCCTTCGAGCCGTTCCGCGAGCTGCCGCACACGGTCGACATCGTGACGAATCTGGAGGGTAATGCGGTCGACCGCATGTTCATCGCGATCAAGGCCGAGCTTGACCGGCGCGGCAAGGTCCTCAAGGACTACAACGTCAAGCACATCGTCGAGTACCGCCAGAAGGGCTATCACCTCAAAGACCCGTTCCCGCACCTGTTCATCATCGTCGACGAATTCGCCGAGATGGTGCAGGAGAACGCGGAGTTCAAGGCCCGCTTCGACAGCATCACGCGGCTGGGACGCGCCATCGGCGTGAGCCTGATCCTCGCGACGCAGCGCCCGACGGGCGCGGTCACGGACCAGATGCGGGCCAACATGAAATTCAAGATATGCCTGCGCGTCGAGACGACGGATGACAGCCGCGAGCTTCTCCGCCGCTCGGACGCGGCGTTCCTGCCCAGCAACCTGCCGGGGCGCGCTTACATTCAGGTCGGCAACGAGAACCTCGAAATGATGCAGGTCGCGCGCGCAGGGGGTGGTTACAGCGCGGATGAGGACATCGTGCTGGACGACGTGATCTGGCTGGACGATGAGGAGAAGGTCAAGCAGGCGGTCGAGTCGATGATCCTCTCGACTCAGGCCGGGCTGGCGACCGATATCCCGCAGGAAGGCGGCCCGGACCCGAACGGTGGCACGCACAGTGAGGGCACGCGGGATGAGGTCATCGACCGGGCGGCGCTGCTCAGCCAGTCGCTGAGCGTGCAGCGCGGCTTCTCGCAGCAGGAGATCGACGACGCCGTCAACGGACGGGCGGAGACGATGGTCGACTGGGTGGTGGGCATGACGGCCATCCTGGCGAAACGCCAGAACGTGCCGCCGCAGTCGAAGCCCTGGCCCGATCCGCTGCCGGTCCACCTGCCGCTGAACCTGCCTATCGACGCGAAGTACCTGAACACCGAGCGGGCGGCGGAAGGGACCATCGTGCTCGCGCCGGAAGTCGAGCGGTGGGTGGAAGGCCACGCAGAGTGGGAGCCTGCCAACTGGCTCGGCAAGCCGCTCGTGGTGGACATTGGCGTCGTCGACAATCCGTACAACTCGGAGCAGCGTTTGCTCACGGTCGATCTCAAACGCGGGCCGCTCGTGCTGTTCGGCGCGCCCGGCTGGGGCAAGACGATCTTCCTGCGCACGCTCATGCTGGCGCTGGCGGCCAAGCACAGCCCCGACGAACTGACGATCTATGCGCTCGACTTCGGGAAGGGCGGCCTGAACGCCCTCAAGGCGCTGCCGCATCTGGGCGGGTCCATCGACTCGACCGAGGAGCAGCGCGTCGAACGGCTGCTGCGTATGCTCGGCGCGATGCTGGAGAGCCGCCGCAGCCGCGTCACCCAGTATGGGTCGCTGGCGGCTTATAACGCCGAAAATCCGGATGACGTGCTGCCCGCCGTGCTGATCGTCGTCGACAACATCGGCGAGCTAAAGGAGAACTACGAAAACCAGATTCCGACGCTGATCTCGCTCGTCCGCGATGGGCGGGCGTTCGGCATCTACTTCGCGGTGGCGGCCAGCCAGACGAGCGACATGCCGAGCAAGCTCTACAACCTGTTCACCGAGCGCATGTCCCTCAAGCTGCCGGACCCGACCGAGTACACGGCCATCGTCGGGCGCGGCGCGCCCAACTTCAACGACGTGCCAGGGCGCGGCGTCGTGAACGTCAACCGGACGCCGCTGGAGTTCCAGTGTGCGATCCCGCTGAGGGAGACCATCGACGATCCGGAAGCCCACTGGGATGAAGGCGAGTTGTACGAAGAACTCGCACAGGCGATGTCCGTTGCATGGGAAGGCGCGCTGCCGGAGCCGGTCGAGGTGCTGCCGGAGGCGATCCACATCCGCGAGCTGCTGCCGAAACTCGGCGCGAAGTATGAGAAGGTGGAGCCGATCCTCGGCCTGAACGACCTCGACCGCAAGCCGACCCGCATCGACATCGAGAAGATGGGGCCGCACTTCCTGATCGCCGGGCCGCCGCTTTCCGGTAAGACGATGACGCTGCGCACGCTGGCGCTGTCCATCGCGCACATGTACAAGCCGCACGACGCGGCGCTGATCCTGATCGACTCGAAGAAGGACCTCTATAACTACGGTGGAGAGAAGTCGCTGGCGAATCTGCCGCACGTGCTGGCGGCGATCTCCGAGCCGGAGGAGATCGAGGAGGTCGTGAGACGGCTTCAGGTCGAGTACGACGACGATCTGGCCGAACGGGTTCACACGAAAAGCGACGAATTCCGGGCAGAGGATCAGCCGAGGCCCGCCATCGTCGTCGTCGTCGACAACTACGGCGAGTTCGGGTCGCTGGTGAACCGGATGCTGCTGAGCGATCTGGCCGAGATGGCCCGCAAGTATGGCAGCGAGGGGCTGCACTTCGTCATCGGAGGGGCGCTCTCCGATCTACGCTCGCGCGATGACTTCCTGAAGCAGGTCGAAGCGCCGCGCTACAGCCTCGTCTTGCAGGACATCGAGGCCGTCCGCAATATGGGCGGCAAGGTCCCCTATGCCATGCTGAAGGGTGAATACCCGCCCGGACGTGGTTTCATCATCAAGTCGGTGCGCGTCGCGCTGACACAGGTCGGGATGCCCTTCGACGAGTATAATGAGAACGTCGAGGAGGAGCTTGACGGGTGGATCGATGCCATCAGCGTCGAGCACTGGCCGGAGGAAGCGGAATGGCGCTACCAGGGGCCGGTTGACCTCGTCAACGAGGCCGAGGCAGAAGAGGAGGCCGGGACGACGGCGACCGGAGGCGCGGTCGAGGTCGGAGAGATGGCCCCGGAGGTTCAGGAAGAATTCGAGAAGCAGCTCCGCGAGATGGGTCTCGACCCTGCGGACTATATTAGCTCACCCAGTTCAACGGGAGATTAACACCGACCATGGACCGCGTCACCATCACGATTGACGTACCGGGCGTCGGCGCAAAGCAGGCCAACGTCCGCCACTCCCTGCGCGTCGCAGACCTCATCACGGAGGTGCGCGACCGCTTTGAATTCGGCGGGACGACCTACACGCTGCGCCGTAAGGGGGCGAAAGAAGCGCTCGACCCGACCCGCACACTCGAACAGCACGGCGTGGCGGAGGGCGCGCAGCTTATCTTCGCGCAGACCGCCGATCAGGGCACCGGGGTGTGGGACCTGATCGACACAGGCCAGCGGAGGCCTATCACGCGCGATAATCAGGTTTACCTCGAAGAGAGGCGGCAGAATCTCGTCTACGAGATCGAGTGGCAGCCCGCGTTGCTCGGGCGCGCTGACCAGCGCAACCCGTCGCGCAACCGGCTGCTGGCCGTCGATCTGAGTGGGCTGCGCGGCTCGGAGTACGTCTCGCGGCAGCACGCCTGCATCACAGAGGAAAATGACCAGTACTTCATCCAGGCGCTCAATCCACGCAACCCCACCTATGTGAACAACAGCCCGCTCGACCCGGAGGCGCGGATCGTGCTCCAGCCCGGCGACAACATCCGGGTGGGCAAGATATCGCTCGTGTTCAACCAGCGGGGGTAGATGAGAAAGGCTGAGCCTTTCTCACCACTGGAAGTTGGCTTATGGAGTTTAACAATTTAAACGGATAACGCTTTATCTTTAGCGAGAACCCCCTGCTCCTCGCTGGCGCTCGGACCTGTCCCCCTTTGCAAAGGGGGACGGATGGGCCAAAGGCCCACAGGGGATTTTAGCGAGTCGACACCCCCAACTTATGCCGGTGAGTTGCCCGATTGATTTGCTAATGTTCATTCGCCAACTTCATACCATCCGAGCGAGCGAGATTTAAAGGGGGGGTTCGTAAGAAATGGCTACAGTGGGCGCGGCGTTAAGCCGCGCCTTTTGTTGTGGTGACAACGAGGGGGCCGGGGGGGGCAGTTTTGGGGAATGAACCGCTCAGCCGCCGGGGCACAGGGTGAGGCGCGGGATGCCCGGCGTCGCCGGGTGGGCGGGCGGCGATGCGTCACAGCGCGGCCCGCCCCGCCGGAGAGCAGCGGCGGGCTGCATCGTGCATCGGCCCCTGCTGGCGGACCGCGCCAGCCCGAACCTCAACGCCGCCGGGGATGGGCAGCGTGGCGTCCGCGCTGGCGGGCGGCGGCTATTCGGCGGGCGTGGGCGCGGCCCCGGTGGGTTCCGGTTCGGTGGTGACGGCGGCGGTCGATTCGACCCCGGCGGACGTATCCCCCGTGGGAGAAACGTCGCCGGACGGCAGGAAGGCCGCCACACACTGCTCGGCGTCCGCCTTGCCGTTCGCGCTGAACGCGCTGAGCGCGAGGTAAGCGCGCGTCGCCGCCGTGTCGGGGATGGGACTCGATGGGGTGACCGTGCGGGCCGCCGGATCGATCACGGCCTGCGAACCGGCCTCGACCGTGACCGCGTCGAGGCCGAACGCCGGCGTGACACGGCACGTCCCGGCGAAGCAGGCCGCCGCAACGCCGGGCGATGCGCCGCCCGATGGGCCGATGGACAGACAGGCCCCCTCGACGGCCACGACCACGCCGGATGGCTCCAGACGGACCTGCGCCGCGCCGTAGCGCCCGGTGTGAATGAACACGTCGCCGTCCTCGGCCAGTGACAGGGCAAATCCGCGATCCGTCGCGCTGTTGAGCGCGAGCGTGTTTGGGCCGAAGGCGTAGACCCGCCCGTCGTCGCCCGCCGCGTCCGGCTGGTGGTTGACGGCGATCAGCGCGCCTTCCTCGCCGGTCGTGGCGATCTGATCCGGGGTGAGGGGCGTCCGCCCGGATGGGCCGAACAGGGCGGCGATCTCCCCGGCGGCGGGGGAGGGCCGGATCGTCGGCGTGGTGGGGGGCAGCGGCGTGATCGTGATCAGCACCTCGACCTCGACGAAATCCGTCGCCCGCCCGGCAGCCTCGGTGGCGACCGCCGCCACCTCGACCAGCTCGCCGGTCGCGCGCATCAGCCGGGAGCCGACGTAGGCCAGCAGACCCAGCAGGAGGAGCAGCCCGATCGCGCCGACTACCAGCATCCCTCCCCGGCGGCGCTTCCGGCGGCCTGCGCGGGCTGTGTCGGGAATCTGAAGCAGGGCGGCGGAGACGTTGTCGTCGGGGTCGCGGCCCAGCGCAAATGCGACGAGCGTCCGGGCGGCGCGGTCGCCCTCCTCGTCGGTCAGCACGTCGACGATCTCGCGCTCCTTCGTGAGCGGCTCGCCGGTCGTGCGGGAGTTCTTGATCAGCCCGTCGGAGCAGACCAGCACGGCGTCGCCGGGCTGAAGCGCCAGCCCACGCCGCCCGCGTTCGTTCGCGACGTGCGGATCGTGCGTGTCGACGTAGAAGCCGAGATCGACCGTCACCTCATGGCTGATGCCCAGCGCGCGCACGAGCGCGCCGCCGCGCGGCGTGCCGACCCCCTCGCCGCGCAGGTTGGCGACGGTGTGATCCATCGTCAGCTGGGTCAGGTTGCGGTTGCGGACGAGGTAGGCGCGGCTGTCGCCCACGTTGGCGACGTAGAGCATATCCCCCGCGCCGACGGCGGCCAGCGTGAGCGTCGTCGCCATGCCCTCCTGACCCGGCATCCCCCGCTCGTAGTACACTTCCTCGTTGGCGTGGCGGGCGGCGTTCGCGAGCAGCGTCGGGATGTCCGCGTCGACGCTGGCCCGGATGTATTGCAGCACGGCGTCGACGGCGATCTGCGCGGCGCGCTCGCCCTTGTCCTGCCCGCCGACGCCGTCCGCGAGGATGGCGAGGTCCAGCGTCAGGCCGCCCTCTGTGATGAGCCGGGCAACCTCGACGCGATCCTCGTAAACCTCGCGCCCGCCGATATTAAAATGCTTGCCGAGGATCACCGACATACGTCCGCCCCCCGCATCCCCGCTCCGGGGGCGCCACGACGTGACGCGCCCGGAGCCGTCTATCCGAGTTTGTTCTTCCAGCTCTCGTCGTCGAGATCGTTCTGATCGATCATCGTCGCGTCGCCGCCCGGCGCGTCCGCGTAGGGATCGCCCTCGACGCGGGTGGCGTCCGCCGTGCTCTGAGGGGCGGGCACGGTGCCCAGATCGAAGCGCATCCGCACGCCCTTCAGCTCCGTCTGGCCGAGCACGATCTCGGCCCCGTCGCGCAGCTCGTACGGCTGGCCGGGCAGCAGCTCCTCGCCGTCGACGAACGTCCCGTTGGTCGAGCTGTTATCCGTGAGGAAGAAACGCCCCCGGAACATCTGAAGCGTGCAGTGGAGCGCGCTGATGGAGGCCCGCTCCCCGGCGTAAAATGCCACGTCGGCGGCCTCCGGGCTGCGCCCGAAGGTCGTCACCTCGTTCTGCACGTCGATCACCTCGCCGATGCGGCCCGTCGGCCCGTCGAGCACGCGCAGCATGGCAAATGGCTGCGGCCCGGCGCTCGGCTGGCCCTCATCCCACTCCAGCACCGTGCGCTCCGCGTCACCCGGCCCCGCGCCGCGAGCGGGCGCGGGCTGCTCCCACGCGGCGGGCGGCGGGGCGTCCACCTCGCGCTTGCCCCGGCGGCGGATCAGCAGCACCACCCCGCCGACGAGCAGCAGCCCGACGATCAAAACGGGCGGCAGGACGACGACGGCGACGCACGCGCCCTGAAATGGGTTCGCGAGACAGCGCGCGACGAAGCCTTCCCCGGCCTCCTCCCCGGCGGGTTGGGCGACGGCCAGATTGACCGTCACCGGAACGCTCTCGGCGACCATCCCTTCCTCGTCGATCACGCGGACTTGCAGCGTGTGGGACTCGGCGGGCGGGGTTCCCTCCTCGCCCGCTGTGGTAGAGGGGAAGGGCACTTCCCACGGCAGCCCGAACGTGTCCGAGCCGGGTGGGATGGACGTGGTGAACACGACCTCGCCGTCGGCGATCAGCTCTGCCGTCTCGATGGTGCGCGGCTCGCCGCCGGGCCACTCGACCTGTGCGTCGACTGTGATGGTCCCAGGCACGATGGCCGGAGGGCCATCCTCCGGCTGCTCGACGGCCACGTCAATCGTCTCGCCCGCCGCCGGGCTGGTAATGGAGACGGAGGGAGGCTCGACGGCGATCTCCGGGGCGTCATACGTACCCACCTCCGGGGCGGCGTCGGGGCCAAGCCCGCGCGGCACGACCGCGACGGTGTGCTCGCCTTCCTCAAGAACCGGGCTTTCGTACGACAGAGCGTAGTAAGCGCGCTGGCGCATCATGTCGCCGTAGATTCCGTCGAGGTCCTGGCGCTGATCCTGATCGGGCTTGAGCAGCAGATAGCGCCCGCCGGACTCGCCCGCGAGCGTCTGAAGGGGATCAGGAAGCTGGCCCTGAAGGTGGGTGTGCAGCGTGTAGACCGTCACAAGCTGCTCGTGAGCGGCGCGCCCCACCTCGCGGGCCACGTCGACGGCGTCGCCGACGACGAGGGAGTCGACGAACGGCGTGATGAGCACGATGTTGACGGCGGTTCGCTCCGTGTCGACCTGCTCGACGACGCGATCCAGCGCCGTCTCGACGCCGCCGAGGGCCTGTGTTGGGCCAAGAGACGCCGTAAACTCGGTCGAGTTGACGAAATCGGTGAACGCCCCCGCGCTCTGGGTCCGGTCGAGCAGCACGACGGTGCGCTCGCTGCCTCCCTCGTTGACCTGAGCCAGCACCTCGACCGTGTCCACCCCCTCGCGGAAGTAGGACCCCTCGACGAAGTAGGTCATCACCCCGCGCAGGGCGTCCATCCCGAACGCGCGGTAGTTGGCGTAGCGCCCCTCGTCGATTAGAAAAATAACGTGGATCGGGCCGTCGTCGCGCGATTCAAGCTCGAAATTGGGGATGGCCGTTTCGTTGTCGTAGACGGAGAAGTCGTCGGGCAGCAGGTTGCTCATCGCCATACCGTCGGCGTCGACCGCGCGAAACGTCATCTGCACCTGAGGGAAATTCTCGGCGGATGTGTCCCAGACATAAATATCGGCGATGCCCCCCTGGGCCAGAGCGATGGTGGGGAGCACCAGAATAAGTGCCAGCATAAATAAAGTGGCCCAAGCGAATCGTCGTCGCATGATGTCCTCCGGGCAGGCATGGGTTTTGTGGATAGGCGTCTGGACCTCTGAGGGGCAAAGGCGCCTCGACGTTCAGATAAACCTTTGAAGGGCGAGGTTGCCAGCTACGATTTGGGCATCAACCCATTAAACATGATCGGACGGGGGATTGCAAACACATGCAGCAGACGCACCGAGGCCATAAGCACAATTTATGCCATCAATTGTATTTGATTATGACAGGTTTCCTCCCTATTTGTGATTATTGTCACTACTTACGGCGTTTTGCAAGCTCTACGATCAAAATATATGGATATCCGAACAGGTAAAGAGCGTTCGGCAGCCCATCAGGCAGAACGATCTTAACCCGCACTTCTTCAGGACGTGGGTGGGGCCGCGCCCGCCGGAAGCGCATCAACCCCGGAAGGAAGAACTACGATGAACATTGCACAGCGCTCTTACCTCGAACAGTTCGGCAGCCGGGCCAGTCTCGACAAAACCGAGCGGATGCTCTACGGGCATGACATCGCCGCCATACCGAACTTAGTCAAACCACTCGTCGGCGATACCCTGCCGGATGCCGTCGTACAGCCCGCGGACGAGGCGGAACTCGCCAGCCTCGTGACGTGGGCTTACACAGAGGGCATCCCGCTAACGCCGCGTGGCAAAGGATCGTCCGGTTACGGCGGCGTGATCCCCGTCAAACAGGGCATCGTCGTCGACTTCTACCGGATGAAGGACGTGCTCGCCGTCGACGAAGAAGCCCTGACGGCCACCGTGCAGCCGGGCATCACCTGGGAGCAGCTTGACCGGTATCTCAAGCCGCGAGGGCTGACCATCCGGCTCTATCCGACGAGCTACCCCTCTTCCTCGGTTGGCGGATGGCTGGCGCAGGGCGGGGCGGGCCTCGGCAGCTACGAGTACGGCTACTTCGCCGAGAACGTCGTCTCGGCGCGCGTCGTGCTGCCGACCGGCGAAATACGGGAACTCAGCGGCGACGATCTGGGCCTCGTCGCAGACGCAGAGGGCATCACGGGCCTGATCAGCCAGGTGACGGTGCGCGTGCAGCCGTTCGAGGAGGTCGACGTGATCTCGCTGGCCTGCCCGACCTCTGCCGACTTGCAGCATCTCCTGACGACGCTCGTCGACTCCGGCCTGCCCATCTGGTCGATGATGTTCATCAACCCGCGCATGGCGGAGATGAAAAACCGCGCCCCGCTGATGGAGCATAACGGGCACCCCGTCGGCGAGAAGGTGATCCTGCCTGCGGCCTTCATCCTCACGCTGGCGTTCCGCCAGAGCGACGCCGGGGTGGTGCGCAAGGCGCTGCCGGAACTGATCGAACGCCATCAGGTCGAGATTCTGGGCGACCACATCGCCCAGCACGAGTGGGAGCAGCGGTTCAAGATCATGCTCGTCAAGCGGCTGGGGCCGTCGCTCGTCCCCGCCGAGGTGATCGTCCCGCTCTCCAGCCTCGACAACGTGCTGACCGAGATCGAGGAGATGGTCAACCAGCCGGTCATCAAGGAAGCGGTCATCGTCCACAACAGCGCAGGCGGGGAGCCGGAGGTCGCGATCCTCGGCTTTATCCCCAGCGACCAGCGCAAATTCAACTACAACTTCGTGTTCGGGCTGGCGCTGTCGATCATGAAGATCGCCGCCAAGAACGGCGGACGCCCCTACGCGACGGGCCTTTACTTCTCGAAGCAGGCCAACCTGGTGCTGGGCAAGGAACGCACCCGGCGGCTGCGTGATTTCAAGGCGGAGGTCGACCCGAAGGGGCTGCTGAACCCCGGCAAGGTCATCGGAAACGGGCTGCTGGGGATGGCGCTGAACCTCGCCTACACCTTCGAGCCGCTGATCCGGCCCCTCGGCAACACGGTCGTCAACCAGATCGGGGAGCACCCCGATGCACCCGTGCGCGCCGTCCCTGAGGACGTGGCATGGTATGCCTACGCGTGCTCGCAGTGCGGCTACTGCGTCGACGAGTGCGACCAGTTTTACGGGCGCGGCTGGGAAAGCCAGAGCCCGCGCGGCAAGTGGTTCTGGCTGCGCGAGTATATGGAGGGACGGGTCGACTGGAACCAGAAGATGGTCGACTCGTTCATCGCCTGCACGACGTGCGAGCTGTGCAACCTGCGCTGCTCGGCGTCGCTGCCCATCGAGCCGTCGTGGATGAAGCTGCGCGGCATCCTGATCGAAGATAGGAAGGAGATGACCTTCCCGCCCTTCGAGATGATGGCCGCCGCGCTCGATGCGGAGGGCGACATCTGGGCGGGCTACCGGAAGGACCGCGACGCCTGGTTCCCGGATGACCTGCGCGAGAAGCACGGCCCCGAACACAAGGCCAAGAACGTCTACTTCGCCGGGTGCACGGCCAGCTACGTCGAACAGGACATCGGGATCGCCAGCGTGCGCCTGCTCGACGAAGCCGGGGTGGACTTCACCTATCTGGCCGAAAAGGAAAGCTGCTGCGCCACGCCGATGCTCGTCGCCGGGAAGTGGGACCTGTTCGCCAAAACGATGCAGCGCAACATTCAGGCCGTCAAGGATGCAGGGGGCGATACGGTGATTACCTCGTGCCCGGCCTGCGATATGATGTGGCGCAGCGTCTACCCGGAGTGGGCGGAGAAGCTGGGCATCGACTATGACATCACGGTCCGGCACTACAGCGAGATCGTCTCCGAGAAGCTGGCCCTCGGCGAGTTCGCCTTCCCGGAAAACGGTCGGGCCGCCGAAACCGTCACGTGGCATGACTCGTGCCACATCGGGCGGGCGTCGGGCGTCTACGAGCCGCCGCGCGACGTGATCAAGGGCATCCCCAACACGAACCTGGTCGAGATGGCGCACAACCGCCAGGAGGCGCACTGCTGCGGCTCGGTGCTGACGCTCCTCAAAGACCCGCCCGTCGCCGCCGACGTGGGCGAGATCCGGCTGGACGAGGCGATCGACGTAGGCGCGGAGAAGGTGCTCGCGCTGTGCCCGTGCTGCGAATTCCAGCTTCGCGTCTCAGCCGAGAAGAAGAACACGCCGCTGGAGGTCGTCGACCTGGCCCACTACGCCGCATCGGCGCTGGGCTACGATCTGCCCGACCCGAATCCGGAGGTCCGCGCGCAGTGGGCGGTGTTCGAGGCGATGATCGCGTTGATGACGCCGGAGGGCTTCGCCGAGCTGATGGGCACGATGTGGCCGGAGCTGATCGACGCGATGCCGTTCGGGATGGGGCCGATGATGCGCGTCATGGGCAAGATACCGGGCACGCTGGAGGCGATGAAGCCGGTGTTCCCGATCCTGTTCCCCCGGCTGCTGCCGATGATGATGCCGAAGGTCATGCCGACGATGCTGGAGCGCGTGGGCGAGCGCATCCCAATGCCGGATTACATGCAGGAACAGATGCCGGACCTCATGCCGAAGGTGATGGACAATCTGATGCCGCATATGATCGGCGACGTTGTGCCGCTCGTCACCCAGCCGATGATCGACTATCTGCGGGGTAGGAACGGCCACGCGAACTAGCCACGGTCGACGCGCAGGCATCCCGGCCTGCAAGCCGGGATGCCTGCGCTATTTGACAGGCGCGCGGAAGCCCTTACCATAGGGCAGCCGACCACACAGTCATTCCACGAGACAGGTCATGGACATACTCGACATCCAATCGCTGCGCATCTTCCTCGAAGCCGCGCGCACCCTCAACTTCACCGAGGCCGGGCGGCTGCTCGGCCTGTCGCAGCCCGCCATCAGCATGCAGATTCGCTCGCTGGAGGAGCACCTTCAGGTCCAGTTGTTCGAGCGCAACCCGCGCGGCCTGCTGCTCACGCGGGCGGGACAGGCGCTCGTGCCCAAAGCCGAGCAGATCATCAACCTCGTCGTCAGCACGGAGCAGAACATCCGCGTGCCGGAGGGGGAACTGGCGGGCGACCTCGCCATCGGGTGCAGCTCGACCGCCGGGCAGTACTTACTGCCCCACGTCGTCGCGCAGTTTCGACGCCGCTATCCGCGCGTCAACGTCACGATCCCCGTCGTCGGGCGCGGCGTGCTGATGGAGCGCATCGCGAGCGGGGAATACGACGTGGGAGTGACGAGCCTGCGCGTGGCCGGGGTCGACGTGGATTATCATAACTTCGTCACCGATCACCTCGCGCTGATCGCCCCGGCGTCCCACCCGTGGGCGCGGCGCGAGTCGATCCGGGCCGACGAACTGTGCGATGAGCCGTTCATCTGCCGGGTGCCCGACTCGGCCTGCCGCCAGATCGTCTCCGCCGGACTGGAGCAGCTTGGCCTGCCAGTATCGGAATTGGAGATTGTCATGGAAGTGGGCAGCGCTGAGGCGCTGGCGATGGCCGTCGAACACGGCATCGGGCTGTCCTTCCTCTCGATGCTGGCTGCCGTGCCGCGCATCTCGCTGGGGAGGCTGGCGACCGTTCAGGTGGAGGGCCTCGACCTGCGCAGCCCGGTCGAAATCGTCACCCCGCGCAACCGCGCGCCCTCGCCGGTGGCGACCCGCTTCGTCGAGTTCGTCAACCAGCCGCATATCCGGTCACAGATGCAGGCCCTCGCAGAAGGGCGCGCCGCGTAGCACGCTGGCTCACGCCCGCCGCATCTTGGGAAAAAGCGTCGATCTGTGCCACAATACGGCCCGCACACGGCGGAGCGCCCTCCGCGCGGACGCCCCGCGAGCAATCCGTAACCCCGCATGGTGTGGCCGATGCGCATCGCCCTGATCGTCGACAATCCATACCGCGACCTGCCCGGCCTCGCGCTGGTGGCGCTGCGGTTGTGCGAGAGGGGCGCGACGACTTACCTCGTGCCGATGAACCTCGCACAGGCCGAACTCGGCGCGCTGACGCCGGATTTCGTGCTGCTCAATTACCTGCGTACGAATAATGAGGACATGGCCCGGCAGCTCGTCGAGGCGGGCATCCCGACAGGGGTGCTCGACACGGAGGGCGGTGTGTTCGTCGATTGGGATGATTATGCGACGGGCAAGATGACGGCCAATGCCGAAGTCCGTGATCTGATGACCTGTTATTGCAGTTGGGGGAAGCGGATCGCGGAGCACGCCCCTGCCGCCGGGTGGTACCGCGCAGACCAGATCGCCGTGACGGGCGCGCCGCGCTTCGACTTTTATGCGGAACCCTGGCGGCAGAGCGCCCGCGCGCTCGCGCCGGAGGCCGCCCGCTTTGCGGATGGGCCGATGATCCTCGTCAACAGCAGCTTTTCGCTGGCGAATCCACGCTACTCGTCGCTGGAGCGGGAGGTCGATAACTGGGTGAAGCTCGGCTACGACCGCGCCGACATCGCGGCCAAGCAGGCCATCCAGCGCCGGACGCTGGATGAGATGGCGGCGCTGACCAACCGCATCGCGGCGCGGTTCCCGGGGACGCAGGTCGTGTACCGCCCGCACCCCTTCGAGCGGTTGGAGACGTATCACGATCTGCTCGACGAGCGGGATAACCTGCACCTGATATTAGAGGGCACGGTCGATGGGTGGCTGCTGCGCGCGGATGCGCTCGTGCAGCGCTCGTGCTCGACGGCCATCGAGGCGGGCATGGCGGGCCTCCCGGCGCTCTCCCCGGCGTGGATTCCGACCGCGCTGCCGATAGACACGGTGGAGCGCATCAGCGAGCCGTGTGAGGATGAAGGCGTGTTGATGGACCGGCTCGACGCCGCCGTGAGGGGGGAGAGGGTGATCTCGCGCCGTGTGGAGGAGCAGCTCGGAGAGGTCATCGCGGATTGGTTTTATGCGGTCGATGGCAAGGCGCATGAGAGGGTGGCAGATACGGTGCTGGCCCATGCGGGTGATGCAGGCATCCGCGTCCCAGATGCCACCGCGCGACGCATTTACCGGGGGCAGTTCCGCGCCCCGGCCCCGCTCAGGAAGCGGGTCGCGGGGATGATCCGCGCGGGGCTGAACCTGCCCGCGACGTGGACGGGCAGCGCGCGGGGAAACGTAGGCGGGGCGCGGTGGGACTCGTCCGGGAAACATTACGACGTGACAAACGTCTGCAACCTGGTTGAGGCGATCAATGAGGCCCGAACTGCCGCCCCCGATCATGACCCGGCCCCGGTGGACGTGCTCGCTGCACAGGCAGCGGGCGCGTACCGGTTCGATTATCCTGCCGGGCGGACGGTCGTCGTCAGGCCGAAGGGATCGGCGGGATCGTGATGCATCAGATCGAGGACTTCCTGTCACGCGGGGTGGCGGGCCGCCTGCTGGCGCTCGCCAAAAGCTCGCGACCAGCCACACGCGCGGCGTGGGCGGCGCTGCGGCTGTACCAGGACGTGACGGGCGCGACCCCGAACGAGCATCGCCAGCTTCGTGAGATGGAGCCCCCCCTGCCCGCAGGGGATGGCCCGCGCGTGCTGATCTTCTCGCTGAGGGGCTGGACGGCGCACCTCGCGTGGGAGACGACCATCGCGCGGGCGCTGCACGTGCGCGGCGCGGGCACGCGGACCGTGTTGTGCGACCGGATTTTGCCCGCCTGCGAGCCGCGCACGGTGCTGGACGATTACCCGTCGACCTGCGACCGCTGCATGGGGCAGTCGGGGCGCTTTTTGAAGGAGACGGGGCTGCCGTATGCGTGGTTGAGCGAATACGTCAGCCCGGAGGAGGTCGCGGGCTTCGTCGGGCAGACGGCGGACCTCGGTTATGAGGCGCTGGGCGCGCTGACCGGGGAGGGTTTGCCGGTCGGGAAGCTGATCGGTGCGTCGGTCAACCGCCACCTGCTGGGGGGCGCGCAGATGGGCGATCCGGCGCACCTCGCGGCGACGCGGCGCTTTGCGGCGGCGGGGCTGGCGGCGGCAGCCGCCGTCGAGCGGCTGCTGGACGACTATCAACCTGACGCCGCGCTCGCCATGAACGGCCTGTTTTATGCGGAGGCGATCCTGATGGCGGCGGCGCGGCGGCGCGGGATCACGGCGTGGAGCTACGAGCGCGGTAAGCGGGGCGGCGGGCTGATCTTCGGGCGGGATATCCCCGTGCTGAGGCAGGATTTCGCGGAGCGCTGGGCCGAGCGCGCGGGTACGCCGCTGACAGACGCTCAGGCCGCTGCGCTGGATGCTTACCTCGGTGGGAGAACGCAGGGGAACGTGGGCATCGAGCGCATCTGGCCGGAGATGGAGGCCGTCGAGCCGCCTGCATCCGACAAACCTACCGCCGTGCTGTTCACCAACGTGCTGTGGGACACCGCCGTGTACCAGACGGACATCGGCTTCGAGTCGATGGCGGAATGGGTCGTGGAGACGATCCGCTGGTTCGAGGGGCACCCGGAAAAACAGCTCGTCGTGCGCGTCCACCCGGCAGAGGTGAGGCTGCCGTTCAAGACTTCGCAGGAGCAGGTGCTCGACCGGGTGCGGGAGGCGCTGCCCGCCCTGCCGCCGAACGTGCGTATCGTCCCGCCGGAGAGCGCGGCTAACTCATACGCGCTGCTCGACGCGGCGGACGTAGCGCTGGTTTACACGTCGACCGTCGGGCTGGAAGCGGCGTTGATGGGCATCCCGACCGTCGTGGTGGGGAGGGTCCATTACCGGGGCAAGGGCTTCACGCTCGACCCGGACACGCCGGACAGCTACGCAGGGGCGTTGGAGGTGGCTTTCAGACGTGGGCAGCTTTCTGAGGCCGATATACAATTAGTGCAGCGCTACGCTTATCTCTATTTTTTCGAGGAAATTATCCCGTTCGAGGCAGTGGAGGAAGGGCCGCGCTCGTACGTCACGTTTCATTATCGCCGCAGTGAGGCGCTCGCGCCGGGCCGGGACCGCGCGCTCGACGCGATCTGTGATGCGCTGTTAGGCGGCCTGCCGCTCCGGAATCCATACGCATGATAGTTGATGATGTTACGATGATCGAGAAAGCACCTTATCCGCAGGCCAATGTCCTCGGGACCGTCCTTACGACGGCCTCGTTCGAGGCGGCGCTGAATTACCTGTCGAAGGCCGTCGACGAGCAACGCCCGGTCGTGATGAGCGCGGCAACCGTGTACTCCGTCATGATCGGGCATTACGAGAAAGCCTTCCGCGATCGTGTCAACCGGGCTGAGTTCGTGATGACGGATGGGATGCCGCTCGTGTGGGCCGCGCGTATGCTGGGCCACAGGGAGACGGAGCGCATCCATGGGGATGACTTCATGCTGGCCTGCTGCCAGCGCTTCCCGCACTGGCGGTTGTTCCTGCTGGGGGGGCTGGAGGGCCAGCCGGAGCGCGCGGCAGAGGAGCTTCAGCGGCGCTTCCCGGACGTGCGGATCGTGGGCTGCCACGCCACGCCGGTCCGGCCCGTACCGCCCGATGAAAATGCACGCATCATCGAGCAGATCCACCAGAGTGATGCGGACATGATCTGGGTGGGGATGGGCACGCCCGCGCAGGATGTGTGGATGGCGGATAACTGCAAATTAGCAGGTCGCCCGATGACGGGGGTCGGCAGCGCGTTCGACCTGCTGGTCGGGAGGAAAAGCCCGCCGCCGGAGTGGATCAAGCGGATCGGGCTTCAGTGGGCGTTCAGGTTGATCGAGGAGCCGCGCCGCCTCGCCCGGCGGTACATCGTCTATAATCCGTTGTTCATGCTGAACTTCGGGTTGCAGCTGCTGGGATTGAAAAAGATCGATGCCTGATCCGGCAGATCGATGCGTCTGTGAGCCGCCCGCCAGAAGCCAGATCAGCGCGGCCCAAGCCTTAAGAGTCTGTTAAGATTGGCGCCGATTACTGAAGTAGGGGTTGACAGCGGCTCCCGGTTTGTGTTAGAGTGTCACCAACGTATTGAAAAGAGTGCAGGACCTATGTACAGCCACACCGCCAACCGGAACGTTATTCTGGTTCTAGTCAAGCTTCTTGGGCTTATTACCCCCAAGAGGCAAAACCCGGTTGGGTAGGTATCGGCGAGATACCAGAGCGCGATGCAGCGCCCCCCAACCGGGGGGCGTTTTTCGTTGGCGGCACGGCAGGCTCACAGGAGTACCCTGACATGATGGCATACGGCGCGATTCTTCTCAGCCTTATTCTGGTCGTTATTAGCCTGGGCCTTCTCCTGCTTATTGGGAAGGTCCGGGGGGCGGCTGCACAGGCACCGGTGAGGGTAAGGCGCGACGAGAGATAGGAAGCGCCAGAGCCACACAGAAAGCCAATGGAGCCGCCCGGAAGGGCGGCTTTTTTGTGGGCGGCGAACGACGAAGAGAGCAGAGACGATGCACCAGACGAACGGAACGAACGGACATCACACCATGGGCAGACATGCCACCAGCCCGTGGACGGATTGGGCGTCCAGCTTTGCGCGCGGCGGCGCGAATGGCCGTCAGGGTACTGACGGACGCACGGCCCACGCCAACGGACGGTCCGGCCAGATGGCGGGTACCACGCGCGCTGCGACGCGCGACGCCGCCGATGCGCTGATGGATTGCTATAACGGATAAATGACCAGCCTGCTTCCGCCCACAGAGAGCAGGCTGGTGGCTTTATTCTGGATGAGAATCTGCGGTTGAGAGAGCAGGAGAGGAGCACGAACATGGTCGCCAGCGAACCTACTATGTTCGACGCAGCCTTCGCGGATGATGTCTTCTCAGATGGGCCGTGGGCCAACGCCTGGCACCCCGTGTGGGATGATCCGCCCGCGCCGTGCGTCACACTTAACGAAACCCAGGGATTCGGCGCACCCGCCGAAACGCCCGCCGAGCCGTTCAACACGATGGGGGATTATGGCAGCGCCTAGCACAGACAAAGTCCGCACGATGCGGTCCGATCAGATCAAACGCGGCGTCGAGCGCGCGCCACACCGGGCGCTGCTCAAGGCGACGGGCGTCCGCGATGAGGACATGACGAAGCCGTTCATCGCCGTCGTCAACTCACACGTCGACATCATCCCCGGACACACGCACCTCGACCGCTTCGGTGAGATCGTCAAAGAGGCGGTGCGGGAGGCGGGTGCGGTTCCGTTCATGTTCCACACCATCGGCGTGGACGATGGCATCGCGATGGGGCACGAGGGGATGAAGTTCTCGCTGCCCAGCCGCGAGTTGATCGCGGACAGCGTCGAGACGATGATGCGCGCCCACTGGTTCGACGCGATGATCTGCATCCCGAACTGTGACAAGATCGTGCCGGGGATGCTCATGGCGGCGATGCGGCTCGACATCCCCGCCGTGTTCATCAGCGGGGGGCCGATGCCCGCCGGGAAGACGCCGGATGGCCGCACGGTCGACCTGATCAGCGTG
>CAZWUX010000008.1:25732-31340 GCA_964637665.1 uncultured Anaerolineae bacterium
TGGAGGATTTCGGCTGCCCGTCATGCGGATCGTGCAGCGGGATGTTCACCGCGAACAGCATGAACTGCATCATGGAGGCGCTGGGGATGGCGCTGCCCTACAACGGGTCGGCGCTGGCCGAGACGCCGGAGCGCGAGGCGCTGGCCCGTGAGGCCGCCAAACGCGTGATCGAGCTTGCGGAGAGCGGCCTGACAGCGCGCCAGATCGCGACGCGGGAGGCGTTCGACGACGCCTTCGCGCTCGACATGGCGATGGGCGGCAGCACCAACACGGTGCTGCACCTGCTCGCCATCGCGCGGGAGGCGGGCATCGAGTACGACCTGCGCGACCTCAACGCCATCGCCGACGCGGTTCCGCACCTGTGCAAGATCAGCCCGGCCTCGCACTGGCATATGGAGGATTTGCACCGCGCGGGGGGCATCCCCGGACTGCTCCACGAGCTGGCGAGTGATGGAAACACGCTGCACATGGACCGCCCGACGGTCAGTGGAAAGACCTTCGGCGAGATGGTCGCCAGCGGAGAGGTGACGGATCACGAGGTGATTTTGCCCCGCAGCGCGCCCCACTCGCAGACGGGTGGGCTGGCGGTGTTGTTCGGCAACCTCGCGCCGGAGGGTGCGGTGGTGAAGACAGGCGCGGTCAGCGCGGGGATGAGGCAGCACAGCGGCCCGGCACGCATCTATGAGAGCCAGGATGAGGCGCTGCGTGGCATTTACAACGGTGAGGTGCAGCCGGGTGAGGTCGTCGTGATCCGGTATGAAGGCCCGGCAGGTGGGCCGGGGATGCAGGAGATGCTCAGCCCGACGAGCGCCATCATGGGGATGGGGCTGGGCGATCAGGTGGCGCTGATCACAGATGGGCGCTTTTCGGGCGGGACGCGGGGCGCGTGCATCGGGCACGTCAGCCCGGAGGCCGCCGCGCGTGGACCCATCGCGGCGCTCGAACCCGGCGACATCATCCGCCTCGACCTCGAGGCGCGCACGCTCGACGTGGAACTGTCCGACGCGGAAATCAGGGCGCGGCTCGACGCGCTGCCCCCGTTTGAGACGGGCACGACGAGCAAGTGGCTGCGCCGCTACTCGAAGCTCGTCACGAGCGCGTCGACCGGCGCGGTATTCGCAGACTAACCGTAACCCTCAGTCAGTCAGGACGCTAGCAATCAGGAGAAGAGGACACCGAACATGAATCGAACCGGCGCAGAGATCATCTGGGAAGTGCTGACCCGCGAGGGCGTGGAAGTCGTCTTCGGATATCCCGGCGGCGCGATCCTTCCGGCCTACGATGCCATGCTCAACTACGACATCCGCCACGTGCTGACGCGCCACGAGCAGGGGGCCGCTCATGCAGCGGATGGCTATGCGCGGGCGTCGGGCAAGGTCGGGGTCGCGATGGCGACCAGCGGGCCGGGCGCGACGAACCTCGTGACGGGCATCGCCACCGCGATGATGGACTCGTCGCCGATGGTGTGCATCACCGGGCAGGTCGCGTCGGCGGCCATCGGGTCGGACGCTTTTCAGGAAACGGACGTGACGGGCGTCACGCTGCCCATCACCAAGCATAATTATCTCGTCACCAACCCGGAGGAAGTCGGCCCGGCCATCCGCGAGGCGTTCTACATCGCCCGTTCCGGGCGGCCCGGCCCGGTGCTGGTCGACATCACAAAGGACGCGCAGCAGAAGTCGGCGGACTGGGAGTGGGATGATACGCCGGTCCAGCTTCCCGGCTACCGCCCCGATCTACGCGCGCTGCCGAGGGAGTACGAGCGGGCGATCGACATGATCAACAGCGCCGAGCGGCCCGTCATTCTGGCGGGGCACGGCGTCATCATGTCCGGCGCGATGGACATCGTGCGCCACTTCGCGGTGAAGGCCAACATCCCGATCGCGATGACGCTGCTCGGCCTGGGCGGCATCCCGGCCAGCCATCCGCTCAACCTCGGCATGATGGGCATGCACGGCGAGGCGTGGGTCAACACGGCGATTCAGGAGTCGGACCTGCTGCTCGCGTTCGGGATGCGCTTCGACGACCGGGTGACGGGCAACGTCAGGACGTACGCCCCGCGCGCCCGCAAGATCCACATCGACATCGACCCGACCGAGATCAATAAGGTGGTCGAGGTGGATGTCGGCATCGTGGGCGACCTGCGGGCGACGATCGAAACGCTGATGCCCGATGTCGAGGAGGGCGATCGTGAGGAGTGGTTGGCCTACATCGACATGCTGAAGGGTGATTCGGCGGTGCGTGACATCCAGCGGCTGCCGGAGAGCGAGCACCTGTACGCCGCGCACGTGATCAACGACCTGTGGCATTACACCGAGGGCAAGGCCGTCATCGTGACGGACGTGGGGCAGCACCAGATGTGGGAGGCGCAGTACTACCGTCACGAGAAGCCGCGCACGCTGATCACCTCCGGCGGGCTGGGCACGATGGGCTTCGGACTTCCGGCGGCCATCGGCGCGAAGTTCGCCCGCCCGGATGAGGAAGTGTGGGCCATCGTGGGCGATGGCGGCTTCCAGATGACGCAGGCTGAGCTGTCGACCTGCGCGCAGGAGGGCCTCAAGGTCAACGTCGCGATCATCAACAACAACTTCCTGGGAATGGTCCGCCAGTGGCAGGAGTTCTTCTACGAGCGCCGCTACGCCGCCACGCCGATGCGCAGCCCCGACTTCGTCAAGCTGGCGGACGCGCACGGGCTGACCGGCCTGCGCTGCACCGAGCGAGGCGAGATCGAGTCGGTCGTCGAGCAGGCCCGCAACGACGAGGGGACCGTCGTGATCGACTTCCGCGTCGAGCAGGAGGACTCGGTGTACCCGATGGTGCCCGCCGGGGCGGACCTCGACAAGATGATCCGCCGCCCCAGCCCGATCGTCGAAACCGCCCAGGATCGCCTGTAAACCCGGAGGAGAAACAACCATGAGCCAGACATTAGTCGTTTACGTCGAAGACAAGCCCGGCGTGCTGAACCGGGTCGCATCGCTCTTTCGCCGCCGCGCGTTCAACATCGAGTCGCTGACGGTCGGCCACACCGACCAGCCGGGCATCTCGCGGATGACGATCGTCGTCGAGGCGGACGAGCAAACCGGTCAGCACATCGAGGCCAACCTGTACAAGCTGGTCAACGTGCTGCGGGTCGAGAACGTATCGAACCAGGCCACCGTCGTGCGCGACCTGGCGCTGATCAAGGTTCGCACCGACGCGGAAACGCGCCCGCAGGTGCTCCAGATCGCGGACGTTTTCCGCGCCCGCGTCGTCGACGTGAAAAACGGCTCGGTGATCGTCGAGGCGACGGGCACTGAGGACAAGGTCGATGGGCTGCTGGAAGTCCTGCGCCCGTACGGCATCATCGAGATGGTTCGCACCGGCATTGTCGCGATGAACCGGCGCGCTCAGGCGCCGGCGCTGAGCCCTGAGTTCGTGAGGGCGCGCGTACCGGAAGAGTCTGCAGCTAAATAACCCGATCCCGTCCCCGCCCTCTTAAACGAAGACGGGGACGGTTGCTGCTCCGGCCCACAGGGGCCGGGGCAGCCCAACACAACCAAACGCGGAAAAGGATACGTATCCAGCATGGCTACCATTTATTACGACAAAGACGCCGACCTCTCCCTGATCCGGAGCAAGAAAGTCGCCATCGTCGGCTATGGCTCGCAGGGGCACGCCCACGCCCTGAACCTGCATGACAGCGGTGTGACGGTGTGCGTCGGCCTGCGCGAGGGCAGCAGGAGTTGGCCGAAGGCTGAGGCGGATGGGTTGGAGGTCCGCACGGTGGCGGAGGCCGCCGAGTGGGGGGATGTGATCATGATCCTCGCGCCGGACACCGCGCAGCCCGCCATTTATGAACAGCACATCGCGCCGTACCTGACTGAGGGCAAGACGCTGATGTTCGCGCATGGGTTTAACATCCGCTATGAGACGATCAAGCCGCCGGAGACGGTCGACGTGAGCATGGTCGCGCCCAAAGCGCCCGGACACCGCGTCCGTGAGACGTACGTCGAGGGGGGTGGCGTGCCGTCGCTGCTGGCGGTTTATCAGGACGTGAGCGGGGGGGCCGAGGCGCAGGCGCTCAGCTACGCGGCGGCGCTCGGCTCGACGCGGGCGGGCGTGCTGACGACGACCTTCGCCGAGGAAACGGAAACGGACCTGTTCGGCGAGCAGTCGGTGCTGTGTGGGGGCGTCTCCGCGCTCGTAAAAATGGCGTTTGAGACGCTCGTGAAGGCCGGGTACCAGCCGGAGCTGGCCTACTTCGAGACGATGCACGAACTCAAGCTGATCGTCGACCTGATGTATCGCGGCGGGCTGAACTATATGCGGTACTCGGTGAGCGACACCGCCGAGCACGGCGATTACACCGCCGGGCCGCGCCTCATCAACGAGGACACGCAGGGCGTCATGCAGGAGATTCTGGACGACATTCAGGACGGGACTTACGCCCGCAACTGGATCGAGGAAAACAAGCAGGGCCGCCCCTGGTTCAACGAGCAGCGTAAGCTGGAGCAGGAGCACATGATCGAGGAAGTGGGGGCCAAACTGCGGCAGATGATGCCCTTCCTCGACCCGGTGACGATCAAGGCGGGGCAGGACGACAACCCCGCAGACGAATAGCTCGACGATCACGCCATCGAGGAGAGGAAAGAGAACCGGTATGGATCAGCTGCCTGACGTTAACTACGTACGAATTTTCGACACCACCCTGCGCGATGGCGAGCAGTCGCCGGGCGCGACGATGACCTCCAACGAGAAGATCGAGGTCGCGCGCGCGCTGGCGCGGCTCGGCGTGGACGTGATCGAGGCCGGGTTCCCGGCGGCCTCGCCGGATGACTTCGAGGCGGTGCGGCGCATCGCGGTCGAGGTCGGGAATGCGTCCGGCGAGGGCGAGCCGCCGATCATCTGCGGGCTGGCGCGCACGATAAAAAGTGACATCGACGCCGCGTGGGGCGCGATCAAGGACGCCGCGCGCCCGCGCATCCACACCTTCCTCGCGACCTCGCCGATCCACATGAAGCACAAGCTGCGCATGGACCCGGAGGAAGTGGTCGAGAAGGTTGTGGAGATGGTGGGCTACGCGCGGAGTCTGTGTGATGATGTGGAGTTCAGCCCGGAGGATGCGGGTCGCAGCGACCCGGAGTTCCTTTACCTCGTGCTGGAGGAAGCCATCAAGGCCGGGGCGACGACGCTCAACATCCCGGACACGGTCGGTTATACAACGCCGGATGAGTTCGGCGCGCTGATCGCAGGGATCATCGCCAATACGCCCGGCGCGGAGGACGTGATCATCTCGGTGCACTGCCACAACGACCTCGGCATGGCGACGGCCAACACGCTGGCCGGAATCCGGGCCGGGGCGCGGCAGGCGGAGGTCACCATCAACGGGATCGGCGAGCGGGCGGGCAACACATCGCTGGAAGAAGTCGTGATGACGCTGCACACGCGCAGGCCGGTCTTCAACCTGACGACCGGGATCGACACGACGCAGATCAGCCGGACGAGCCGCATGGTGTCGAACTACACCGGCATCGTCGTGCAGCCCAACAAGGCCATCGTCGGCGCCAACGCCTTCGCGCACGAGGCGGGCATCCACCAGGATGGGATGCTCAAGCATCAGGACACGTAT
>CAZWUX010000008.1:31358-31807 GCA_964637665.1 uncultured Anaerolineae bacterium
GGAGACGGTCGGCGTCTCCAGCACCAAGCTGGTGCTGGGCAAGCACTCTGGACGCCATGCGCTGCGCACCCGGCTCGCAGAACTCGGATACGAGCTTGAGGACGACGACCTGCGGAAGGTTTTCGACCGCTTCAAGCAGTTAGCGGATAAGAAGAAGACGATCACGAATGCGGACCTCGAAGCGCTGATGGCGGATGAGATTTACCAGCCGCATGAGGTTTATTCGCTGAACGGCCTTCAGGTAGCCTGCGGGACGATGGGGATGCCCACCGCCACCGTGAGGCTGTGCGGGCCGGGCGACGAGATGCACGTGCGGGCCGTGGTCGGGGCCGGACCGGTACACGCGGCTTACACGGCCATCGACGCCATCGTCGGCGTGCACACGGAGCTAGTCGAGTTCACCGTCAACGCGGTGACGGAGGGGATCGACGCGCTGGGCGAGGTGACGG
>CAZWUX010000009.1:0-31661 GCA_964637665.1 uncultured Anaerolineae bacterium
GCGCGGCTCACCTCGGCGAGCAGCTCCTCCTCCAGCACGGGCTTGACGAGATAGCCGTCCACACCCGCCTCGCGCGCGCGGGAGCGATCCTCGTCGATCGAGGCGATCACGATGGGCACCCGGCGCGTGTCGCCCGCCTCTTTGAGCGCGTCGACCGCATCCCAACCGGACGTTCCCGGCAGGTTGAGGTCGAGCAGCACGACCGCCGGTTCGACGCGGCGCACCTGCCCGACGATGTCCTGCGCGCTGCCCACCCCGACGAAGCCGTACCCGGCTTCCTCAAGGTAGCGGGCGTACAGGTCGAGCACGCCCGGCGCGTCGTCCACCGCCAGCACGACCGGGCGATCATCCGCCCCCATCCCGGCCTCGACGACGACCTCCGGCACGCCCGCATCCGGCGGGTGGAGCGGCACCGTGAAGCTGAAGGTCGTGCCCTCATCCGGCTCGCTCTCGACCCAGACGCGCCCGCCCATCATCTCGACGAATTCCTTGCTGATGGCGAGGCCGAGGCCCGTGCCACCCGCCTGCCGCGTGGTCGAGCCGTCCACCTGGCTGAACGCCTGGAACAGCTTCGACATGTCCTCCGGCCTGATGCCGATCCCGGTGTCCGCCACGTCGATCTGAACGCGCGGCGGCTCGCCCGTCGTCCGGTCGTACGGTTTGCGGGCCACCCGCAGCGTGATGCTCCCCGCCTCGGTGAACTTGGCCGCGTTCGACATCAGGTTGAGAAGCACCTGCCGCACGCGCACCGCGTCGCCGTAAACCTGCGGCAGGTCGTCCTCGATCTCGGTGACGAGCCGGATGGGCTTGTCCTTCACCAGCCCGCGCCCGGTCGCGATCACCGCGTCGACGATCTCGTCGAGCGCCATGTACTCCGGCTGAATCTCCATCTTCCCGGCCTCGATCTTCGACAGGTCGAGGATATTGTTGATCAGCGAGAGCAAATGCTGCCCGCTGTTGTAGATCGTCGTGAGGTCCTGCTCCTGAAGGTCCGTCAGCGGGCCGTCGATGCCCTTAATCATGACGCGCGAGAAACCGATGATGGAGTTGAGCGGCGTGCGCAGCTCGTGGCTCATGTTCGCGAGGAACTGGCTCTTGAGCGTGTCAAGCTCGCGAAGCTGCGCGTTCGTCTCCGTGATCTGCGCCAGCAGGCGCGCATTCTGGATGACGGCGGTCAACGTGCCGGAGGCGCCCTCCAGCAGCCGCAGGTCATTCTCACTGAAGGCGCCCGGCGCGGCGCTCTCGACGGCCAGCACGCCCACCGTCTCAAGCCCGGAGATCAGGGGGATAGCTATCGCCGACCGCGTGCGTCCGCCGCCGTTCACGGCATACGTGATTTCCTGCGCGTCGACGACCCGGATCGACTGGTGGCGCGCTGCGGCACGACCTATCAGACCGTCACCGGGCCGGACCCGCACACCCCGTGCCACAGCGTCCCGACCGTAGCCGACGGCGGCCCGCGCCTCGAAATCCCCGGCCTCCGGATCGGCGAGATAGAACGTCACCGCCTCGGCCTGACGAAGCTCATCCAGCAGCACGTCCCCCACCCCCGCCAGCGCCTCGTCGAGGTCCGCCGAGGCGACCGCCGTGCGCGTCACGTCGAACAGGAAGCCAAGCTCGTCGGCCCGGCGCTGCGCCTCGTCCAGCAGCTCCGCGTTGCGCAGCTTGACGGCGATGTAGGCCGCCAGCGTCGTAAGCTGGCGGACGTGCGCCTCGTCGTAGGCGAACTCGCGTTCCGTGTCCTGGAGGCCGATCACGCCGATCACCTCGTCGCCGAGCGCAAGCGGTGCGACGATGAGGCTCTTAGGCGGCGCCCCGTCGATCTGCGCACCCAGCCGCGCGGCCTCCTGCTCCACGTTCTCGTTGATAACCAGCACCTCCCCGGTGCGGATCACGTGGCTGCTGAGGCCCTGACCCAGCGGCACGGGCGGCGGCGACTCGACCGGCTGCCCATCCTCGATAAACACCGGAAGGTGGATCATCCTGTCCGGGGCCAGCGCGCCGAGGAAGCCGTGCTGCGCGCCAAGCTGCTCGATGAGCTGCTCGGTCACGATGTCGTACAGCTCGTCGAGCGTCTGCGTGCGGGATACGCGCTGCGACACCCGGTTCACGGTCGTTAGCTCGCCGACGCGATCCTGAATCTCCCGGAAAAGCTGCGCGTTTTCGAGCGTGACGGCAATCTGGTCCGCGAGCGATTGCAGGATCGCCTCTGCCTCCCGGTCGAAGGCTTCCGTTTCCGTGCTCTGCACGTCGAGCGCCCCGATGACGCGGTCGCCGGTGCGCAGCGGAATCGCCATCTCCGCGCGCGTGTCAGGCAGCAGTTCGTTGCGGCGGTGGACCGGGTCGGCGTCCGTGTCACGGGCGACGATAGGCTCCCCGGTGACCGTCACCTGCCCGATCACCGAGCGCGACCCGACGGCCAGCCGGTGCCCGCGCCGCAGCAGCTCCGCGCCGACCTCGCCGGTCGAGGCCCGCAGCATGGCCCATTCGCCCGTCGGGTCGACGAGGAATATCTGGCTGTGATAGTAGCCGAAGGCTTCGCTGACGCGCTCCACGACGAGCGGCAGCAGGATGTCCGGGTCGAGGATCGATGACGCCGCGCGCGAAACCTCGTTCGTCGCTTGCAGGCGGCGGGCGCGGGCCTCAGTCTGCTCAAACAGGCGCAGGCCCTCCAGGGCCGTCGCCCCCTGGTCGATCAGCGCCTCATAATAGCGGCGGTCCTCTTCGGAAAAGGCGTCAGGCTCATGCGTGCTGTGCAGGATCAGCCAGCCGAGCGTATCCTGCCCGGTGATGGTCGGGACGATGGCGTAGACGGCCACCGCCTGCACGCCGAGTTCGATGAGCGTCTGCTTCATCGCCGCTTCGAGCGGGGTGTTCGGCAGGTCGTTGGCGACGAAGTCGCCGACCGGGATGTTCTCGACATGGGACACCAGCGGATGCTCGCCCGTTAGCATCTGTTCGGGCAGATGGGCCAGCGGATCGTTTGCATCGCGCAGCCACATCCCCCGGACGCGCACCCGCCGCCCGCCGGGCGCGCGGGACGGATTTTCGAGCATCACCAGCATGGCCCGGTCGACCGCGTCGGTGACCGTCAAGCGCACGATCTCTCCCGCCAGCTCGTCGACGCTGCCCGCCGTCGTGATGCTGCGCGTGGCCTGGTACAGCCGGTTCGTCTCGCGCAGTGAAAGCTGTGTCTGCTCGATAAGCCGGGCGTTGTCGATGGCAAGCGCGGTCCGCTCAAGCACCTGCTCGACGAGCTGCGTCTCGTCCTCCGTCAGACGGCGGCCCGGATCGAGCTGGGCCGTCAGCTCGCCGATCACCGCGCCACGCAGCGCGATGGGCAGCCGCACGTCCCCGTCGACCTCACCGGGATCGTCCACCGGCTCGACATGGGCCAGATCGTAGCGGAAGCCCGCTCCGCGCGGTTTGCGCCGCTGTTCGGCGAACTCCGCCCACCCCTCGCGGGTCAGCGTCCGGGCCATCTCCTCGGAGGCTTCCAGCAGGTTTTTCTGTTCATCGATAAGCTGCGCGTTGCGGATCGCGACGGCAAGCTGGTCGGCCAGCGTGCTAAGCACGGCAATGGTGCCGTCATCGAACACGTCCGGCTCGGTGGCCTGAATGTCGAGCACGCCGATGACCTTCCCGCCCATCTGGAGCGGAATCGCAAGCTCAGACTGCGTGTCGGGCAGCAGCGGGTTGGGACGCCAGTATTCGGCGCGCGCCGTGTTCGAGGCCAGCACCGGTTCGGCACGCGCCGCCGCCTGCCCGACAACCGAGCGCGACCCAACGGCGAGTTTATGGCCCTGTGCCAGCATCCGGCGGCCTGCCGCGCCCATGCTGGTGCGCAGCACGGCGTGCTGCCCAACGTCGTCGAGCAGGAACACCTGCGCGTGATAATATTCCAGCCAATCGCGGATCAGGTCGACGGCAAGCTGGAGCAGCGAGTCGAGGTTCGTCTCAGAGGCGATCACGTGGCCCATCCGGGCGGTGATCGTCAGCACGCGCGTGCGCGCCCTGATAGCCTCCTCACGCGTGCGCTGGAGATCGCGGATATACCCGGTCAGCCGCTCGATGGCGTTTGCCGCCTGAGACACCTCCGCGATCCGCGTCTGCGGGAGCCGGGTGTCGAAATTACCGTCAGCCATCCGGCTCACGGCCCCCACCATCGCCTGAAGCCGGTCGATCAGGTGGCGGAATGCTACCTGGGACAGCACGATGACCAGCAGCGCGAGCGCGGCCCCGATCATCGCCTGATTGCGCAGCAGGGTGGTGCTCCCGGCCATCGCCTCCGCGCGGTCGAGCTTGACGACGAGCGCCGCGTCGAGCGGCGCGATCCAGCGGTATGCGCCGATCACCATCTGCCCCCGGTAATCGCGCCAGACGCCGTAGCCATCTACCCCGGCGGGGGGGGACGTAAACTCATCCACCGTCGCGTTGGGCGTGGCCTCCAGACGCGGCGGCAGGACGTAATCACCCCCCCCGCGGACGAGGTACACATCTGCCGTCCGGCCCCACGCCGGGATGCTGGAGAGAATCGCAGCGAGCGGATCGGTGCTCGTCCGCCCCGCGAGCACGCCCAGGAAGCTGCGCTGGTCATTGTACAGCGGCACGGCGAAAAAGAGGCTTTCCTGCCCGTCGACCGGGTCAGTCAGCGGCCCCTCGAAGGCGAAACCATCACCCGGCGCGGCCATCGCCGCGTCGAACCAGGGTTCGGCGCTCACGTCGCTGTCGAACAGGCTGGGGATGCTGCCTCCCCGCACGATGCCCCTCGCGTCGACCAGCAGCACCCGGTCGAAGGGCAGGTGGAGCGATTGGAGGATCACGGTGAACTCGGCGCGTGTTGCCGCGTTCCCCTCCGCCCCCCCGGTGAGCAGATCGACCGCCATCGGTCGCAGCACCGGGCTGGTTGTGGCGTCTCGCAGAGCGGTCCCCGACTCGGCGATCCAGCGGTTTAACTCGGCGGCCTCCTGATCGGCGGTGGCGTTCAGCCGGTCGACCTGATCGGCCTGCTCCTGCCGGGCGCTGAGCAGAGCCGGGACGACCGCCAGCGCGATCAGGGGCACGATGACCAGCAGGGTCACCGTCCGCAGCAGCAGGGGCCGCAGGCGCGGCCCTCTGCGCGCGCGTGCCGGGGCGCGGTTGTCTTTCGCCATCAGACTTCCTCTCCGCGAAGCTGGACGCTCGTCTGAGGCGCACGCAGCACGCGCCCCAGCTCTTTCACGGTCGTTTGCAGGATGTCCTCGATATCCGTCGAACCGGCGATCTTGGCCGATATCTCGTTCAGCAGCATCTCATGTTCGGCCCGGCGGCTCGCGTCCTCGACGAGCCGGAGGTTGTCGAGCGCGACACCGACGCGCGCGGCG
The DNA here is from genome assembly GCA_964637665.1 of uncultured Anaerolineae bacterium. Lineage (GTDB taxonomy): Bacteria > Chloroflexota > Anaerolineae > Aggregatilineales > UBA3940 > CAZWUX01. The sequence goes on from CAZWUX010000009.1 coordinate 5,364, forward strand.
ACATCCTCCACCAGCGCGAGGTCCTCCGACGAAAGGTGGCGCAGCGACTCGCCGCCGAAGCCAAATACGCCGATCACATGCCCGCGCACCCGGATCGGCACCGCGAGCGCGGACTGACCGTCGGCATCCTGTCCGGCGACGACGCGCCCCCGCTCCAGCGCCTCTCGAAGCAGGCCGTCCGGCACGCCGTTGCCGGATTCGCCATCCTCACCCTCCAGCGTGAAAGCCAGCGCGCCCGCGCCCTCCCCCGTGCGCGACGCGTGATAAGCCTCCCACGCCTCCAGCGTCACGCGGCGTTCGAGTGTCTCGATTCCACGCTGCATGTCGGCCAGCGCCGCCTGCAAGCGCGCGTTTTCGAGCGCGATGGCAAGCTGATCGGCCATGATCTGAAAGACGGCGATGATATCCTCATCGAACGCGTCAGGCGCGACACTCTGCACGTCGAGCGCGCCGATGATGCGGTCACTGATGCGCATCGGCAGGGCCATCTCGGAGCGGGTGTCAGGCAGCAGCTCATTGCGGCGGTGTACCGCGCTGCTGTCCGTGTCGAGGGCCACGATGGGTTCGCCGCGAGCCGTCACCTGACCGATCACCGACTGCGATCCAACCGGCAGGCTGTACCGCCGGGCGAGCAGCTCACGGCCCGCCGTGCCCGTCGAGGCGACGAGGCTGGCATTCTCGCCTGCGTCGTCGAGCAGGAACACCTGCGCATGGTAGTAGCCGAAGCGGTCGCGGATCAGGTCGACGACCCGCCTCATCAGGTCGATCGGGTCACGGGCCTCGGTCACGGTCTGCCCGATCTCCGCCGTAATGGACAGGTCACGGGTGCGGGCCGCGACGCGTTCCACCAGCCCGCCGACCCTGCCCTCAAGCTCGCGGGCCATCATGTTGAAGCCCTCGCTGAGCTGGCTGAACTCATCCCGCCCGCGCACGGGCGCCCGCGCCGCGAAGTTCCCCGCCTCAAGCTCGTGCACGTTGCGCAGCAGGCCGCGCGCGCTGCGGGCGAGGTCGCGCCCGAACAGGAACGTGAGCACGCCGCCGAGCAGGGCTGTCACCGCAAGCCCGGCGAGCGTGACGGTGTTCGCGCTGCGCTGGATGGCTGCGACGCGGTCGATCTGCTCGGCGCGGAGCGCCTCCGTCGCAGCCACCAGATCGTCCGTCACGTTGTAGGCGACCTCCAGCGTGCTGCGCGAGGTCGTGTAGGCCGCGTCAAGCTGCTGCAAAATATTCGCCACGTTATCGGCCTGATCGAGGTAAAACTCGATCGCCAGCGGAATCTCGTAGCTGCGATCTTCCTCGGGGAGCGCCTGATAGATGTCGACGTACTGATTCGCCGCGTCTTCGAGCATACTAAGCTCGATCTGCGTCGAGCCCGCCGCCAGACCGCGTTCCACGCTGCGCATCGTGACGAGCTGACCGCTTAGCTCCGGCACCTCGTACGAGTGGGTGAGCATTTCGAGCGCCGTGCCCTGCGTCTGAAGCTCCTGCGTTTCGGCGAGCAGTTGATCGACCAGATTCAACATGCGGGCGAAGCTGCGCTGCCGCGTCTGCACGTTTGAGGCGATGGCGCTGGCATCCACCGTGATCGCTCGCCGCTCGTCCTCCGGCAGGAAGTCGGCGGCCAGGTCGTCCAGTTGGTCGGTGTCCGCCTCGATCTGGTCGACGAGCGCCTGGTAATCTGCCTCAAGGCGCGGGCGCACCGTGCCGAACGCCGCCCACCCGAACTGTTCCTGCACGAGCTGGGTCTCAAGCTGGCGGGTCGCCGCCATGTTGATCTGAAGGTCCTGCACGAGGCCGCGCATCTCCACCGAGCCTGCCAGGGCGGTGTTCAACTCCTGCCTGACGGCTGCCTGTCCGGCCAGCGCGACGATGCCCATCACGCCGATCAACCCCATCTGGAACAGAAACAGCAGGCCGGTCTTGACCGAAAGAGACAGATTGCGCCAGGCGAAACGGCCAAATAACCTGTGCATCGCGGACCTCCCTACCCTCCGCTATCTTTACGTGCGCTGGCATCGTCCGCCCCCGGCGGGCTGATCTGCACGACCCCGCGCGACGCGCCCAGCACCTCGCCCAGCTCGCTCAGCGCCGAGCGCAGCACCTCGTCGACGCTGCGCGCCGACTGAACGTCCTCTGCGATGCGGCTGGCAAGCTGCTCGCGCTCGGCAGCGGATGACGCCTGCTCGAAGAGGCGAGCGTTTTCTATGGCGAGCGCCAGCCGCTCGACGAGCGCCTCCGCCATCTCAAGCTCGGCCTCCGACCAGGGATGATCGCCATCGCGGGCGACCTCCAGCACGCCGATCACCTCACCACGCACGCGCACCGGCAGCGCCGCGATGTTCGCCTCGCGCTCCTGCCGCACGACGACGCCCGATCCACCCTGATAAGCCTGTCGCATGGGCGCGCTCCACGAGTCGTCCGTGTGGACGCTCTCCCCGAACAGCGAGTAGCCGACTCCCGCGCCCGCGCGCCGCGTGCGCAGATAATCCCGCCAGCCCTCCCGCGTCAGCCGCCGGTTGAGGTCATCCACCCGCCGGAGGGTGCGCTGCGCCTCCTCGAACAGACGCTCATTCTCGGTGGCGCGTGCCTGTAGCTCGTCGACGAGCCGCGCCTTTTCGATGGCGGCGGTAAGCTGGGTGGTCATCACCTGAAGCGAGTTCACGTCGGTGGGCTGGAACGCACCGCGCTCGACGCTTTGCACGTCGAGCGTGCCGATCACGTCCTCGCCGACGCGCAGCGGCAGGGCAAGCTCGGCGCGCGTGTTGGGCAGCAGCTGGTTCGGGCGGTGGATCGCGCTGGCCCGCACGTCGTTGATCACGACCGGCTCACCGGACGCCGTACACTGCCCGACGACGGACTGCGATCCGACGGGCAGCGCGTGCCCGCTCTGGAGCAGCGCCTCACCCGCGCGGCCCGTGCTCGCTTCGAGCCGGGCCAGCCGCGCCTCCCTATCGACCAGAAACACCTGCGCGTGGTAAAAACCATACGCCTCGCGAATCCGTTCGACGACCTCATTCAGCAGATCGCGCAGGCTGGCCGCCGTCGCCGCCGTCTCGCTGACGACCGCCGCCGCCGCAAGCTGGCGGGCGCGCCGCTGCGCGCGGGCCGCCCACCCCAGCAGGCTGCGGCTCAGCAGCCACGCCAGGAAGGTCACCATGCCCAGCAGGAAAACGGCCTCCACCAGCGTAATGACGGGCGTCAGGTCGCCGCCCCCCCGAATCAGCGTGACGATCTGGCCCGGCCCACCCGGTAGATGGGCGATCAGCCCCGCCGCGACCAGCGCAGCCGCCACGAGCGCGGCGGCAATCGACCAGCCGGGGCGGAGCAGGAAGGCCGCCGCAACCACCGCGACGACGTAGCCCAGCGCCGCGATCTCCGGCCCCAGCAGCGTGTAGGGGATGCTCTGAACGGCGGGCACCAGCAAAGCGAGCAGCACGAAGCCCACGCTCGCCACTCGCAGCGCGCCGCGCTGCGCCAGAAGCGCCAGCCCGGCGTAGGCAGCGGCCATCACCACGTTGGGAACAATCGCGCCGGTCGGCAGCATCCGGGGCGCGGCAAACCGAAGCATGGCGACGCCCCCCAGCCCCAGCACGGCGAACGTCAGGCTGATGGCCGTTAACGCAGCGGCGCGCTGGCGGTCAAGCTCATCCTCGTAAATTGACAGGGGTTCGGCCCGCCGCTCAGCCATCGCTCAACTCTCTCTCATCACGGCGCGGCGCAGGCGCGCTGCGCGTCTCTTTCCCGTCGCTGTCTCCACCGGTGGGCGGGCTGCCGATGCGCAGCGCAACGTGGTCGGACCCCAGCACGCCGCTCAATTCGTCCAGCGCAGCCTGCACGACATCCTCCACGCTGGAGGTCCGCGCGAACAGGCTGGCAGACACCTGGCTGATGCGCTCCTCGCGTTCGGCGCGCCAGCTCGTCTCCTCGACGAGCCGGATGCCCTCGGCGATCATCGACAGGCGGGCCGCCACGGCTTCAACTAACAGATGCTCATCACGGGTCCAGGCCGTCCCCTGCGGGCGCGTCACCGCCAGCGCGCCGATCGACTCGCCGCGCAGCACGAGCGGGGCGGCCAGCACCGAGCGCCCATCCTCGTCAAGATACGCCTTTGCGGTGATGTCACCCCGCTTGCCCGGCCTCTCCGGTGGCGCGGGCCAGCGGGCCTCCGGGTCGCGCGTGTAGCGCAGCGCCTCGCTGTTTTCGAGGGCTCCCTCCCACGCATCGCGTGTCAGACGCCGGTTCAGCGCTTCAATTTCCTCGAAGCGCGACGCGCTCTCCTCGAACAGACGCGCATTCTCGATGGACACGCCGATCTGGTCCGCGACGAGGCGCATCACGTTCAGGTCCTCGCGCTCGACCGGGTCACGCATCACGACCACGAGCGCACCGAGCACCCGTCCGGCAGCGGCGAGGGGCAGCGCCAGCTCGCGCGGCCCACCTAACTGGGCGGCGCGGAGCAGGATCGCCCGTCCGGTGGCGGTTTTCTCGTCGACGGGGAACCGTACGGGCATCTCCCCTGTGAGGTCCGTATCACCCGCTACCACGCGTCGCTGCGCCTCATTCTCACCGGCCCCCAGCAGATAAATGGCCGCTCCCCGGCAGTTGAACTCCGCCGCCACCGTGTGTGTCACACGTTCGAGCAGCTCTTCTCTGTCGAGCGAGCGCCCGGCTTCCTGTGAGATGCGCACCGCCGCGTTGAGCTGGTCGAGCCGCGATAGCAGCGCGCTCACGAGTTCGCTCATGACGCCCGCCAGCGTGCCGACCTCATCCGGCGGGAGGTCTGGGATCGGCGCGTTTAGCTCGCCGCCCCGGATGCGGTCGGCGGCTTCGGTCAACCGGCGCAGCGGGCGGAGCATGAGCATCGCGACCAGCGTCGCGACCAGCACGCCCGCCGCCACGCTCAGCGCGATAGCCAGCCGCAGCCGCGTAATGACCGGCGCGGCCCCTGCCAGTGCCGTCTCGACCGGCTGCCGCGTCACGACGTACCACTCGCCGCCGGGCAGAGCGTCGACGTTGGCGTCTGTCGCAGACGCCCGCACCACCCCGAACAACCACCGCTCGCCGGAGGGGTCGTCGTAGACGAAACCATCCACCATCGACGACAGCACGCGCGGCTTGGCGTCCGACTCGATGTCGCCGCTTTGCCACGAGTGTGTGCCCATGCCGATCTCTCCGATATCGGGCGTCACGAGCACGACCGTTTCCTGCTCGGACGTGGCTGTGACGGGGCTAAAATTCGACATGTCCCACACGGCATAGACCGCGCCGACAAACTGGAGATTGTCCGCCGAATAAACCGGCAGCGCGATGTGGATGCCGTCGGTTTCCGTCAGATGATCGTCGCGCGGGCTGAGCAAAACCACCGAATCGCGCGCGGTGTGCTCCATGTCGTCGAACCAGCTCCAGCTTCCGGGCGCGGGCAGTTCCTCCTCAGGCAGCAGCGGCGCGCCCGCCAGAATGTGCCCCTCGGAGTCGAGGATGACGAGCGCCGCCAGCTCCGGGTAAGCGGTCTTGAACTCGGCGACGCGGCGCTGGAGCACGCCGCTGGCGTGCAGGACCTCGTCCTCCGCGAAGACCGGCGAGGGGTAAATAAGCGCTTCCGTCAACCGCTGCTGGATCTCGTACTCGCGGGTGAGGGTGCGCACCGCCTCAACCTCGCGCTCCAGCGCGTCGGGGAGGCGGATCGCGTGCTGGGTGCTCGACGCCTCAAGCTGGCGCAGCGTCGCGGCGATCTGCCCGGCCTCGACGACATCCTGCACGAGACGCACGGCGATCGCGCCGGTCACGACCAGTGCGAGACCCAGCGCGATCGCGATCTTCACCGAGATGGGCAGCCCACGCCGCCCGGAGCGGCGATGGGCCCTCGCTGATGTGGTCATTCCTCGGCCCCCGTTTCCTCAGCCGGGTCAGGCAGAGCGTCGTCCTCTGCGTACGACCCCGCCTCGATGGCCTCGGCCCGCGAATCCCGCACCTCCTGCGGCTGCCGGGCCAGCGGATGATCCAGGCTGATTTCGGCATACACGTTATCCGTGCGGAGCGCGTTGGAGAGTTCCTGGGCGGCGCTCTCAAGCAGCAGCTTGAGATTCGGGGCGCGCTGGAGCCGCTCGGCGATGTCGCCGACCAGCCGCTCGCGCTCGGCGGCCCGCCGAGCTTGAAGGTACAGGCGGGCGTTGTCGACGGCGGCTGCCGTCCGATCGGCGATGCTTTCCATCACCTCGCGGTCCTGCTGCGTCCAGGCCCGCGATTCGTCCGGCTCGACGCCGATCACGCCCACCACCTCGCCCTGCGCGACGATCGGCACCGCGATAAAGGCCGGGACTCCATCCCTGCCCGACGAGACGATCATCCGGCCCCGGCTCAGCACCCGCTCGACGATCCGGCTGCGTATGCTGCGCAGGGCGGGCGGCTCCGGCCCGACGATCTGGCGGCGCTCCGTCTCCGGGGATTCGGACAGAAATTCCGCCCACGACCGGTGCGAGATTTCGCCGCTGAGCTGGCGCATCTCGCGCAGATTCTGTTCGGCCTGCTCGAACAGCCACGCATTCTGAATCGCGACGGCAAGCTGGTCTGCTAACGCCTGAAGGGTGGGGATCACGTCGTCGGAGAAGGCGTGCGGCTCGACGCTCTGGAGGTCCAGCGCGCCGATGACACGCCCCCCGACGCTGAGGGGCAGCGCCATCTCGGAGCGCGTGTCAGGCAGCAGCTCGTTGCGGCGGTGGATGGGATCGAGATCGGTGTCAAGCGCGAGGACCGGCTCGCCGCGCAGCGTCACCTGCCCGATGACGCTCGTGCTGCCCACCTCCAGTTGGTGCCCGCTCGCCAGCATCCGCTGGCCGACCTCGCCCGTGCTCTGCCGCAGCACGGCGTACTGCGTGTCCTCGTCGACGAGGAAAATCTGGACGTGGTAATAGCCGAACATCTCGCGTACCAGCCGGACGGTGTCCTCCAGCAGGAGGTCGAGATCGCGGTTGCCCGCGATGGCGCGCGCGACGGCGATCGTCGCCTGAAGGTACTGCTGGTGCCGCATCAGGCGCGCCTCAAGGTCCTGCCGCTGGGTGGCGAGCGCCAGATGCATCTCGTCGCGCTCGGCGGAGACATCCCGCATCGAGCGGGCGAACAGCCACGCGACGGCCCCGACGATCACGATGTTGGCGTAGGCGAACAGAGTTTGCGTCGTGCGCCCGCCCGCCATCACGTGCTCCATGTAGCCGGGATCGGCGCGCAGGTTGACGATCAGGTAGCCGAGCGCCGTCAGCAGGGTGATGAGCGCCGCCGAAAGCGGCGAGCCGAACAGCCCGGCGGCCACGACGGGCAGCATGAGCGCCGTCGCCGTCGGGGCGAGCGGCCCGGTCCGGACGACGAGCAGAAGGCTCACCACGAGCAGCGCGAGCGAGAGGACCGCTCCGGCAGGCGCGGCCCATCCCCGGCGGTTGGCGAGGAACAGCAGCGCCCACAGTGCGGCCAGCCCCAACCCTCCCAGCGTCGCCGGTGTCATAATCGGCGTTCCGGGGCGGCCCGCCGCCCCGATCAGGCTGACGGCCAGCGCAATGAGCGTCAGCGCCTCGAACGCGGCGAGCAGCGCCGCCGCCAGCCGGGCGCGCCGGGCATACTCAGGCGCGGCCTCGGTATACGTCAGCCAGCTGGTCTCCCCGCGCTGCCTGCCCGCCTGTGTATGCGTATCGTCCTGGCTCATAGCTCACATGCCCGATGATCTACAGTGGGGGCACCCGCCAGTCGCACGGCTGCCGCCTTGTTTCTATTTCGTTTCGATCTGATGGGGCCGTCGATCCACTCACAGGCTCAGCGCGCCATCCCTTTTACCATTCTAGGGGGGATTCGCAGGCGGGCACATGGGGAGTCCTATGGATTTCGAGTCCCCGGCAGCCCTCAGCCTGCGCGCTAGCCTTCCGGCTCCCCCTGACCGGGTTGGAGCGAGAGGGTGATAAACGCCCGCCCCGTGCCGAGCGTGCGGCTCGCCTCGCGTACCGCAACGGTCATGATCTTGTCCACGTCCGTCGCCGCCTGAAGCTCCGTCGAGAAGCGGCTCAGCGCCTCGTCACGCAGCGCGACCTCCCCGCCGGGCTGGTCGAACTGCCCCGTCTCCAGCGCCTCCGTCACGCGCTGGGCGACGATCTCCACCAGGCGGCGCATCTCCTCGTCGGGCGGGGTGCCATCCTCACCCGGCGCGAGGTCGATCACGCCGACCGTCTCATCCCCCACCTTGAGCGGGATGCTGTATTCCGACCGCGCCCCGGCAAGCGCCGGGTCGCCGCCTTCGCTCGCCAGCGTGGCCGCCAGCCGCTCGATCCCGCGCAGATCGTCCCGCGCGGCCTCATAAAGGCGCGTGTTTTCGATCGAAGCAGCTATTTGATCCGCCATCGCCTGGAGCGTGCCCACACTTTCCCGGCTGAACGCGCCCGGCGTGGCGCTGCGCAGGTCGAGCATACCGAGCGCCCGCCCACCGCTGCGCATCGGCAGCGCGATCGCCGCCTTCGCGCCGGGCGGGAGCCGGTCCTCCGGCGCGATCAGCGCCTCGTCGCGCACGATGGCCTGCTGCGTCGGGGCGACATCCTCCACCGCGATGCCGACCTCCGCCCGCCGGGCCAGCACACCGCGCCGCGTCCGCTCGTCCAGCAGGTAGATGCGCGCCTCGGTTAGATCGAACTGCCGGACGCACTCACGCACGGCCTCGCGCAGCAGCGCGTCAAGCTCGCGCATCCCCATCAGCGCGCTGGCGACCTCCGCTGCGGCGGCCATCTGCCAGATATCCGATTCGAGTTCACTGTGCGATCTGTTTCTCTCGCCCATGTGTGTCCCATCCTCGTCTGTTCGTATCAACGCCGTCGAGGCGGCCAGCCCCGCGATGACCAGCGACGCGATGTAGGGGATCATCACCTCGTCGAAGCCCAGCCAGGGCACGAGCGTCACCAGCACTGTGATGCCCACCCCCGTCACGACGGAGAGCACCACCGTCGCCACCGGCATGAGCACCAGCGTTCCCAGCAGCGCGGGCACGACGGCAAAGATCAACATCTGCGGGTTCACCTGCTGGGCGGGCGTCAGCACCAGAAAGGCGAGCAGCGCGCCCAGCTCACCGTATGTCAGCAGCCACGCGCCGATCTGCGGCCAGGGCGTCCTGCTGATCGTATAGCACAGGGCGACCAGCCCAAACGTGGCCCACGCCAGCCAGGGCACGGTGCGCGGCGCGGCCAGCAGCCCGACCGCCGCCACAACACCCACGTAGATGGTGGTCAGCGTAAAGCCGGACAGCGTGCGCGCCCTTGAGCGGTATCGGGTGTTGACGTTCTGGTGGGGGATGGTCAGCCGCTCCCACAGCGTCGGCGACGACTCAGTCAAATATCCCATTACGGGTCCGTAACCTTTGGATCCAGGCTGCCGTTCATCCGGCTATACGTAACGTACACGATTCTGAGCGGTAAGGAAAGGTCGTTCGTACACGTGTATAAGCATCCCCCAAACGGGGGGTGCCTGTCAAGACGTTCTGCTAGGGGTGCTCGAACCGGTCGCTGCGCGACCTGAAGCGAGGGTGAGCTTGCGTCGTTGCGCGGAAATCCGGGGTTTCCGCAGCAGGGCGCGGCGAGGCCGGTCTGCGCTCAGTGGATCTCCCAGACGGGCTGGCCGCTCAGCACGCGCCGGATCTGGTCCGGGAACTTGTCAGGGTTGAGCGGCTTGCCCAGGAACCCGTCGAAGCCCGCTTCTTTCGCCCGCCGCATCTGCTCGACGCTCGCCTCCGCCGTGACGGCTACGACGAGCGTATCCTTAAAGCGGGGGTGGGCGCGAACCTTTTCGAGCGCCTGAAAACCGTCCTCATACGGCAGGCGGATGTCCATCAGAATCAGGTCGATGCGCGACAGCGTGTCGGCGAACTCGACGACCTGCCAGCCTGATGTCTTCCACTCACACCGTTCCACGCCGGTGTAGGCCAGCAGCCGGGCGATCAGCACGAAGTTGGGCACATTGTCCTCCACCACGAGGACGTGTGCCTCCTCCGGTTCGATGGGCTTACGGGCGGCGCTTTTCGGCGCGTCCGCGCCCGGCTCAGGCTCGGCGGGCGGCTCTTCCTTCCCCTGCTCTTTCTTCGCTTCCTCTTTTTCCCACAGCCTGCTCGTTTGTAGATTGCGGGCTTTTACATCCGGCTTGCTCGATTCCGGTTTGGGCGATTCCGGTTTGGGTGATTCGGGTTCAGGTGATGTCGATTTGGGCGATTCCGAGCTTGGCGATTCCGGCGCGGGTTGGCCGGTCTTTTTTTCCGGGGCCGGTTTGCCCTTCGCCCCGACCGGCTCACGATCGCCCGCCCCGCCGGGGGAAGGCTTCGCCCCCTTTAGCAGATCGTTCTTCTTAACGGGCGCGGCATCGGGGACCGGCGTGCGGGCATCCGGCTTTTTCGCATCTTCGGGGTCGGTGTCGCTGCGGGTCGAGTTCTCATCCATGGTTTTAGAGGGTGTTGCTGCGGTCATGCGTGCTGGCTCCGTTATTGCGAGACGACCCTGCGGGCGATTCGACGGTAGGAGAGCGCCGTTCTATCGTGTTTTTCGATTCATTTTCACGCGGACTGCCTCTTACCCCCGCCCGTTCCAGCGCGCCGGGCGGATTCCCGTCTGCAAGCCGGTGCCCATCGGCCCGGCTCAACAGCCCGGTGCGGGCCGGGGCCTGCGCCATCTGCCCACCCTGAGCAGCCGCGCGGAGATGGATCGCAATTTTATTGGGAAGCTCGTCCACGTCGATGGGCTTTGAAATGTAGCCGTCGCAGCCCACGCCGAGCGCCTTCTGTTTGTCACCTTCGAGCACGTTGGCGGTGAGGGCCAGGATCGGGATATCCCGCGTTGGTTCGCTGGCGCGGAGACGGCGGGTGCACTCGTATCCGTCGATATCGGGCAGGTTGATATCCATCAGGACGAGGTCCGGGCTGGCGGTGTGGGCCAGCTTCAGCCCCTCCAGCCCACCTCCGGCTTCAATGACGGTGTAGCCCTCGGCTTCGAGCACCCGCTTGATCAGGATGCGGTTGTCGAAGTTGTCCTCGACGTACAGAATCCGTCCCTCTGCCATGCCGTTCTCCCGTCCCGGGGCGTCCTTACCTGGATCGCATTGACTGCCAGACCCATCATAGCAGCTGACACCCGGCCTGTCTTTAGGGAGTCATCCCCATTTTCCCCCTCCACCGGAAAAATGTCCGCGTGTATTATACCCTGTTTCTGGTTTATGACACCCCGCCGCGCCGTTCATACGATACCTTTATACAATACCTTAGCCAGCCCCCGGAGTTTGTGGTAAACTCTTGCCGCACGCATCGTAGGCTGGCGCGGATGCGTGCCTTGTTATGCATTTAGCCAGCCGCATGACGCGGTCCGGCCACGCTGGCGGACCCGTCGAACGTTAAACACGAAAACAGATTACGCGTTTCCGGGGGCGGCCCCGCCGCGCCGATCAGAAACGCACATGAGGAAAGTGTTTTGGCTGAAAAAACTCAATCTAATGGAAAAGGGTACGTAGGCTCCATCGCGCCGCACGGCGGCACGCTCGTCAACCGCAAGCTGCGCGGCGAGATGGCCGAGTCGACACGCCAGATGGCACAGTCACTCACCCAGATCGTCCTCTCCCCGATGAACGTCTCCGACCTCGAACTGATCGCCGTGGGCGCGCTGAGCCCGCTCACCGGTTTCATGACGGAAGCAGAGTACCACAGCGTCGTGGACGACATGCACCTGACGAACGGCCTGCCCTGGACGATCCCGGTGACGCTGCCGGTCGATCGGGAGATGGCCGGCTCGCTTGCGATCGGCCAGACCGTCGCGCTCGCCGAGCCTGCGCCCGACGGCGGCACGCACCTGATGGGCGTGATGGAAATCTCGGAGATATTCCCTTACGACAAGGAAACCGAGGCCCGCGAGGTCTACCTCACCACCGAGGATGCGCACCCCGGCGTCGCCCGGATTTACAAGCAGGGTGATATGCTGCTCGGCGGCGACATCTGGGTGTTCGACCTGCCCATCGCCGCTCAGACCGAGTTCCCGGAACTGCGCCATACCCCGGCCCAGACGCGCCGCATGTTCGCGCAGAACGGCTGGCAGCGCATCGTCGCCTTCCAGACGCGCAACCCCATCCACCGGGCGCACGAGTACATCCAGAAGACCGCACTTGAGATCGTCGACGGCCTGTTCATCCACCCCCTCGTCGGCGAGACGAAGAAGGACGACATCCCCGCCGACGTGCGCATCCAGAGCTACGAGGCCATCCTGCGGGACTACTACCCGGCGGACCGCGTCATGCTGGGCGTCTTCCCGGCGGCCATGCGCTACGCTGGCCCGCGCGAGGCGGTTTTCCACGCCATCGCCCGCAAGAACTACGGCTGCACCCACTTCATCGTCGGGCGCGATCACGCCGGGGTGGGCAATTACTACGGAACCTACGACGCGCAGGACATTTTCGACGAGTTCGACCCCGCCCTGATCGACATCACGCCGCTCAAGTTCGAGCACGCCTTCTACTGCAAGAAGTGCGAGGCCGTCGTCACCGCCAAGACCTGCCCCCACGACCGCGAGAACTGGGTATTCCTCTCCGGCACGCAGGTCCGCGAGCTGCTGGCGAAGGGCGAGATGCTCCCCCGCGAGTTCACCCGCCCGGAGGTCAGCAAGGTGCTCGTCGAGGGCATGAAGCGGCTCGGCGGCGAGAACGGCGAAGAAAGCTGATCGCCCTGCGTGGTCCGTCCACGCAGGCGCTGTTAAGCGAGAAGGGCAACCATGTTTCGAAAGCTGTTCGGCGGCAAGCGCGAGCGCAAGGTGATGGTCATCGGGCTGGACTGCGCCGCGCCTGAGCTTGTGTTCGACAAATACCACGACGAGCTGCCGACTCTACGCAGCCTGTATCAGGGCGGCGTGCGGGGCCAGCTCGAATCGTGCATCCCGGCCATCACCGTCCCGGCGTGGTCCTCGATGATGTCCAGCAAGGACCCCGGCACGCTGGGCATCTACGGGTTCCGCAACCGGCGCGACTACTCCTACGACAATATGTTCATCGCGACCGGCAACTACGTCAAAGAGCCGCGCGTGTGGGAAATCCTCAGCGAGGCGGGGAAGCACGTCGTCACGGTCGGCGTCCCGCAGACCTTCCCCGTCAAGCCCATCAACGGCGTGACGGTCGCCTCATTCCTGACGCCGACGCTGGAGAGCGGCTTCACGTGGCCGGAGGACCTGGCCCAGCGGGTGCTCTCCGTTGCGCCCGGCTATCAGGTCGACGTGCGGAACTTCCGCACGCCGGATAAGGACTGGCTGCTCCAGCAGTTGTGGGATATGACCGAGGCCCGCTTCGACGTGCTGAACCACCTGATGGAAGCCGAGCCGTGGGATTACTTTATGTGGGTCGAGATGGGCGTCGACCGCATCCATCACGGCATGTGGTCCTTCATGGACCCCGGCCATCGCCGCTACGAGCCGGGCAACAAGTACCAGGATTCGATCAAAGAGTACTATAAGCTGATCGACGCCCAGCTTCACCGGATGCTGTCCCGCATCGACGACGACACGATGGTGCTGGTCGTCTCCGATCACGGCGGCAAGAAGATGGACGGCGGCATCTGCATCAACGAGTGGCTGTGGCGCAACGGCTACCTCGCGCTCAAGGAGGACCCGCCGGAGGACCAGTTCGACGAGAACGGGCGGCGCTTGCTGACCCCCTTCACGAAGGTCGAGGTCGACTGGGAGAACACGACGGCGTGGGGCGCGGGCGGCTACTACGGACGCGTGTTCCTCAACGTCGAGGGCCGCGAGCCGCAGGGCAAGATCAAGCGCGCCGACTACGAAAAGGTCCGCGACGAGCTGATCGAGCGCTTCACCGCCATCCCCGACCCCGACGGCAGCGACATCGGCACGACCGTCTACAAGCCGCAGGACATCTACCAGAAGGTGCGCAACGTGCCGCCCGACCTGATCGTCTACTGGGGCGGCCTCGACTGGCGCTCGGTCGGCAGCTTCGGTCACGGCGGCGTCTACACCTTCGAGAATGACACCGGCCCCGACGACTGCAACCACGCCACGAACGGCATGTTCATCCTCTACGATCCGCGCCAGCCGGACGCGGGCCGCGAGGTGACCGGCAAGCAGCTTATGGACGTGGCGCCGACCCTGCTCGAATTGATGGGCGTCAAGCCCCCGGCAGATATGCAGGGCGGGCAGCTTCTCGAATAGCACCGCATGGACAGGTCAAAACCGGATCGCCTGAGCCGTTTCGTGTGGATCGTGCTCGTCATCGCGCTCGTGCTGCGCGTCGGCGTGATGTTTGTTGCCTTTGCCGACGCGAACACCTACACCGGCGACGGGCCGTACTACATCAAAAACGCGCGCCAGCCCTGGCGGCTCGGCATCCCCGACCCGACGCTGGAGCGCCGCTGGCAGGCCGCCGCGCGCTCCATCGGCCCGGTCTATCCCGCCTTCCTGATCCCTTTTTTTAATTTGATCCCCGACGAGGACGAGGTCGGCCAGCTTGTCGCGGCCCGCGTGGGTCAGGCAGCGGTCGATGCGCTCACCGTGCTGCTCGTGTACCTCATCGCCCGCCATCTTTTTGGCGAGCGCGCGGGCCGCGTTGCGCTCGTCGCGCAGGCCGTCGATTTGCGATACGTATTTGCCGCCGGGGCCATCGCTACCGAAACCTTATTCGTGGCTCTGATGGCAGCCTTCACGCTTTTTTACATCCGCGCGTCGAGTTCTTTAGAGCGGGGGCCGTACCGCCTCGCCGGGCTGATGCTCGGCCTCGCTCTGCTCACCCGCCCCGTGCCCCTGCTGTTCCCGGCCCTGCTCATCGCGCACGCCGCCCTGCGCCCCGAAAATCGCCGTCAGGCGCTCGGCGGGGTCGCGTGGCTGATCGTCACGGCGGGCCTCGTCACCGCACCCTGGCTGATCCGCACCGCCGCCCTCACCGACGAGTTCACGCCCATCACCAACACGTTCTACGTCCACCTGTGGCGCGGCACACGCGAGGACGCAGCGGAGCTGTCCACCTCCGAGCGGCTGGAGGAGGCCGCGCAGGAGGAGGTCGGCGAGCCGGTGCCGGTCAACCCCGACGACAACCCCGGCGATGTCGACTTCATGGAGCGCCGCGAGGGATCGCAGTACCTCGGCGCGGCCCTGCACAACATCCGGCAGGCCCCCTTCGCGTGGGGCTGGCGCAAAATCAAAGAGACGCTCACCGCTTTTACCCGGCCCTACGGCACGGTGATCCTCACGCCGCGCGGATCGGGCGTGAAGCAGGCCGTCGCGGATTTTCTGCGCGGGGAGGGGTCGCTGGGGGCCGTGCTGGCCGTGCCCGGCCTGTGGCGGCGTCTGCTGATGTACATCTCGCATTACTGGGGCCTCGTGCTGGGGATCGCCGGGTTCATACTGGCCCTTCGCGCCGGGCTGGGCTGGCAGATCGCCCCACTGGCCGGGTGGATCGTCTACGTGACGGGCGTCACCGCCCCCCTGCTCGTCGAGCCGCGCTACCTGTTCCCCGCGATGTTCGCCTTCACCGTGCTGGCCGCCTACGGCACGGTCCGCGCGTGGGACGCGCTGAAGGCGCGCGGCGGCCTTTCGGCAATCCTCCCCCGACCCGGCGCGGGCTAACCCCCCACCAGCGACAGCAGCACGGGCAGCGTCGCCGCGCTGAGCAGCGTCGTCCAGAACACCATCTGCGAGGCGAGTTCGGCGTCCCGGCCAAACTCCTCCGCGAGGACAAACACGTTGACGGCCATCGGCAGCCCGGCGGCGACGATCAGCACCCGCGCCACGTCGGGCCGCAGCGGGAAGAGGACGGCCATGCCCGCCGCCAGCAGCGGCGAGACGGCGAGGCTCACCCCCGCCAGCGCCAGCACGGCGAGCGCGTTCCCCGCGAGACGGCTGCGGCTGAGCTGCACGCCAAGCGTGAGCAGCGCCAGCCCGATGAAGGCATCTGACAGCCGGGTGAGCGGCATCTCGATCTGCGGGATCAGCGGCAGGCCCAGCGCCCGCACGACGAAGCCGAGCGCGACGGCGTACAGCACCGGCAGCCGCGCAAGCTGCCGCACGAGCTGCCGGACGCCCGATCCACCCGCGAACAGCGCGACGCCGACCGTGAATATCTCCACGACCTGCGTGATGAGCAGGATCGCGATGACGCCCACCGCCCACTCGCCGAACGCGATCAGCATGAACGGGAAGCCGTAGTTACCCGAATTGATCATCACCGATCCCAGGCTGAGCACCTGCCGCCGCGATCGGAACGGCTTGAGCGAAAAAAGGCCAAAAGCGGCCAGCATGAGAAGCATGTCGTGCGCCACGACGAACGTGATGATGGTCATGATCTGCCCGCCGTCGAGGTTCGACTCGACGATATTCAGGAAGACGAGCGCCGGGGTGATCACGTAGAAGCTGACGCGCGTCAGCGTTTGGATGTCGATCGGGAGCGACCGGTCGAGCGCAAACCCGATTCCGAGCACGATGAATATCGGCAGGACGATCTGCAAAAAGATGCGGACAGGCAGCATAACATTGACTCCGGGCTTGCGCCCGTTAATATGGATAGGGATGAGGGCCATCCGGCCCGGCAGCACCGGTAGAGATTAACAGCCATGCCCCGATCTGCCAATTCACCCGGCTCTCTGCCCGCCTCGGCGGGGACCTACGTGCTCGTGATGCGGCTCGACGCGCCTGCGACGGTGACGGTCGGGCGGCTGGGCGTGTTCGACATGCCGGAGGGGTTTTATCTCTACGTGGGGAGCGCGCACGGCGCGGGCGGCCTGCGCGCTCGCGTGGGGCGGCATCTACGCGCCGCGAAGCGCCTTCACTGGCACGTGGACTATCTGACCGCTCATGCGGAAATCACGGAAGTGTGGATGCGCGCCTCGGCGGAGCGCCTCGAATGTCGCTGGGCGGGACTTCTGGCCGGGGTGGACGGGGGATCCATCCCGGCGGCGCGTTTCGGCGCATCGGACTGCACCTGCCCGGCCCATCTGTTCCACCTACCGGGCGATCTGCTGCCCATCGCGCAGGCCGCCATCGGCGCACACACAATCCACCGGGTGATGCGTTAAACCGCCGCCAGACGCATCCCAACCGGGGTGAGCCGACGGTCGCTTCCCGGTCAGTCCGCCGTTTCGGCGAGCAGGCGCGTCATCGCCGCGTGGAGCCATACGGGGGTGATCGCCCGGCGCGGCATCCCGATCCGCACCTGATCGATCAACACGACTCCACTTTCGTCGCCGCGCGCCCCCCAGCCCGCCCGCGCCGAATCCAGATGAGGGAGCGCCTGATCGACGCCGCCCTGATAATAGAGCGCCATGCCCAGCGTGCCGCGCAGCAGCGCCCGCGCCGCCCCGAACCCGCTGCGGTCGCGCAGCCGGGCCAGCGCATCGCGGCACACCCGCACCGCCTCATAATCCTCGTCGAGCAGCGCCAACCCCCACGCGCGCCCCGCCTCCAGCCGCCAGTGCAGATCATCCTTCTCGTCGAGCGGCGAGACCGCCCGCACCGCGCGGTCGAGGATCGCGACGGCCTGCTCGGCGTCGACCGCCAGCAGGGCCAGCCCCAGCCGCGCCGCAAGCTCAACCGGCGCTTCAGCCGGGGCCAGCTGGTGATAAGCCTGTACCGCCCCGGCGAAGTCGCCTGCCCGCGCGAGGCGATCCCCCGCCCGGATCGCGGCGGCGGCCTGCTTGAGGCCCGATGGCGTATCGCTCATCTCGTTATCCGCCTCATTCTGGTTCCTCATCCCCACCGGGCGTGAAATCCCGCGCGGCGATGCACCCACCGAGCGTGGATGCCGCCCGCACGCCGTTCACGATGGCCTGCGCGACGACCTCCGCCGCGTACGCCCCCACGAGGTTGACGTTCGCCTTTTTGCGGCCCGTCGAGAGCGCGAAGATCGTGTCGCCGTCCAGCATCGTGTGCGCCGGGCGGATCGCGCGGGCCAGCCCATTGTGCGCCATCTGCGCGACCTTGTTGGCCTCGTCCTTCGTCAGCCGCGCATTCGTCGCGACGACGCCGATCACGGTATTGCGCATCGCGAGGCCGCCCGCCGCCCGCCCCGCCAGCGACCCCATCGCGCTGAGCGTATCCGCGAACGATTTTCCGCCCGGCGGCTTGCGCGCCCCGGCGACGATCTCCCCGCTCACCGGATCGACCACATCCCCATAGGCATTGACGGCGATCAGCGCCCCGACCGTCACCCCACCCACCTCGACGCTGGCCGTCCCAATGCCGCCCTTCATCGCGAACGACGGCCCGAACAAATTCCCGACGGTCGCGCCAGTCCCCGCTCCGACGCTGCCCTGCGTCAGCGGGCCGTCCGTCGCGACCTCACATGCGGCCCGCCCCATCGCCGCGTCGGGCCGAATGTCCGCCCGTCCTAATCCAAGGTCAAACAGGATCGCCGCCGGAACGATAGGTACTTTCGCCACGCGCACGTCGAACCCGAAGCCGTGTTCCTCCAACCAGGCCATCACGCCGCCCGCCGCGTCCAGCCCGTAGGCGCTGCCCCCCGCCAGCACGACGGCGTGAACCTCTTCGACGAGGTGCATCGGGCGCAGCAGGTCCGTCTCGCGCGTGCCGGGCGCGCCCCCCCGCTGATCGACGCCCGCCACCGCGCCGTCCTCACACAGCACGACCGTGCAGCCCGTCGCCGCCTCCGTGTTCTGCGCGTGGCCGACCCGGATGCCGGGCACGTCTGTGATCGCGTTGTGGCGTTCCTTCCCCCTGCCGAACATGGGATCGCTTCCTCTTTCCTGTTCATCGCCGGTGAAGTCGTGGTCGGCGAATCAAAAAGCGCGGCGTCCTGCCCGCCGCGCCCCGGCGTGACTATGCGTTCGCGGCGGGATCGTCGTCTTCGGAGGGGGCGTCCTCCGCTTCCGCCAGATCGTCCAGCACCTCACGCGCCCGGTCCGCGTCCTCCTCCGGCACCATCACGTCGATCCGCCCCAGAATCCCGACGTTGACCGGCAGCGCGCGGCTGGCCCCTTCCTGCCGGAGCCGGACCGTGATGCCCTGATCCTCCAGACGGGCCGCCGCCAGCGCCGCCTGCGCGGTATTGAATACCGCCAGCACGACGACCCAGTTGACGGGTTCATCACCGCCGCCGCCCGCCTCGCGGGCATCACCCCGGCCCATATCCGCCCCACGCCCCCACCCAAACCACCGGTCGGCCAGCCCGCGCAGCATCAGCTCTCCGGGGAATGATCCAGCGCGAGGCTGGGATACTCGTCCTGACCACTGGCCTCTTTGACGAAGGCGGGCAGCATGACGATGAAGGCTGTGCCCTCATCCGGACGGCTCTCCACCCAGATGCGCCCGCCGTGCATCTCGACGATGGACTTGACGATGCTCAGGCCGAGGCCTGTGCCTTCATACTCGGATGACACCCCGCTCGCCCGGTAGAATTTGTCGAAGATGTGCGGCTGATCGTCGAGCGGGATGCCGATCCCGTCGTCGGAAACGCGCACGACGGCGTGCCCGCCTTCCTCATGCACGCTGACCTCGATCTGACCGCCCTCCGGCGTGTACTTGATCGCGTTGTCGACGAGGTTCATGAACACCTGCCGCAGCCGCACCGGGTTGCCGAGCACCGCCGGGAGATCATCGCCCACGATCACTTCGAGTTGCTGGTTCTTCGCATCGATGCGGTTTTGCAGCGCGTCGACCGTGTAATACACCGCATGTCCCAGCGACACCGGCTCCCGCTGGCGGTCCAGCCCCGCCTCGATCTTGCCGAGGTCGAGCAGATCGCCGATGGTCTCCGTGATCAGCTTGACGTTGTGCTTGACCTGTCCGGCGAACTCCATCTGCTGCGGGCTCAGGTTGCCCGTGCGGATCAGCAGCTCGATGTACGACAGGATCGCCGTCAGCGGCGACCGCACCTGGTGCGAGACCATCTCAAGCAGCTCGCTCTTGACCCGGTCTCGCTCCTTCAGGTGGGTGATGTCCTGCATGACGACGACGCTGCCGATGCCGTCCACCTTGATGACGTGCGCGTTAAACGTGCGGTCGTCGTAAAGCTGCACCTCGCCCTGCATCATCTCGTCCTGCCGCGCGCCCTCCATCAGTTCGAGCAGCGAGCGGTTCGACGTGACCTCCTCAAGCGGGCGCCCGATGGAGTCGTTGTCCTCGGTGCGCTGATCGAGGAACTGGCGCGCGGCGGGGTTGCACAGCACGACCAGATCGTCGTCGTCCACGGCGAGGATGGCATCCTCCACCTGCTGGAAGATGCGATTCAGCCGGGCGCGCTCGCTCTCGCTCGTCTCGAACAGCCGCGCGTTGGCGATGCCGATGGCCGCGTAGTCGGCCAGCGCGGTGATGATGCCCACGTCCTCCCGCGAGATGTCCCGATCCGTGAAGCGGTTATGCACGCCCAGCACGCCGATCACGTCGTCCTTAATTTTGAGCGGCACGTACAGCAGGCTGCGCACGAGGTAGCGCGTCTTGATCTGCTGCATCCCCTCCCCGGCGACGAGCATCGGCTTGCCGGTGCTGATCACATGCCCGGCGAGGCTGTCCCGCACCGGCAGGCGCATACTTTGCAGCCCATCCTCCAGATTCTTGGCGGCCCGCACGTAAAGCTCGCCCGAATCCGGGTCGACCAGCATCAGGATGCCCTCTTCCGTGCGGGAGAGGTAAACCGCCGCCTCGACGACGCGGCTCAACACCATCTCAAGATCGAGCAGCGAGTTGATGGATTTGCCGATGGCGATCAGCGTGTTGAGGGCCTGAAGCCGCCGCTGGTCGGGCACGCCCGCCCGCACCCGCCCGATGCGCGTGGCCTGTAAGGTGCGCTCGACCGCGCCGAGCATTTCATCGCCGTCGAAGGGCTTGACGAAGTAATCCATGACGCCCAGCCGCAACGCCTGCACCGCGAGGTCCTCTGAGCCTTCCGCCGTGATCAGAATGACGGGCATCCGCTGGTTGTGATCGCGAAGCCTGCTCACCATCTCCAGCCCACTCACGCCCGGCATAGCCAGATCGGTGATGATCAGATCGGGCGGGTTGGCGAGCGCCGCTTCCACCCCCTCGGCGCCGTCACGGGCCACGTCGACGGCGTATCCTTCTGGCCGCAGTAACGTGTCGGCGATGAAGTCACGCATCTGCGCGCTGTCGTCTACAACGAGGACTCGTTCTCCGGTCACGAATCACCACCCACTCTCATCAGGTCGGTTTGGCAGGGGCCGTGCGTCACGAATTGTCGCTTTCGGGCTGGGACGTGCTGTCGACCAGCTCGACGAGGTTGACCAGCTTGCGGTACATCACGTCCACCGCCGCCTGATGCGACGAGCGCAGCCGCCCCATCTCCCCGGTGCGGAACAGGTTCACGGTGCCCAGCAGCGAGGCCAGCGGCTCGCGGATGCGCTGCACAAGCTCCTCGGAGCGGTCGTCGATCGCCGGCTCGGCGGGCGGCTGCGGGGTGTCTGCCCCGGCGGCCAGCGCTTCGAGCTGGCGCGTCCGGGCCTCCATCGTGGCGAAAAGCCGGGCGTTGAAAACCGCGATGGCAGCGTAATCCGCCAGCGCGGTCATGAGGTCTCTCATGTGCTCGCGGAACGGCACCCGCTGGTTGGCGACCCACAGCAGGCCCAGCGGCGACCCATGCACGACCAGCGGCGCGTAGATCACGGCGCTGGCGTTCGGCTCCGCCGGGCTGAAACGCCGCAGGCCCTCCCCACTGCCGATGTACGTCTCGCCGGAGGACATCACCATCGCGGCCAGATCATCCTCGATCTCCTGGCCCAGCCGCTCGCTCAATTCGCGGCTCAGGTTGCGGCCCGCGCGCAGCACCATCCGGTCGGAGTGATCGTCGCGGATGAACACGCCCGCCGTGTCGGCCCCGGTAAGCCGGATCGCCGCCCGGATCACGCCGTCGAACACCTTGTCGAGCGCGTGCAGCGCCGTGATCGACTTGCCGATGCTCATCAGCGTGCGCAGGTCGCTCAGGTGCCGCTCCATCTGCTGCGCGGCTTGCCGCACCTCACGCAGCAGGCTCTCGCGCTCGCGCCGCAGCCGGACCTCCTTCAGCGCGCGCTCGACGACCTGCACCAGCTCCGTCTCGCGCACCGGACGGACGATGTAATCCTTCGCGCCCAGCCGGAACGCGCGCAGGGCCTCCTGCTCGGCCCCCTGATTCGCCAGCAGGATCACCGGCGTGTCGAGCGCGTGGGCGTTGATGGCGGCCATCACGTCATGGCCGCTCAGCCCTTCCGACAGGTGAAGATCGAGCACGACGACATCCGGCGGGCTGCTCTGAATCTTGGTCAGCCCCTCGTTGCCGGTCGCCGCCGCATCCACCTCGTACCCGAACGGCTCCAGCGCCGCCTCGATGAGCACGGCGCGCTCCTCCGGGTCCTGATCGATTACCAGAATGCGATCTGCGTTTTCTGCCACCGTGTGCCTCTCAGCGGGGAATGGGCTTCGGTGCAAAACGTACGATTGTGCCCGTGTTCGGGTTCCGAAAAGCAAGAACGCGCGGCAGAAACGAGAGGGACCGATGATTCCCTCATCCCTGCCCATGTCGATTATACACCCACCCGGAAATGCCCTCAACTGAGCCAGCGCGTGGCCTCAGAGAGTAAGTGTCCTATATGAAGGCGTACGGGCCGGGGCGTTTTACGGCGGGACCGGGCAAGGCTGCATGTAACGCGTTGCCGGAAGGTTTTGTACCTGCACTTGGCACTTTGCACTGTGCACTTTGCACTCGGCACTTAAAAAAGAAGTGCCACCCGGGAGGGTGGCAGTGCGTCAGGCTATTTTGGGGAAAGAGACACAAAGCTCGAAGGCATTTGCATTTCTTTTTGGGCCGGGAGCAAAATGCCCAACGCACGACTAAATCATACCAAAAAGACATTAATATTCAAATTACGATTTGCATAAAAATCTGAGATTCTGTCAGGTTTTGTGATTTTTCACTCAGCTTCGCTCAGATCGACCCGCCATACGAGCACCCGCCCATCATCCCCGCCTGAGACGAGCGTCGCCCCATCCGCCGAGATCGCCGCATCGCGCACGGCGGCCCCGTGCCCGCGCAGACTCGCCGCGCGCACCACCAGATCGACCCGCCCCGCCGCCCCGCTGAGCGCCCCCGCATCCCACAGCCGGACCGCCCCATCGCGCCCCGCCGTGATCAGCAGGCTGCCATCCGGCGAGAAGGCCAGCGCGGTGATCCCCCCGGAATGCGGCGGCCAGATCGCGTCCCGCTCGCCCGTGTCGCGTTCGTCCGCGCCGAGCCGCCACAGCGCGACCTCACCCCGGCTCGACCCGACCGCCAGCACACTGCCATCCGGCGAAAAGGCCAGCGCGGTCGCGTCGCCCGTCACCGCCTCGAACTGCGCAACGGCCTCCCCGGTCGCCGCATCGTGCATCACGACGACGCCCGCCTCATCCCCGGTCGCGATGCGCTCTCCTCCCGGCCCCCACGCCACGCTGCGCAGCCGCGTGCCGTGCCCCTGAAGCTCGAACAGCGGGGCGGCGTCCGCCGCGCTCCACACCTGCCCCAGCGCGCTGTAATACCCCGCCCCGGCGATCCGCGTCCCATCCGGCGAGAAGGCCACCTGTGCGATCTCACCCGGCGTCCGAGCGCCGCCTATCCGCTCGCCCGTCAGCGGGTCCCACACCTGCACGGTGCGGTCCCGCGAGCCGGAAACCAGCCGCGTCCCGTCCGGCGAGAGCGCCACGTCATATACGATGTCGTCGTGGCGCTCGAATTCATGCAGGGGGTCGCCGGTCCGCCCGTCGAACACGCGCACCACCCGGTCGCCCCCCGCCGAGGCGATCAACCCGCCATCGCCCGATACCGCCACACCCAGCACGGCCCCTCCGTGCCCGCCCAGCGCCATCACCTGCTCGATCAGCGACGCGGTCGCCAGTGTAATCGCGTTCGGGGCCAGCGTGGGGATCGGCGTAGGGGTGGGGGATGCGGTCGCCGTCTCTGTGACGGTCGGCACGGATGTCGGCGTATCGCCCACTGTCAGCGTGGCCGCCGGGGCCTCGGTCGGCGCGCCCATCGTCGGCGTGTCGATCCCGGTGGCAGGGCCCACCGGGGCCGCGCATGCAGACAGGAGCATCAGCCCCAGCGCCCCCACACGGGCCACGTACCGGGCATCGCCCCCACGTTCCCTCACGCGGCATCCACGGGGATCGTATCTGGACGCGCCGCCATCACGTCAACACGAACACGGCGGCGAGCGCCGCGATCGCGATCAAAATGACCACGCACCCGGCGGCGAAGACCCGCACCGTCGTCCTGACGATGGCCTTCAGGATGTACCAGCCCACGACGAGCACAGCCCCGACGACGACGATCGTCCAGAGCTGGACGACCGACATCTCCAGCAGATCGGCTACGGCATCCATACACGCCCCGCCTTCACGACGGTCCGCACGAGGTTCGACCCGAAACGGTAGCCCAGGTGGCGATAGTCCGGCGCGTCGAGGATCAACAGGTCGGCCTGTTTGCCCGGCTCAAGGCTGCCCACCCGATCCCCCATCCCGACCGCATACGCCGCGTTGATCGTGCCTGCGGCGAGCGCCTGCGCCGGGGTGAGGGCCATGTAACGGCAGGCCAGCGCCATCGCCATCTGCATCGACTCGCACCACGCCGTGCCGGGGTTGCAGTCCGTCGCGATGGCGAGCGCCCC
This sequence comes from uncultured Anaerolineae bacterium, assembly GCA_964637665.1. Lineage (GTDB taxonomy): Bacteria > Chloroflexota > Anaerolineae > Aggregatilineales > UBA3940 > CAZWUX01. Next base: position 29,992 of record CAZWUX010000009.1, read on the forward strand.
GCCCGCGTCGAGGATGGCCCGCGCGGGCGTGTACTCGCTGTGGGCCAGCCCGAACGGCGTGCAGGGCAGCCCCACCGCCACCGTATCGCCCTCCCCCAGCGCGCGGATGTCGGCCTCCGGCGTCCTGACGAGGTGATCGGCGGACACTGCGCCCATCTCGACGGCCAGCTTCGTGCCGCCCAGCCCCTCGAACTCATCCGCGTGAATCTTGAGCGGCATCCCGGCCTCGCGCCCCGCCGCCAGCACGCGCCGCGACTGCGCCACGTCGAACACACCCGCCTCGCAGAACACGTCGCAGAACGGCATCGGCTGGCCCTGCTCGCGGGCGAAGTCCGCCACCGCCGGGATCATCTCCTTCACCACGAGGTCGACGTAATCATCCGTCCGGCCCTCGTACTCCGGCGGCACGGCGTGCGCGCCGAGGAACGTCGCGGGGATGTCCGCCGCGTGCAGCGCGCCGAGCCGGTAGATCGCGTCGAGCTGCTTGAGTTCGTCCTCGGTGCTCAGCCCATAACCCGTCTTGATCTCGACCGTCGTCGAGCCGAGCGCCATCATCCGGTCCAGCCGGGGATACGTCTCCTCGACCAGCACGTCACCCGACGCCGCGCGCACGTCGCGCACCGTCCGGTTGATGCCCCCCCCGGCGGCCATGATCGCCATGTACGTTGCCCCCGCGACGCGCATCTCGAACTCACCCGCGCGGTCACCCGCCCACACGAGATGCGTGTGCGGATCGACGAATCCCGGCACGACGACCCCACCCGCCGCGTCGAGCGTTTCTCTCGCGTCGTAGGCCGCTTCGAGTTCCGCCGCCAGGCCGACCGCGACGATCCGCCCTTCGTGGGCCGCCACCCCGCCCTCGCCGACGACGCCCAGCGTGCCGAGTGCCTCTCCGCGCTGCGGGCCACCCCCCTGCGCCGGTACGACGCACACCTGCCGGGCATTGGTCACGAGCAGATCGATGGTTTCTGGCATGTCGTTTGTCCTGCTGCGGGCTGCAATCAACGTGCGATGGCCGGTCGCGTGCAGTTTATCACGCGGGGGACGGCCCGGCAACGGAGTTGTGCCCGGCGCGGCTCTCCCGTATCCTGTATGAAAGATGACACAACCGGTCAGCTTTCAGGACGCAGACACCATGCCCGGCAGCGACAAACTCGCGGATTTCAGACCTTCAGCGAACGGCTTCCCGTTCCCCAACTACTTCAAGGGGGCCTTCTTCGATGTCCTGCTGGGACGAAAGCGACGCAAAGACGCAACGCACGGCCTGTGCGGGGGGATGTGCCTCGCGACGGTCGATCACCTGCTGGCCGGGCGCGACATCCCACCATCCGACGGCATCCCCGCGCAGGGCACGCCCCTGTACCGCTATCTGTGGTGGCGGCAGCTCGATTCCCTGCTCTGGCCCCCCTGGATCGCACTCGCGTTCCCGTTGTGGATGCGCCTGCCCGACGACGGGCAGATCGGCGTCCGCCGCCGGACGTGGCGGGCGCTGCCCCACATCCGCCGCAAACTCGACACGGGCAAACCCGTCGTGCTGGGGCTGCTGTACGTGGCGCGCGGCGAGGGCAGGGCGACGGACAACCATCAGGTCATGGCCTACCGCTACACGTTCGCCTCACCCGATGGCCGCATCTGCGATTTCAGCGCGTACGACCCCAACCACCCCGGCG
>CAZWUX010000010.1:0-29786 GCA_964637665.1 uncultured Anaerolineae bacterium
CGCATGGACTGTTCGGAAGGGCACACTGGCGCCACAGGCGGCGGGCGTCATCCAGACGAAAAAAGAGGCGCTCGACCTCGCAGAGCGCCTCCTGAGAACCGGCGATACAGACGGCTAGACCGATTCCTCAAGCTGCGTGGTACAGTTCGGGCAGCGCACCGCCTGATAGGGGATCATGGTGAAGCAGTACGGACACTGCTTCGTTTCGGGGGCCTCCTCCTCCGACTCAGCTTCGCCGCGCGCGATGGATTCCTCCGCACGTTTCACGGCCTGCACGAGCATGAACACGGCGAAGGCCACGATCAGGAAGCTGATGATGTTGTTGATGAACAGGCCGTAGTTGATCGTCGCCGCGCCTGCTTCCTGAGCGGCGGCCAGTGAATCGTAGCTGCCGCCGGACAGGTTGACGTAGTACTGGCTGAAATCGATGTTGCCCAGCAGCGCACCAATGGGCGGCATGATGACGTCGTCGACGAGGGAGCTGACCACGCTGTTGAAGGCCGCGCCGATGATCACGCCGACGGCAAGATCGATCATGTTGCCGCGCAGCGCGAAATCACGGAAGTCTTTCAGCATACCTTTTCCCTTTGCTACAGATGCCTGTCACATCTCAGCATATCAGGCACGGCCCACTACCTGCTACGGGCCGACCTCGACGACGAGCGGTTCGTAGCGGCAGAGACAGCCGTTCGGGCACGAGCATCCCTCGTGCGGCAGCGCGGGAATCTCGGTCGAGTGCTTGGGGAACGTGCCGTAATTCTGGCGGCACACCGGGCACGCGCCCGCCGGGACGGCGATATACACATGGCTGGCACGCGGGCTTTCCATAATCTGGCGCAGGGCACGCGCCCGGACCGAATCGACGGTCAGATCCGCCCCACAGTTCGGGCAGGTCGTGACATGATCTTCGCTCTCTGTGAAGCAGACCGCACACTCGCGCATGGACGACTCCTCGGATGAATCAAATTTTGGAACGGCGCAGGCGGATTTTACACGCTGGTCAACCGTCCAGCAATTCAAACTGGACTTTAATCGCCGGGATACTCATAGAAGCACAGCAGCGTGCGTCCGTATTTCCGCTCGTCGTATTTTTGTAGATTTTGCAGCGGCATGTCCTCGTACTCATGGGGATCGATCTGTATGACGACGATACCATCCGGGTAAAGCCACGTGGGCTGAGCGTCTAACTGCCGGAGCACCTTCACCCAGATGTCCTTATACTGGGGCGGCGCGACGTAGATGACCTCATAGCGGGCCGCCTCGTCCGGCTCGCCGCTCAGGTAGTCGAACGCGTCCAACCGGCGGACCTCGGCGTTCTCGGCGAGATCGGTGATCTCCAGGTTCTCGTAGATCGTGCGGACGGCGTCCCGGCTCGTGTCGAGAAACAGGCAGTACTCGGCACCCCGGCTCAGCGCCTCGATCCCGATGCCGCCCGTTCCCGCGAAAAGATCGAGCCAGCGGCTGCCCCGCACCCATTCGCCCAGAATGTTGAACAGGCTCTCTTTGACAATGTCGCGGACGGGGCGCGTGCTGTCGCCGGGAACCATCTTCAGTTTACGTCCCTTCGCCGTCCCGCTGATCACCCGTATCGCCATGTCGAATTCCCTCTAAGCGCAATCACAGAAGTCGTGACGAGTGTCACTCCCTTGTGATTGCCTGTAAGTGCAGCTTTTTCCATCAGGATTAATGTGGCTGCACTTGGATCGTCACTGAATGGGCACGCGGCACTCGTTCCCGGCGGGAACCTCGATCAGCCCGCCGCTCCCGATCATGCCCTGCGCCCGCGTTTCAATCGAGTAGCGCACCGGGCTTCCGGCCAGCGCGTCAACCGCCCCCTGCGCATCCGGGCCGAGGGTCAGCACACGCCGCTCGCGGCCCTCCGCGCCCTCCATCACGTCCAGCGTCACGCCCGTGTTGTTGACGAACACGAGGCGGGTCTGCCCGTCAGACGAATGCGCGCAGGCGCGCACGTCGAAGCTCAACACGCGCTCGGTAGGCTCAAGCTCCGGGCCCTGTATGCCGAATACTCCCGCTGAACCGGTCCAGGTGAGGATCACCGTCACGACGATGGCGAGCAGGGCGACCGCCGTCGCCACCGCGAGGACGGTGGAATCGCCTGCGCCCGGTTCCGGGCCAGGTTCGTCCGCTTCGGGCAGCCATTCGCCCTCCGGCACCGGGACGAGATCGCCTCGCGTGTTCTCCCGCACGTCCAGCATGGGGCGCTCGACGCCCTCCGGCGGCGTGACGTGGGCAACCCGGTGTTCAAGCTGCCGGAGAAGCGCCCGCGCCTCGGCGTGATCGGGCCGCAGCCGGAGCACGTGATGCAGACACTCGATGCGCTGTTCGGCGGTCTCCATCGCCGCCGAAAGGAACCACCACGCCGCGACGTTGTCCGGGTTCTCGTTAACGACCTGGCTCAGCAGGCGGCGCGCGCGTCGTTTGTCACCCGCGCGCAGCGCCTCGATGCCCATCCCCAAGCGATCCTGACTCATATCTATAGCTTATGCGATGAAGGCAAATTTCACCAAGTGATGGTCATGCCGGATCGCACGTGTCGCAGGCGGATTGCCGCTGATTTGCGCGCATGGTATACTCCGGCCCGCGCGGGGCGCTGTGGCCCCGTTTTTGTTCGATAATGGCGGATTATGAAGCGCTGGCAGCCGGTTGCACTCGGAGTCCTTATCAGCGGGGTGTTCACCTATCTGGCGCTGCGCCGGGCGAACCTCGCGGCAGTCGGCGCGGCACTCCGCACGGCACGTTACGGCTACGTCGTACTGGCCGGAATCGCGCTGGTGATCACGATCGGGCTGCGCGGATTCCGCTGGAGCATCCTCACCGAACACCGCCTTACCGCCGTCGACGCCTTCTGGCTGTTCAACATCGGCTTCTTGTTCAACAATGTGCTGCCTGCCCGGCTGGGGGAATTCGTTCGTGCGCTGCTGGCCGGGCGCAGACCGCACATGCGCTTCGCGAGTGCGCTGTCAACCATCGTCGTCGAGCGGTTGTTCGACATGGTATGCGTCGCCGGGCTGCTCGGCCTCTCGCTGCTGATCCTGCCCCTGCCGCAGTGGGCGATCACAGCGGGGATCGTGATGGGCGGCGGCGCGCTGGTGGGGATCATTGTGCTGGCCCTCACGGCGCGATTCCCTGACCCGGCGCTGAGCGTGGGCAGCCGCATCCTGAGCCTCGCGCCGGGCCTCGACGCCGAAAGAAGCAGAGGGCTTTTGCAGCCGTTCATCGAGGGGCTGGGCGGCGTCTCCGATCCGCGCACGTTCGGGCTGGGGCTGGGCGCGTCAGCCATCGCGTGGCTGGTTTCCGGCATATCGGCGTGGCTGCTGCTGCTCGCCTTCTGGGGGGATGCGCGACTGATCGAGGGAATGCTCGCCGTCGCGGCGGCGGGACTGGGCGTGACGATTCCGGCGGCCCCGTCAGGCGTCGGACCGTTCGAGGCGGCTGTGATCGGCGTGCTGGGCATCGTGGGGCGAAACCTCGACGTGAGCCGCAGCTACGCCTTCACGCTGCACGCCCTGAACTTCTTAGTCACGAGCGCGCTGGGCCTGCTTGGCCTGATGCGCGAGGGCGTGACGTTCCGGCAGGTCGCGCAGGAGGCACGTACACTGCGCGACGGCGTCGGCGGCGACGGCGAATCGCACGCCAGAGCAGGGTTGAGATGAGGACGGCGAATCCTATGGCTATCAAAAACCGGAGCGGGGTCGTCCCCTGGATCGTCACCGGGGGTATCACGCTGGTGCTCGCGTGGATCACGCTGGGACACACCGGGTCGGTACACGGCAGCAGCCGCATCCAAATTGTCCCGTTCACGGAGAAGATCAGCAACACGCTGTGCATGATCGCGCACTGTATGTCGCGCCGCCACTGGCTGCAAAATTTTCTGATCGACGGCGTGGGAAACGTCGTGATATTCATCCCGTTCGGGGCTGCCGTGCTCGTGGCGCTGCGCCACCACTCGCGCCCGTGGCTGAAGGCGACGCTGCTGGGACTGGCGCTCAGCCTCACGTTCGAGATCGCGCAAATCTGGATTCCGGGGCGTGTGATCGCCACCGACGATCTGCTGCTCAACACGTTCGGGGCGGCGCTCGGCGCGTGGTTCAGCACGGGCATCCTGAGCATCTATCGCGCCGCCGCGCCCCCGGCGGATGGGCGGGGCCGCCCCCCTTATTCCTCAACCGACAGGGGTGATGCGTCGCGACCATGAACGAGAAGCCGCTGAAAATTCTGATGGCGCTCCAATATTATCTACCGCACCGCACTGGCCTGACGCTGCACGTGCAGCGCGTCGCGGAGGCGCTCGCCGCGCGGGGCCACGAGGTGACGGTCGTCACCGCACGGTACGATCTCAGCCTGCCGCGCGACGAAGAGGTGATCAACGGCGTGCGGGTGATCCGGCTGTGGGCGCCGGTACGCATCTCGCGCGGGATGATCATGCCCGCCTACCCCTGGGCGGCTTTCCGGCTGACCCAGATGCACGACGTGGTCAGTTTGCACGTCCCGACGCTGGAGACGTTCGTCTACGCCGCATACGCCCGGCTGCTGAACAAGGGGCTCGTCATCACGCATCACGGTGACCTGATCCTGCCCGAAGGCGCGCTCAACCGTTTCATCCAGTGGACGACCTTCCAGCTTTACAAGACGGCGGGCCGGACGGCGAATCACATCATCGCCTACAGCCAGGACTACGCCGACCACTCGACCTACATCGCGCCGTTCCGCGACAAGACGACGCCCGTCCACCCGCCGATTGCAGTCCCCACGCCCAATCCGCGCCACGTCGAGGAGCTGCGCGCGGAATGGACGGGGAACGGGAGTGGGACGAAGCTGATCGGCTACGCAGGGCGGTTCGTCGAGGAGAAACGCCCCGACGTGCTGATCCGGGCGCTGCCGGCGATCCACGCGCAGCACCCCGGCGCGCGGATCGTGTTCGCCGGGCAGCACATCATCCAGTACGAGAACTTCTACGAGCGCAACCGCGACCTCATCAAGCAGTATGAGGATGATCTCGTCTTTCTCGGCCTGATCGAGGACGCGCAGACATTGGCCGACTTCTACGGGGCGGTCGACGTGCTGGCGCTGCCCAGCGACACGGAGTGCTTCGCGCTGGTGCAGGTCGAGGCGATGCGCTGCGGCACGCCGGTCGTCGCGACGGACATCCCCGGCGCGCGGGTCGTCGTGCAGAAGACGGGCATGGGCGAGATCGTCCCGCCGGGCGACCCACAGGCGATGGGTGAGGGCATCAACCGCGTGCTGGCCGACCCTGAGCAGTACGCCAAACCGCTGAGCGTCATCGACGCAGTGTTCGGCATCAACCAGACTGTCGACCGCTACGAGGCGCTGCTGCGCGACGCGGCCAACCATCCAAACCGCCGATGACAGATCCGGACCTCGTCGACCGGCTGGTGCGCAATGAGGCGGATATGGCCTTCCGCCGCCGCGTGCGCACGATCTTCGAGTGGCTCGATCCGCAGGATGGGGACGCCATCCTCGACGCGGGCAGCGGGCGGGGTTTCTACCTGCAGTTTCTGCGTGAGGCGTGCGGCGCGCGGCTGGCCGGGCTGGAACTCGAACATGACTATTTACGCATCGCCCGCGCTGCGCTCGGCCCGCTGGAAACCATCACACTCGCCAGCGGCAGCCTGTACGCGCCGCCCTTCCCCGACGCGGCGTTCGACAAAATCATCCTGTCAGAAGTGCTGGAACACGTGCCGGATGACGTGGAGGCGCTGCGCGCGCTGAAACGCGTATTAAAACCGGGTGGGGTGATCGCCATTACCGTGCCGAATGCCAATTACCCGTTCTGGTGGGATCCCATCAACCGCTCGCTGGAAGCCCTATTGCAGACGCATATTCAGCACGGCGTGTTAGCGGGGATATGGGCCAACCACCTGCGGCTGTACACGCCGGACGCGCTGCGCCGGGCGGTGACAGAGGCTGGGCTTGAAGTGGTCGAGGAGCGGGCCTTCACACACCACGCCTTCCCGTTCATCCACAACATCGTGTACGGATTCGGCAAGACGGCGCTCGAAGCCGGGATGCTGCCCGGCGGGATAGCGCAGGCCGCCAACCGCCACGACGTAACCGGGCAGCGCGGCTCGGCGCTGAACCCGGTGAACGTCGGGCTGCGGCTGTTCGAGTGGTTCGACCGCAAGAACGTCATGGACGAGCCGCCGGGCCGGGCGACCGTCAACCTGTGCATACTGGCCCGCAAGCAGACACATGGATAAGCAGCCCCCCTCCCCCATGCAGGAACAGACCGCGCCGCCGGAGAACGCCGACGGGCAGGCGGAGAGCACCCCGATCACGCTCAGGGACGTGCTGGGCGCGCTGTTCGCCCCGCAGGCGGCGGAGACGCCGATCGACTCGACGCCGCTGATCCCGGTCCTGCGGATGCCCGCGCCGCTGCGCCGCGCCGCTGCCCCGCTCCCGGCGGAAGCGGGCGATCACGGTGAGGGCGAGGCGTCGCCGGGGCGGATGCTTGCCGCCGGGGTGGGAACCATCGGCGTGCTGCTCGTCGCCTACCTCGCGCAGTCGACACTGGCGCGGGGGGGCGCGCCGGGGCTGGCCGCGACGCTGTATACGCTGGCGGGGATGGGCTGGCTGGCGCTGCTGCTCACCGTCTATCTACCGCTGGTGGCGCGGGGAGAGGTCGGCGCGCCGCCGGAGCGAGAGGCGGCCCCGCGCGGGTCGGCCCTGGCGTATGAACGCATTGCCGCGCTGGGGCTGGCGCTCCCCCTGTCAGTCATGGCCTACCTCCTGACGGCGAACAACACGTTCACCCTGCCAGGCGTGATCGCGTGGCTGCTGAGCACCGGCCTGTGGATGATCGGGCTGGCGGAGCGGTCACCGCGCGAGTTAGTGCAGAATTGGATCGCGTGGCTGCGACATGCGCCGGGGGCGATCCGCGAGCGGGTGAAGATCAGGTCCGCTCCTGCCATCGCGTTCATCGCGATCATGCTGGTGGCGGCCTTCTTCCGTTTTTACCGGCTGGATGCCGTTCCCGTCGAGATGACGAGCGACCACGTCGAGAAGCTGCTGGACTCCTACGACGTGTCGCAGGGCATCTACCACGTCTTCTTCACACGGAATGGGGGACGGGAGGCGATCCAGTTTTACCTCGTCGCGCTGGCCGCGAACCTGTTTGGCACGGGGATGTCGTTCATGACGCTGAAGCTCGTCTCCGTGCTGGAGGGGCTGGCGCTGATCCCGGTGATCGTCGCGCTGGGGCGGGAGCTGGTCGACCGGGAAACCGGGCTGCTGGCTGCCGGGCTGGTCGCGATGAGCTGGTGGCACGTCGTGCTCTCGCGGCTGGCCCTGCGTATCGTGCTGACACCGCTCGCGTTCGGGCTGGTGCTCATCACGCTGATACGGGCCATACGCACCGGGTCGCGCCGGGCGTGGCTGTGGACCGGGGTGTGGCTGGGTGTCGGCGTGTACGCCTATCAGGCGATGCGGCTGGCCCCGCTGGTGGCGGTCGCTGCCTTCCTTATTGCCGCCGGGGCGGGCTTGGCGCATCGCAAGCTCGGACCGGCGACCGACGCTGCGCGGCAGGCGCTCAACCTCGCGTTCGCGAGCGTGATCGCGCTCGCCATCTTCGTACCGATGCTGCGCGTATGGCACGATTACCCGAACGAGATGTGGAACCGCGTCATCAACCGCACGACCTCCAGCGAGCAGGCCATCGAGGGCAGCCCGGTTGAGGTATTCGTCGACAACTACCGCGATGCGCTGGGCATGTTCAACGTGCGGGGCGACGCGGCGTGGATCAGCGCGATCCCCGGCAAGCCGGTGCTCGACCGGGTAGCCGGGGCGCTGTTCGTGCTGGGCGTTATCGCATGGGCGGTGCGGATCATCGTGCGGCGGCGGCCAGAGGACCTGCTCGTGCCCATCGCCGGGCTGATCATGCTGCTGCCGTCGGCGCTCGCGATCGCCTTCCCCATCGAGAATCCGAGCACGACCCGCGCCAGCGCCGTGCTGCCGCTGGCCTACATCCTCGCGGCGTGGCCGCTGGCGTTGATCCGGCAGCGGTGGGCGGGGGTTTTCGGGCGCGTGGAGGGATCGACGCTGGCCGGGGTGCTGATCGCCGCGCTGATGGCCGGTTCGATGGGATTGAACTTCACCGCGTATTTCCGCGAATACGATACATCGTACCGGGGCGCGGCGCTGAACCCCAGCGAGGTCGCGGCTGCCGTGCGAGGGGTGATCGGGCCGGATGCGCCGATGGACGGCGTGTGGCTGCAAGGCTGGCCGCACTGGCACGATTACCGGGCCATCGGCATCGAGGCAGGGGATATCACGTTCAGCAACGCGCTGGTCGACGTGACGATGCTGCGCTCGTACCTGCTGGGCTACCCCGACCGCTTCGCCGTGCGGCCCCTCGTGTTCATCCTCCACCCGGAGGATGACGAGGCGCTGGACCTGCTCCGCCAGTATTTCCCGCAGGGTGAGGTCACCACCTACGACAGCCAGCTACCGGGCCGGGAGTTCCGGCTGTTCGTCGTCCGTGAGGAATAGGCGCGCCGGGCGTTTTTCGACGGCTGGAGGCCACCTTCCTGTGAGGATTCTCACCCCCGGTTGTGTATAATCACTGGATGTATCCGCCCAAGGCAAGCGCGCGGGCCATTTAGCACGTCGCAGCCCGCTTTGAAACGACGATGGTGTGACGGTTGACTCAGAAAGCATCCGCCGACCGCTACCCAATCACCCACAGGGGTGAAGCCATAGAAACCCCGGTCAGCGCCGCACGCGGCTGGCTGCTCGCCGCTGGCGCGATGGCCGTCATCCTGGTGCTCGCCGCGATCTTTCGCTTCGGCGGGCTGAACTGGGATGACGGCGTGCTGCTGCACCCCGATGGCCGGTTCCTTGCGATGGTCACCGCCGACATGCGGCCAGTCGATTCGCTGGCCGCCTACTTCGACACGTTCAACTCGACGCTCAACCCGAACAACGTCGGGCCGCCCTACGCGCTGTACGTGTACGGCACGCTGCCCGTCATCGTGACGCGCATCGTCGGCGAGGCGCTGGGGAAAACCTCGCTGTACACGATTTACCTCGTGGGGCGTCACCTCGCGGCGCTGGCCGACCTGATCACTGTGCTGCTCGTGTTCCTGATCGCGCGGCGGCTGTTCGACTGGCGGGCCGGCGTGCTGGCGTCGCTGCTGTACGCGATGGCGGCCTTCCCCATCCAGCAGTCGCATTTCTACACGGTCGATACGTTTGTCAACCTGTTCGGCGCGGCGGCCTTTTTGTTCGCCGCGCGGACGCTCGATAAGCACCGCTGGCCCGACTACGTGCTGTTCGGCCTGATGCTCGGCATGGGGATGGCGAGCAAGCTGACCATCGCACCGCTGGCGCTGATCCTGATCCTCGCGACCGGCCTGCGCGCGGCCCGCGAGGTCGGCGTGGTGGGGGATAGGGAGGCGGGCGCACGGACCGCCGACATCACCGCGCCGCTCGTGCGGGGAGTTTTCGGGATCGTCGCGGCGGGGATCGTGACCGTGCTCGCGTTCCGCGTGGCGCAGCCTTACGCCTTTCAGCCCTCCGGCACGTACGTCCCCATCGAACCGGCGGAGTTCGGGAACGGGGCCGCGCTGCTGGGGGCCATCGGCAGGCCGTTTGGCTTCGCGCCAAACCCGGAGTGGCTGCGCCAGATGCGGGAGATTCGTATACAGGTCAGCGGCTACGCCGACATCCCGCCCAACCACCAGTGGGGCAAGCGGATTCCGCTTGTCTTTCCGTGGGTGAACATGGTCGGCGTGGGCATGGGCTGGCCGCTGGGCGTCTTCGCGTGGCTGGCCGCCGCGTGGGCGGTGTGGGAGATCGGGCGGGGGGGCCGTCTCGCCGGGCGGCTGCTGCTGCCGGTGACGTGGATTGCGCTGCTGTTCACGTGGCAGGGCATCGGCTGGGTGACGACGATGCGGTACTTCCTGCCGATCTATCCCTCCCTGCTGGTACTGGCCGCGTGGGCGCTCGTCACGGCGTGGGACCGGATCGGGGCGCTGATCGAGTCCCACCACGCGCCGAGGTGGCACTGGTCGCGGCTGGCGGTCGTGGGGATCGGCGCGGTCGTCGTCGCGGGCGGAGTCGGGTGGGGATACGCCGTATCGCGTATCTACACGCGGCCAAACACGCGGGTCGCTGCGTCGCGCTGGGTGGTCGAGTACCTGCCGGGGGACGTGACGCTGCTGTTCGACACGCCCGATGGGCCGCGCACGTATCAGGTCGGCTTCCTGAACACGTGGCCGAGCCTCGATCCGCTGGCCGATGAGGACCCCACCCAGCCGCCGATCCAGACCTCGTATCTATCGCCGGGAGCGCCGAGCCGGGTGCAGTTCGAGATGCCGTTCAGCGGCAAGCTGACGGGCATCCGGCTCAATCATGTGGTCGATCCGGCGGGTCTGTCAGACGAGCAAACGCTGACCGTCTCCCTGCTGCAAATCCGGCCCGACAGCCTTGTCATGCTGGCCGAGCGATCCATCACAGGCGACTTCGCGCCGGAGGATGATCCGCGCGGGGAGGCGTACGAGGTCGACATCCCGGCGCTGGCGCTCAATGAGGGCGAGCTGTACACACTGACGCTTGAGCCGGACGCGGTGGGGCCGCTCGTGCTGGCCGGGGCGACGGTCGCCACCGAGGGCGAATGGGACGACCCCGTGCCGCTCCAGCAGGCCGGATACAACGTCTGGGGGGCGCTCTACCAGCCGCTCGAACTCAACATGGCGTGGGGCGACGTGCCGGACAAGCGGGCGCGGATGCAGTACATCCTTGATCACACGGATTACCTGACGATCTCAAGCAACCGCTTCTACGACTCCCTGCGGCGCAATCCGCAGCGCTGGCCGATGACGCTGGCCTATTACGATGCGTTGTTCAGCGGGGAGCTGGGTTTCGAGCGCATCGCGGATTTCTCGTCACGGCCCAACACCGGCCCGGTCGAGTTCAGCGACGGCGGATTCGAGGAAGCCTGGACGGTCTACGATCACCCACGCGTCATGATTTTCCGCAAAACGGAGGCTTACGATCCGGCGCGCACCGCCGCCGTACTGGAGAGCGTCGACCTGGAGGGCGTCGTGGCCGCCGTCGCCCCCGATTCGCGCGGGCGCCCTGCACAGCTTCCCATCCCCCCACCCCGCCCGAACGAGACGCCGATCCTCTCGTTCATGGATCCGCTCGTCGGAACCGGGGAGACGCAGTACAACCCCACCCGCACGGACATCTACTCGCGGGCGCAGCCGTTCGCGGTCCTCGTATGGTGGGCGCTCATCGCCGCGATCGGGTGGATGGGCTACCCGATCCTGTGGACGCTGTTCCCCGGCCTGCCGGATCGGGGCTACGCGCTGGGGCGCATTTTCTCGCTGCTGGCGGCGGCGTGGCTGTCGTGGCTGCTCGCCAGCGTGCGGATCGTGCCCTGGACGGGATGGGGCATCGCACTCGCGCTGGTCGTGGTCTTCGCCGTCTCGGTGACGGTCGTGTGGCGGCGGCGCGATGCGTTTACCGGGTGGCTGCGGGCCAACGTCCGGCACATCCTGTTCGTCGAGGCGCTGCTGGCGGCGCTGTATCTGGCCTTCGTGCTGATCCGGCTGGGCAACCCTGACCTGTGGCACCCGGCCTTCGGCGGCGAGAAGCCAATGGACCTCGCCTATCTCAACGCGGTGCTGCGCTCGCGCTTTTTCCCGCCCTACGACCCCTGGTTTGCGGGCGAGACGATCAATTACTACTACTTCGGCTTCGTGCTGATCGGCATCCCGTTCAAGCTGCTCGGCATCCCGACGACGGTCGGCTACAACCTCGCTGTGCCCACGCTGTTCGCGCTGACCGGGGGTGCGGCCTTCTCGGCGGCGTTTAACCTCGTCGCGCCGCGCGATGGGGAGAGCACGCATCGCTGGTGGCTGCCTTATGCGGCGGGGACCGCCGCGCTGCTGCTGGCCGTCGTACTGGGCAACCTGGACGAGATCCGCACGGCGCTGTGGGGTTTCGCCGAACTGGGCAGCGGACAGCCCGAATGGGCGCTGAACCTGATCCCGAACGTCAACAACGTGATGCGGGGCATCGCGCTCAGCTTCCGCGAGAACCGCATACTGCCCGTCGGGCTGGGTGAGTGGTACTGGAACGCGACGCGCGTCATCCCGGTGCCCATCGACGCGCTGGGAATGCCGACCGAGGTCGGGCCGATCACGGAGTTCCCGTTCTTCACGTTCCTGTACGCCGATCTGCACGCCCACATGATCGCCTTCCCGCTCACGCTGCTGGCGATCAACTGGTGCGTCGGGCTGGTGCGCGGCCCGGAATCCGACGCCACGCTCTGGCGCCGCGTCGGGCAGATCGCGGTCGGCGCACTGGTCATCGGGGCGCTGCGGCCCACCAATACGTGGGATTACCCGACCTACCTGCTGCTGGGCGTGGCGGCGATCGTCCTGACAAACGTCAAACAGCGGGCCGATGACTGGCTGCTGCCCGCGATAGGCGCCGCCGGGATCGGGGCCGGGCTGGGGGGCGGTCTGCTCTTTGCGCTGGGAATGAGCAGCGGCTCCGGCCTGCTGCCGGGTGTGATCGGGGCGCTCGCCGGGGCAGCGGCAGGATTCGCCGCCGGATTAGCCATCATGCGGATGCGCGCATCCCCGGACGATGTATCAGGCGGGGTTTCGCCCTGGGGGGTGATGCTCGGCGTGGGGGCGCAGGCGGCGCTGCTCGCCGGGCTGACGGCGCTGTTCTTCCTGCCCTACATCCTGACGTACCAGCTTGGCTACGATCAGGTGATCGCGTGGGAAGGCTCGAGAACGCGGTTGTGGGCCTATCTCGACATTCTCGGCCTGTTCTTATTCATCACCGGATCGTGGCTTTTGTGGGAAACGTGGCAGACGTTGCAGACGATTAACCGCCGTTCCGTGATGCCGCTGGCGCTGGGCGCTGCCGTCCTGGGCGGGGTCACGGCATTGGCCGCATCGCAGGCGTCGCCGGTGGCCGTCATCGCGATCCCGCTGATGGCGCTGTCGCTCATCCTGTTCTTTCGGCCCGGCCTGCCGGTGGAGAAGCGCCTCGCGCTCATCGCGATCATCGGGGCGCTCGCGCTGACGCTGATCGTCGAGGTGATCGCGCTGGCGGGCGACCTTTCCCGGATGAACACCGTGTTCAAGTTCTATTTGCAGGTATGGCTGCTGCTCGCCATCGTCAGCGGCGCGGCGCTGGGCTGGCTGCTGCCCGCGCTGATGCGTGCGTCCGACGAAGTGCGCACGCCCTGGACGGCGGTGCTGGCTGCGCTCGTGACGCTGGCCGCGCTTTACCCGCTGGTAGCGACCCGCGCGAAGGTGCTCGATCGCTGGAGCCCCGATGCACCCCATACCCTCGACGGAATGGCCTACATGCCCTACGTCGAGGAGTGGGAGAACGGGCAGACCTTCTCACTGGCGGGCGATTACGACGCGCTGCGCTGGATGCAGGATACCATCACGGATCGTCCGGTCGTGCTGGAAGGGGAGGCCGCGCGGGAATATTTGTGGGGGAAGCGCTTCAGCGTATACACTGGCTTCCCGACGCTGGTCGGATGGAACTGGCACCAGCGCCAGCAGCGCCCGCCGCAGGCCGTCGACGTGCTGGCCCGCATCCAGACCGTCAACTATCTCTACGACACGCCGAACCCCGAGGACGCCCTCCGGCTGATCGACCTTTACGACATCGACCTGATCGTCGTCGGGGCGCTCGAACGCGCCTATTACCAGCCGGTGGGGCTGGAGAAATTCGATGCACTGGCCCGGCAGGGGACGCTCGAGATCATCTATAACCGGAAGAATACCACCATCTACCGCGTAGTGGGGAGCGGCGGACCGGCCTCATGATCGACACATTGATCTGGTACGTGATCATCAGCGCGATAGGGTGGCTGGCGTGGCCGCTGCTTTTCCGTCTGCTGCCCCGGCTGCCAGATCGGGGTTACACGTTCAGCCGGGCCGTCGGCCTGCTGCTAATCGGTTACGCTTACTGGCTGCCGGGCACGCTGGGGCTGCTCCGCAATTCGGTGGGCGGCATCCTGTTCGCCGCGCTGCTCGTAGGTGGGGCAGTCGTCTGGGCGGTGACGCGCGGGCCGGAGCGCCCCGATCTATCCGGCTGGCTGAAGGCCAACCGCGCGCCCATCCTGACGGCAGAGGCGCTTTTCGCGGTGGCGTTTTTCGGCTGGGCGATCTTCCGCAGCTTCAACCCGGACATCCTCGGAACAGAGAAGCCGATGGAGCTGGCCTTCCTGAACGGCTTCCGGCTCAGCCCGAACCTGCCGCCGCGCGATCCCTGGCTGGCGGGCTACGCCATCAGCTACTACTACTTCGGCTACGTGTTGATCGGGATGCTGGCCGACCTCGGCGGGACGGCCTCCGCCGTCGCCTTCAACCTGGGCAACACGCTGCTGTTCGCGCTGACGCTGCTGGGGGCCTTCGGGCTGGTCTACAATTTGCTTGCCGCGCGCTCGGACGACCGGACTCCGGCCCACGATGCGCACGGGGCGCTGCTCGCGCCGCTGTTCGTGGGGGTTATGGGCAACCTCGCCGGGCTGCTCGAACTGCTCCGCGCGCTGCCCGCATTTGGGGCACGCTTCTGGGCGTGGCTGGACATCCTCGACCTGAACACGCCTGCCGGGGGCGCACTCTGGCCGACCTCGACATGGCGAAACTGGTGGTGGTGGCGGGCCTCGCGCGTGATCCACGACCGCGACGTGCTGGGCGCGTCGATCGGCCTTCAGCCCATCGACGAGTTCCCATTTTTCAGCTTTTTGCTGGGGGACATGCACCCCCACGTGCTGGCGCTGCCCTTCGTGATGGCCGCGCTGGGACTGGCGCTGCACGCCGCCACCCCGCGCGAGCCGGAAGCACCGGAGCGTGAATCGGGGCTGCGCCCGGCGCGTCTCACGCTGTACGTGCTCGTGTTCGGCGGCCTCGCCTTCCTGAATACGTGGGACCTGCCGATCTACCTGTTCGTGCTGGTGGGGGCGCTCGTCGTGCGGCGCATCAGGGAGCGGGGCTGGTTCGATCCGGTCGACGTGCTCGCCCCAATAGGGACGGGCATCGCCACCGGGGCGCTGGGCCTGATCGCCTACCTGCCCTGGTTGATCAGCTTCGGGTCGCAGGCCGGGGGCGTGCTGCCTAATGCGATCTTCGCCACGCGCTTCCACCAGCTGTTCGTGATGTTCGGGCCGCTGCTCGTGATCTGTGTATGGTTTGTGATGCGAGAGGCCCTCCGGCTCACAGGGATGCGCCGCGCCGACTGGCGCACAGGGTTGATGCTGGCGCTCTCCCTGCTCGCCGGGATCATCGTACTCGCCGCCGGGTTGAGCATTGCGGCGCTGCGGACCAGCCCGGAGGCGGCGGCTTTCGTGCTGAGCAGCACGGGCGCGCCCGACGCCGGAGCGGCTGCCGGGGCCGTCCTGCGCCACCGCCTCACCCACCCCCTGACCCCGATTGCGCTCGGCTTGCTCATCGCAACCACGCTTGCGGCGACGCTGACCCAACCGGTCGGCTCCACCGATGACGACACGCGAGCGGTTCATTCACCCCCCTACCCGGCCTCGACGGGGTTTGTGTTCGTGTTGATCCTGACCGGCGCGCTGCTGACGCTGGGACCGGAGTTCCTGTATCTGCGAGATAACTTCGGCCAACGCCTGAATACGATCTTTAAATTCTACTACGCCGCGTGGATCGTGTGGGCGGTGGCGGCGGCATACGGGGCGGCGGTGCTGCTCGAAGCGCCGTCCATCGCCGCGCGCGGGGCGTTCGCCGCCGTGTTGATCGTCCTCGTTCTCGCCGGACTCGTCTATCCAGCGCTCGCCATCCCCAGCAAGGCGAATGGTTTTGCAGCGGGTGACAGTTGGACGCCGACGCTGGACGGCATCGCCTACATGGAGACATATTATCCCGGCGACTATCGCGGCATCCGGTGGCTTCAGGAGAACGCGCCGCCGGACGCCGTCGTGCTGGAGGCGGTGGGGGGCGCGTACAGCCAGTACGGGCGCGTGTCGAGCGCGACGGGCATCCCGACGCTGCTGGGCTGGCCGAACCACGAGCGGCAGTGGCGCGGAGAACGCTACGCGGATGTCGCGGGCACGCGCGAGCAGGACGTGCAGGAAATCTACAACACGCGCAGCGTCGAGCGCGCCGAGGACCTGCTGGCGCGCTACGGCGTGACGTACGTCTTCGTCGGCGCGCTGGAGCGGAACCCCGAATACGCGTCGCCCGCCGGGCTGGCGAAGTTCGACGAGTTCCTGACGCCCGTCTACGCGGATGAGGGCGTCACGATCTACCGCGCCGATCTCACGAGCATGGAGGCCCGGCCATGACGGCCCGCAGCGACTCCCGCCCCCTGAATGTCCGGCTGTTCGCCGTACCCGTCGAGGTCGTGATCTACGGCCTGCTGCTGGCCGCCGGGGCGGCGCTCAGGCTCGCGCACCTCGGCGACACGCCGTTGAACGGGGCCGAAACGGGTAACGCGCTCGCCGCGCTGGGCGTGCTGCGCCCGGCGCTGGCGGACGCACAGTCCATCAGCAGCCCGCTGATCGTCTCCGGCGTGGCGTTGATCATGACGCTCACCGGGGCGACGAATGCGGCGGTCCGCCTGCTGCCCGCGCTGGGCGGGATGGCCCTCGTGTGTATGCCGCTGGCGTTCCGCAGGCGGCTGGGCCAGATTCCGACGCTCGTCATGGCCGCGTGGCTGGCGCTCTCGCCGGTCGCGGTGTTCGCATCCCGGCGGGCGGTGGGGAGCGGGCTTGCTATGCTGGCGATGCTCGCCGCGCTGGCCGCCGCCGACCGCTACCTGACCTATCAGGCCGCCCGCCGCCGCTGGGCCCCGATCGTTTTTGGGGCGGCGCTGGCGGTGGCCTGGCTGGCAGACGGGGCCGCGTTCCTGATCGCGATCGGCGTGGCGCTGGGCTGGCTGTTCGCGCTCGTCACCGACGAAGAAGGGGCCATCACGCCCGGCGGGCTGCGAGGGGCGGCGCGAGCCGTGCCCTGGCCGACCGCTGCCGCCGGGTTCGCCGGAGCGCTGGCCCTGATCGCCACGCTGTATTTCGCCGTGCCGGGCGGGCTGGGCCTCGCGGCGGATCAGCTAACGCGGTTTCTGGCGGGGTTCGTGAGCGCCACACCGGGGGCGGCCTCGCCGCTGCTCGTGTTCGCCTTCTACGAGCCGCTGCTGCTCGCGCTGGGAATCACCGGGGCGTGGCAGGCCGCGCCCTCCGCCACCCCCTGGAAGCGCTTCGTGGCCGGGTGGGCGCTGGCTGCCAGCCTGCTCCTGCTGCTTTACCGGGGCGGCCAGCCGGAGCACGCGCTGTGGGCGGTCGTACCGTTCGCAGCGCTGGCCGGGCTGGCGGCGGACCGCATCGCCGGGGCGCGACACAGCGCGCCGTCGTGGGGGGTGGCGATCCATGTCGTGGTCAGCATCGCGCTGCTGGCGATGACCTTCGCCGCGCTGACCCATCACCTGACCGCGCCGCGCCTGTTCGCCGTGCCGCAGAACGCGCTGACCGGCTCGTTCGACATCCCGCTCGACCTGATCCTCGTCGCGCTGTGGATCGTGCTGATCGTCATCGTGTGGTTGACGGTCGCCAGCCTGTGGGATGAGCGCGCCGCGTGGAAAGCCACCGGGCTGTCGGCCCTGATCGTCGCCGTTCCGCTGGCCTGCGGGCAGAGCGCCTCGCTGGCCTTCACCCGCCCGGCCAGCCCGTACGAGCCGCTCAACACCACACCCGCGCAGCCGGGAATCGAGCGCCTGCTGGCGACCGCCCACGAGCTGTCCGATCTGACGTATGGCTACAAGGACACCGCCGCGATGGTCGTCCAGCCTGACGCGTCGAATCTGCTGGTGTGGACGTTCCGCGACTACGAGGGAGCGGCCTTCGATCCGTATCCGGGACCAGCGACCGCCGTGCCGATGATCGTCACCCCACTGGTCGAGGGGGATCCCGCCTTCGGGGCGGATTACGTGGGGCAGGACTTCGTGATCGCCCGGCAGTGGTCGCCCACCGGGCTGGACGCCGCCGGGCTGCTGAAATGGTGGATCTACCGGACGGCCCCCACCCCGCCGGAGGAGGCGCGCGCGGTGCTGTGGGTGCGCGAGGACATCTACCGGCTCGTCGAGGCCGGGGGAGCGCCCGACTGAGCAGGGCGATCCGCCGCACTGAGGAAACGGCGGTGCGGCTGTGTATAATAGGTGATGTTTGGCCGGGTATGAATCGGGTTTGGAGAGCGCGTCAGCGTGAGCGGTGGAGCGGACGACCGGAACACAAATGACCTCATCGAGGCGGCGCTGAGCGGGGAGGAGCGGGCGTACGAGGCCCTTTACCACCGCTTCGTCGGAGCGCTGTATCGACTTGCGTACGGCGTGCTGCTCGACCGGCAGGACGCCGAGGAGGTCGTGCAGGACAGCTTCGCCTACGCCTTCCGCGCGCTGAAACGGTTCGACCCCGCACAAAGCGCCTTTAAGACGTGGTTATACACCATCACGATGAGCCGCTGCCGCAACAAACGGCGGCGCAAGTGGCTGCCCATCGTCCGGCTGGCGGACGTGGCGGAGCGGCTGGCAGGCGATGCGCCGACTCCAGAGTCGACCGTCATGCGGCAGACGACGCGGGAGATCGTGCTCAAGGCGCTGGGCAGGCTCTCGCCTAAGCTGAGAGAGGCCGTCGTGCTGAGATACTTCGAGGACCTGACTTACCGCGAGATCGGCGAGGTGCTGGGCTGCCCGTCGAAAACCGCCGAGTCGCGAGTGCGGCTGGCGCACGACGCATTGTACGATCTGCTGGACGGGCAGCGCGATCTGCTCGTCGAGCATGTGTGGAGCACGGATTAAGCCGATGGGGCACATCAAACACCTGATCATCCGGTACGTCGACGGCGAGCTTTCCGCCGAGCAGGAGAAACGCGTCAGAACGCATCTGGCCGCCTGCCCGGCGTGCAGGAGGGCGCTGGATCAGCAGACGCGCGTTTCATCCGACATGAAACTGACGCTGCGCTACCTGCCCGCGCCGGGACCCGCGCGAGTCGACGCGTGGTGGCGGGCGATCCGCCAGCCCACACCCCGGCGGCGGACGGTCGTCTTCGTGCCCGTGTTGATGAGCCTCGCGCTGCTCCTGCTGTCGATGATCGGGCCGCACCAGCAGGCATACGCCCGGCCCGCCTCGACGACGGTCGCAGCGGCGGCCCCCGCTCTGAACACGACGCTGTATCCGCCTTCACCCGCCGGGAATGACGCGTCACCGTCTGACGCGGGCGTGATGCCTGCCGAAGGAGGCGCGGAAAGCCGCCTCACAGAAGCGCCGACCCCGGCCCCGGAGCGCCGCTCCCCTGACTATGCGGAACCTATCGTCTCGCCGGTTCCACCTCCGGTGCAGACGACTAAAACACGCTGATTTGGGAAACAGGTATGACGGTTAGAGACGACGTAACGGTCACAACGCCGCAGGACACATCAGCGCCCAGCCGCCTCAGGGCGGCCATGACGCAGCTCTTGTTCGTGGACGGCGAAGCGCTGGCGTATACCATCATTTTCGTGCTCGCCGTCCTGACCCGGTTCTGGGACCTCGGCGCGCGGGTGATGAGCCACGACGAGAGCCTGCACACGCGCTACTCGTGGAACCTGTATCGCGGCGAGGGGTATTCGCACACGCCGCTGATGCACGGCCCGCTGCTGTTCCACGCGGTGGCGCTCAGCTATCTGCTGTTCGGCGACAACGACTTCACGGCCCGGATTTACCCGGCGGTGCTGGGTGTGGGGGTCGTGCTGATCCCGCTCCTGATGCGCCGCTGGCTGGGGCGCATCGGAGCGCTGGCGACATCCGTCTTCTTCCTCATCTCGCCGCTGATCCTGTACTACTCGCGCTACATCCGGCACGACATCCCGGCCATTCTGGCCGCGCTCGTTATGGCGGTCGCGATCTGGCGCTACATCGAGGATCGGCAGTTCAAGTACCTGATCGTCCTGTCGGTCGCTCAGCTCGTGCTGTTCGCCTCGAAAGAGGTGTCGTTCATCTACATCGCCATCTTCGGCAGTTTCCTCACCGCCTATTTCGTCGTGCGCCTGCTGCGCGCCCCCTGGGAACGCGAGACGTGGCGGCGCGTGTTCAGCGTCGCGCTCGTCGCGTTCGTCGTCATCGCCGTCGCCTTCGCAGGCGTGATGGTCAACGAGCGCATAGGGGCCGGGGGAACAGGAGCCGGGGGAGCTGAGGCGGGCACCGTCGAGCCGGTCGATCCATCGACCGCCGCCGCAGGGGCGGAGGCCCCCGTGACCGCGCTCAGTCTGCCCGTGCTCGCCCTGAGCGCGCTGCTGGGTATCACGCTCCTGACCATGATCACCGCCGTGCTGCTGGGCCAGTGGCATAATCTGCGGCGCTTCCCTGAGCTTGATGTAGCCGTCGCGATGGGCACATTGATCCTGCCCGCGCTCAGCCCATTCCTGATCCACTACGCCGGGTTCGACCCGATGGACACGTCCGAACAGGGCGTCGCCCGCAGCCTCGCGTTTGTGCTCCCGGTGTTCATCGCCAGCGCCGTCATCGGGCTGGGGTATTTCATGAAGCCGCCTGCGCCGCGCCGCGTCGTGGTGGCCGCTCCGCCCGGCGAAGGCGACGGATCGCAGGGCGAGGTGCGCACGACCGTCGTCGAGCCGGACGTGGTCGACTGGCTAGAGGCGTTCCTCGGCAGCCGGTGGTGGGCCATCGGCGGGCCGTACTGGCTGCTGTTCCTGTTCTTCTTCACGACGATGTTCACGAACGGGGCCGGGATCGGCACCGGGATCGTCGGCTCGCTCGGTTACTGGCTCGAACAGCAGGGCGTCAAGCGCGGCGGGCAACCCTGGTACTACTATTTGTTGATCCTCGTGCCGCTCTACGAGTTCCTGCCACTGCTTCTTTCCGGCGCTGCCGGTGTGTTGGGGCTGACACGATGGCTCGGAGACGCATCGCGAGGCCGGATAGAAGAGGGTAGTGAAACGACGGTCGCTGCGGCGGACCGGCGCCCGCCTCGCAAGCCGCTGGACCTCAGCGCGCCGATCCACTTTCCGGTGCTGCCCTTCATCGGCTACTGGGCGGTGATCAACCTATTCGCCTATACCCTCGCCGGGGAGAAGATGCCCTGGCTGACGACCCACCTCACGACGCCCATGATCCTGCTGGCGGGGTGGACGACGGGGCGGCTCATCGAGTCGATCCGGTGGCGACGCCTGTGGCGTGACAATCGCTGGGTGCTGCTGTTGATGATCCCGGTGCTGATCGTGAGCCTGCTGCGTGTGATCGCCCCGGCCTGCCAGTTGTGGCCCGCCAATCCGCTGTGCAACACGATCATCCCGCTGCGTTTTCAGCAGGACGTGCTGGCCGGGCGCACGGTCGAGGCCCTCTCCGCGACCGGCGTGTGGATCGCCGCCATCATCGTGACGCTGGGCGTCATCGCCGGGATGCTGCACCACGCGCGGCACGTCGGCGTGGGGCAGTTCACGCGGCTGCTGGCGCTGTTGGGCGTGGGGTGGCTGGCGTTCATCACGGCGCGATCCGCGTGGGGCGCGGCGTATATTCGCTATGACGAGGCGACGGAGTTTCTGGTGTACGCCCACGCCAGCGGCGCGGTCGGCGAGGTGATGGACCAGATCGAGGAAATCTCGCTGAAGACGACGGATGGACTCGGCCTGCGGGTCGCCTACGACGACCGGGTGTCGTGGCCGATGTCGTGGTATCTGCGCGACTACTACAACGCCGTGTACTACGGATCGGAGCCGTCGCGGGGGCTGATCGGGGATGCGCCGGTCATCCTCGCCGGGTCGAGCAACTGGCCGAAGATCGAGGCGCTGATCGGCGATCGCTACTACCAATTCGAGTACATACGGATGTGGTGGCCGATGCAGGATTATTTCGGCTACGACAAACCCGCCCAACTGCTCGACCTGTTCGGCGGCATTCTGCACGATGGAGAGCTTCAGCGCGGGTTGTGGGAGATCTTCTACAACCGGGACTACGATGCATACGCCGACGCGGTCGCCAAATATCGCGACGGCAGCCGCCCGACGTTCGAGCTGAGCCAGTGGCCTGTGCCGGACCGGATGCGTGTCTATATCCGCAAGGACGTGTTTGCGCAGGTGTGGGATTATGGAGCGGGCGCGGCGGACATCGCAGAGACGGTCGATCCCTACGTCGAGGGGTTCCGCGCCATCACGCCCGACGCCGTGTTTGGGCAGGGCACGCTCAACCGCCCGCACGGGCTGACCGTCGGGCCAGACGGGCGCATCTACGTGGCCGACTCCGGCAACCACCGGATCGCGATCTTCGACGCAGAGGGCAATCTGGTCGACTCGCTTGGCACCTTCGGCCAGGCCCCGCAGCCCGACGCGTTCAACGAACCCTGGGATGTCGCCGTCGGACCGGAGGGCGGCGTGTTCGTCGCCGACACGTGGAATCACCGCATACTGGCCTATTCGGCCAGCGGCGAGTACCTGCGCAACTGGGGCGTCGATCAGGCCGCCGAGAACAACCTGTACGCCTTCTGGGGGCCGCGCGGGATCGCCGTCAGCCAGCAGGGCGAGGTGTTCCTCACCGATACGGGTAACAAGCGCATCCTCGTCTTCAGCCGTGAGGGAGCCTTCTTGCGGCAGATTGGGAGCGGCGGGTTGCTGGAAGGCCAGCTCGACGAACCGTCGGGGCTGGCTTTCGGACCGGATGGGCTGCTCTACGTGGCCGACACGTGGAACCAGCGTATTCAGGTCTTCTCGCCGGACGGGGGCTATGTTCGGGAGTGGCCAGTCGACGCGTGGTTCGCGGAGAGCAACGAGCGCCCGTATCTCGCCGTCGATGCGGAAGGCCGGGTGTACGTCACCGATCCGGACGGCTCACGGGTGATCGTCTTCAACGGCATGGGCGATTACATCTACAGCTTCGGCGAGGTCACGACGATGGGCATCGCGGGCGGGATCGCCGCCGCGCCGGACGGGTCGATCTACGTGGCGGATACGGAAGCGGGGACCATCCTGCGCTACGATTCGCCGGGATCGGGGCAGTAGCCCGCTCCGACATATCGAAAAAGAAAAGCACCCCGCATCTTCTCGCGGGGTGCTTCTTATTTAGCTAGAGTGCCGCCCCCTACTCCTCTTCGGGCAGAGGCGTCAGATCGTCGGCCAGCGCGCGCAGCCGGCGGATGTTGCCCTCCGGCGTCGTGACGAGGATCACGCAGCCGGTGCCCAGCACCCACCGCCTGCCGCCCGTCATCTCGAAAGCATCGCGTGCCTGCTCCAGCGCCAGCTCAGGGTCGTCGGCGTGGAGCACATCCCGGTCGACGCCGCCGCTGGCAGCCCCCTTGATGCGTTTCAGTCCGGCCTTGAGGTCGGGCGTGGATTCGCGGTCGTGCCAGTTCACGATCTGCATGGGGTAATCCGACACAAGCTGAAACATCGGGTGAGAGCCGTGCAGGTGAAGCACGTTCAGCCACAGGCCCTCCAGCGCCGAGAACACCTGTAGATCGTAGGGGCGGCCAAACACCTGATACTCCGCCTCACTCATCAGCCGGTAGCTGGCGTGCTGAACCGCGTAAAACACGCCCGCGATTCCCCGGTTTTTCGCCGCCTGAATAAAGCGCACCGTCGTGTCGGCGACGGTTTGCAGCGCGTGGTGGACCTGTCCGGCGTTCTGGCGCATGTGGAGCGTCAGACGCTCCTGCCCCGCCAGATTCTTAAGCTGTGACAGCGGATTGAAGATCGTCTGGATGAAGGGCACCTCGTCGCCGAAAGCCTCGTGCAGCAGTTCGAGGCATTGAAGCTGGCGGCCCAGCGATCCTTCCTCAGGCGGGAGGACTTTCAGCGCGAGCCAATCGTCAGGCGTCTCGACCACCCGGCGGACATAGTCACGCGTCCCCTCCGTGTTGCCCGTCCACACGTCTTCGACGCCCCAGTCCCGGAGGCAGAAACTACTGGAGGGGGAAACCTTCACAAAATCCCAGTCATAACGGCGCTGAAATTCAATGTGAGCCGCTGCCAGGTCCCCTGGCCGCTGGTCATCTCCGGGGAAATGGCGCCACAGGGCAACAGGCACCCGGTCGACGGTTTCGCCGCGAACTGTCGCTTCGAGTCTTTCGCGCTTATTCATCTATCTCCGCCTGGTGGTTGATCACAAGGTTATCACGGAGCAGGCTCCGCACAGCCGGGGCCGCGCGCCGCCCACATACCGCCATCCATTATACCATTCAATCTTGCGGAGCGATCATCGGTTGCCCTACGGACTCCCCGAAATCGATGTGTGTCCGGGTAATGCGCGCTGCCAGTGGGTCAAACCCCAGCGCGTCGAGCACATCATCCGGGCGGCCCGTCCCATGCTCCTGTGAGAGGGACAGCGTCATCGACAGCGCGGGCGGGTCGCCGGGCAGCACGTCGATGCGCCCGATGAGCGGGCGCAGGTCGAATTCCTTTTTACGCCGGGTGTGTGGGATGGATTCACGCGCGAGCAGAGAGACGGTCTGGGCCTGAAGCCCGGCGGGCGAAAAAGAATCAGCCAGGACAACGCGATAGGTGGTGCGGCGGGTAAGCGTTTGAAGCGCCGGGCCAGCAGGGTCAACCGACCAGACAGCCACGACGTTCAGCCCCTCCGGTGCGGCGGGCGTGAGCTGCCGGAGTAGATCGGCGGGAGGGGGCACATCCCCCTCCAACCAGATGTCAATCAATTCGGCCACGCTCTCGAAGCCCAGCGGCAGGGCGGCGGCCAGCTGCATCTGTGGCCGGGGGTTGAACCCCTGCGAATAGACGAGCGGGGCGTTTACCCGGCGCAGCAGGCGCTCCCAGATGCGGGCAAGGTCGAGATGGGATGTGTAGCGCAGGACGCCGCGCTTACCGAAGCGGATTCGGTAGCGCACACGCCGGGGTCGATCCGTCTGTCCGGGGGCCATCGTCTGGTTGACTTGATCGTCAAACGCAGGGCGGGAGCAGCATCATCACGAGACCCAGGGGCGGCGGCCCATCAGCCGCTCGGAGGCCGAACGCGGGCGCGTGTCGATGATCGCCAGCGCGGCTTCGAGATTAGCCGCCTCCACCTCACGCCCGGCACGTTTTGCGCCGCGCCAGCGCTCTTCGAGCAGGCCGACCCCGTGCTCCAGCTGGCGCTTATCGCTCGACTCGGAGAGCAGCATACCCGCCTCATCGATCACCGGCCTGCCTGTTTCGTGGCGGGCAAGCCCGGCGATGGCCGAGATCAGCGCACGGGTGCGCTCCGGCTCGTCCAGCCGGGAGATCAACGTGAGTGGCTCAATGGCGGCCAGCGGCGCGCCGACCGGGTCGAGCAGGGCCGCGACCAGCGTCTTGGCTTTAAGCTGCGGCAGCAGCCGCGCCCAGGCGGCGAGGTCATCCTCACGAAAGCGCGTCATCAACGCGCTGTAAAAGTACTGGCGGAAGGGGGCGGGCAGTGCATCGGGATGCTCGACCGCCGTCGAAAGAACGTCTGGAAGCACCTGGACCATCGCGACAGTCGCATCCGGGTGCGGGTCCGTGCCCAGCAGATCGACGACGGACATCATCACGTCCGTGTCGTACTTGCCAGCCTCGCCGACCATCGTCTGCATCACGTTGATCAAACGGCTGCGTCGCTCGTCGGGCTTGATGTCCGCCAGCGCATTGCACGCCCGCTTGTGAATCTCCGGGTGCTGGCGCGGATCGGTCAGTAAGTTGGTCAGGGTCTGGGCATCCAGTGTGCTGAATGAACCAGCCGGTGCATCGTTCATAGTTGCCACCCGCTCATGATGTCGAATTTGCCTTTAAAAGGGCCGCCCCGGCGCGGGCGACCACCCGCATCAATGTAGCACGACTCGGTGAACACGGCAATCGCCCCGGCGTCCGCTATCCGCCGCTCATCCGCCAATCGAGTGCAGGGGGATGATCGCCTCGTCCCCGCCCCGCCCGCGCTGCGACCTCGGTTTGACGGGCGGGCACTTCCACGCCTCGGCGGGCGTCTGCTTGCGCGTATCCACGAACTTGGGCAGGATGCCGCACGCGAAACACTGCTCACGGCAGTCGATGCGGGTATCGCCCTGCTGGCTCATCAGGTAATCCTCCAGCAGGAACGATTTTTTCACCGCCGCGTCGATGTGCTCCCAGGGGAACACCTCGTCATGCGGGCGGTGGCGGTGTGTGTAAAAACCCCAGTCCAGACCGTTTTCAGCCATCGCCTGAACCCACGCCTCGTGCTTGTAGTGCTCCTGCCACGCATCGAACCTGCTGCCAAGCTCCCATGCGCGCTGGATGACGGGTCCGAGCCGCCTGTCACCGCGGCTGAGCAGCCCTTCGAGCATCGTCTCCTTCGGGTCGTTCCAGCGCAGGCGCAGCCCGGCCCCACGCACTTCACGTCGCAGCAAGTCCTGCTTGGCGTGGATCTGATCGAGCGTGTCCATCGGCACCCACTGGAACGGCGTATGCGGCTTGGGGATAAACGTGCTGACGCCGACGTTGACGTTGGCGCGTTTGCCATGCACCTTGCGGCCCTCTGCCAGCACGGCGTGGGAGAGATCGGCGATAGCCTGCACGTCGTCGAGCGTCTCAGACGGATGGCCGATCATGAAATACAGCTTGATGGTCCGCCAGCCGCGCTTGTACACCTCATGAGCGGTATCCAGAACCTCGCGGTCGGGCACATATTTGTTGATGATATTCCGCATCCGCTCAGTAGCGGCCTCCGGTGCGAAGGTGAAGCCGCCTCGTTTGTTGTCTTTGAGGGCCTCCATCAGGGCCGGGCTTGCAGACTCGATGCGCAGGCTCGGCAGGCTGATGCTGAGATTCTGACCCGCGAATCGCTCGCCGACCGCATTGACGAGATCGACGACGTTGGTATAGTCGCTCGACGAGAGTGACAGCAGGGCGATCTCCTCGTACCCGGTGCTGGCAACCGCCGCGTCGATGGCAGACAGAATTTCCTCCACGCGGCGCTCGCGCACAGGCCGGGTGACCATCCCCGCATGGCAAAAACGGCAGCCGCGCGTGCAGCCGCGCATGATCTCGACGGGCACACGATTATGCACCGTGTCGATGTTCGGGACGACGAAGCGCGACAGCGGCGGGGGCAGCACCGGCACGATACGCTTTAGCACAGGCAGATAGGCTGCCTCGTGTGTGGCACGCATCCCGGCGATGGAGCCGTCGGAATGATAGTCGACCTCGTAGAAGCGCGGGACGTACACACCCTCCACGCGGGCCAGTTCGGCAAGCTGGGCCTCGCGCGAAACTCCGGCTCGCTTTAGCTCGTCGAGCTTTTCCGCGATCTCGACGATGGCCTCCTCGCCCTCGCCGATCACGAACAGGTCGATAAAGTCCGACAGTGGCTCAGGGTTGTAGCAGGAATGGCCGCCCGCGATGACGAGCGGCATCGTCTCGTCGCGATCTACGCTTCTGACCGGCAGCCCGGCCAGATCGAGCGTTTGCAGCACGTTTGTGTAAAGCTGCTCGTAGGGCACGCTGAGAGCGAGCAGGTCGAACGCCGCAACCGGATGTTTCGTCTCAAGCGAGTACAGCGGGATGCCTTCCTCCCGCATCACGGATTCCATATCCACCCAGGGGAGATAAACACGCTCGGCCAGCATATCTGACCGCCGGTTGATCAAATCGTAGAAGATCGCCAGCCCCAGATTGGGCATCCCGATCTCGTACGTATCCGGGAAGCACAGCGCCACCTTGAACGGCACGCCGCTCCAGTCCTTACGGATCGAGTTGAACTCGCCGCCCACGTACCGGCCCGGCTTCTGCACGCGCAGCAGCACACGGTCCAGCGCCCGCTCGATCTGTTCCGGTGTATGCAGCATATGCTCACACCCCCTCACCTGAAAACAAAGCCGGAGGCTGGGATGCATCCGGCTCGAATTTAGCAGATTTCGATGTTCGTAATTATACCGGTGAGAGAGGGGTGTGCCAACCCTCCACTGGTCCTACAGCCTGGCGAGATAAGGGCCGAGATTTGCCACCGTTTCGGGGCCAAGCTCCTCCTCGAAGAGCGTCTGTACGCTGTCTACCGGCACGCCGCGTGCCTGCAGCGGAGGCCCGGCGATCTCCTCCGGCGCGCTCAGCAGCTCTGGCAGTTCGAGGTCGAGGGCAGCCAGCAGCCGGGACATGTTCTCCTCGGCGGTATCAACCGCTGCTGCGGGCGAGGGCACGAGATCGGCGTCGAGGAGTGATTCCGCCAGCTTTGCGACGAGATTAGGGTAAGCCCGCCGGATCGCCTTTGCCGTGTGATGGACGCCATCGACGGAGGGGGACACGGTCTGCGAGACAGGATTCCAGCTACCTGCCAGCAGATTGTGGACGCGCTGCAACGCGTCCAGCAGGGAGTCGCCCAGGTATACGCCGGGAATACGCGAGGCAAGGTCAGGAATGTGGGAGAACAGCGCTCCGCCGAACATGAACGTGATGCCACCGTTCGCCTGCTCCTGAACGAGCCGCGCGGCATCCGGCAGGTTGGAGAGCGACTCGAAGGCGCTGGCGCTCAGCACGACGACATCCGGCTTGATCGACTCCAGAGCGGCCTCGATTTGGTCGAGGCCCACCGCCTGCCCCAGATAGACAACCTCCCACCCGCGCCGCCGCAAAAACAGGGACAGCATTAGCACAGCCATCTCGTGCCAGTCGTCCGGACCGCATCCCAGCAGCACGCGCCCCCTGCGGGAGGGCGGCGGCATCGCCGCGTCCAGCGCCAGGAGATGCTGCCGCACCAGATTGGTCAGGAAGTGCTCGACCTGAAGGCTCGCCTCGCCCATCCGCCACTGCCTGCCGATCTCCGCCAGCGCGGGTGCGAGCAGATTCAGGCAGACATCCTCGACCGGGAACAGAGCAAAGGCCTGCACGATAGTGTGCTGGACGGACTCCGCGTCAAACGCGTGGGCGCCCTGGAGCAGATCGTCGAACATCTGCTCAAAGCTCGTCAAATCACCGCCGACGACGTTCACGATCGATGACTGGGGCGCTGCCTGCGGGAGCTGTGTTTCGAGCATCGAGACGGCCTGCCCGATGGTCACCCCTTCCTCCACCCGCGCCTTCAGCCAGCGCAGAATGGCAACGTCGCGATCCGAGTACAGGCGGTAGCCCTGCTCAGAACGCTGCGGGAATGGCACCCCGTAGCGGCGCTCCCATGCCCGCAGCGTAACGGCCTCGATACCGGTGGCCTGAGAAACGGCCTTGATGTTAAGAAGAGGTTCATCTGGAAGACTGGCGAAAGGTTTTGAGGCGTTCATTGACTGCGTTCCTGACCGTTATCTGACGGATGTGACAAGCTTGTACAACATTTCCGATAAGATTGTACTACAAAAAACAGTGGTATGCGAGGTTTTTTAACGAATCGAGTCTAATTATCATTCCAGAGAACCGGCGGCAGCGGCGTGTTCTGCCCATCAAGGCTCAGGGGGTTGATAACGTCGCCAGATAGTCGTCGATCAGCGCATCGTCGAGCGCGCCATAATGCTCAGCACGGACGACGCCGTCGGCGTCGATCAGGACCGTCGTGGGAAATACCCGGACCTCATACAGATCGATGATCTCGCCGTCTGGATCGAGCACGGCGGAGAAGGTCAGGCCGAGTTCGTCCATAAACGCCGTCACCCGATCGCGCGATTCCAGGGCGTTGACGGCCAGCACGACAACCCCTTGATCGGCGTAGCGCTCGCTCGCGGCCTGCAGCGCGGGCATCTCGACCTGACAGGGAGCGCACCACGTCGCCCAGAAGTTGAGGATCACGGGCTGGCCAGCGTAGTCGCTCAGCGCGACCCGCTCACCGGATGCCGTCTCTGCCGTGAAGTCGGGGGCCGGTTGGC
>CAZWUX010000010.1:29796-31469 GCA_964637665.1 uncultured Anaerolineae bacterium
GTCGCTGCCGTCGCCCGATCCGTTGAGCTTCTCGGCCAGGAATGTGGTCGTCTTCTCGTTGAGCACGTAGCTGCTGAGGTACCGCAATTGGATACCGAACATCAGCACGACGAGGCCCAACGGAATGGGCCTGCGGCTGTCCTCCCCTTCCGGCAGTTCGCCCTGACTATGAGCCATTTCTTCCGACATCAGTCACACTCTCTCGATTCCGTCGTCCACACTTACGACAGCCACAGCCCGCCGAATCCGTTCTCGACGAGCAGGGTTAACTCACCCGTAGACAGATCATAGAGCCAGATTTCCGGTTTTGCATACGCCACGTCGAGGTTAAAGCGCTGCACGAGCAGGCGCTCCCCGGTTGGCTCCCACGTGAAACGCGTGTTGTTGTACTGCGGCTCTTCCGTTATCTGCTCAAGCCTCTCGTCCGAGAAGTTGTACAGCATTAGCTGGCTGCCCCATCCCTCCTGTCTATCCAGACGGCGGCGCGCGAAGGCCAGAATCTCGCCGTCAGGGGACCACGCAGGCGCCGAATCCTCCTCAGCGTCGTCGCTGAACAGGGCACGGATGCCGCCATCCGCCCCAAGCTCGGCCTCCCACAACTGCGGGAAGTACTGTCTGCCGATGGGCCGGATTTCGACGTAAACCATCGCATCGCCCGCCGGGTTGAACGTCCCAACCTCGCCCATCTGGCTCGGAATCAGATCGCCCTCGCCGGTGTCCAGTTCGATCACGCGGATCGCCTGTGAGTTCGCGTCGAAGAAGGCCAGCCGCTCCCCGCTCGCGCTCCAGCTTGGCCCGAAACCAAGCACCTGAGTGTCCTCGTACACCGGCGCGGTATCGCCGCTGGCGGGGTCGATCAACCAGACTCGGCTGGGGCCGATTCCGCCGGTCAATGCCTGCTCGCGGCGTTCGTAGGCCAGCAAGCCGCCGTTCGGCGACCACGCCGGGCCGGAGCAGCTCGCAGGCGCACAGTCCGTTAGCTGGCGGGGATTCGCCCCAGAAGCATCGATCAGCCATAGGTCGGTCGCGCCATCCTCGTCGAACACCGTGACGGCTATCTGCGATCCGTCAGGCGATGGCTCGAAATCGAAGATTCCGTATTCCGGGGAATATATCTCCTGCCCATCGCCGCCGTCCAGTCCCACGTTCCACAGCCCGCGAATCTGCACATCGCCGGGCGCAAGATAGAGTACACTGGCCCCCCTCGGCGTGAACGACCAGCTTTCGGCCCGGCGCATCAGCCGCCCGCGCTGGCTGATGATATTCGGGCCGACGGTGATGGAGTACGTCCGGGAGGGTGTGAACGGCTCGGCGGGCGTAAATACGAGTGTATCGTCGTCCGGCCAGCTAAACTCGCCCTCGCTGGCTGGCTCGATACGAAAGTGCGCCTCAGCCGAGGCCCGGTCAACCGGCTCGGTGAAGGTGACGCGAACGCTGATCGTGGTGGATGGCTGCGCACCGTCTCCGGGCGATATGCGGGCGATGGACAGCCCGACGCGGTCACCGACGGCGACGACCAGACCAATCGCCGCGATCAACCCTAAAATGACGGCCCCAACCAGCCTGTCGAATGAATCCACTGTGCTTCAAACCGCCTTATGGGTACAGGTAGGGATGTTCAGGAGGTTCGATGGGAGTCACCGTCTCGGCGACGAGCACAGGCATCGCGTCGC
>CAZWUX010000011.1:0-7221 GCA_964637665.1 uncultured Anaerolineae bacterium
GCGGCAAATCCTCGCCCGGAATGCCGAGGCGGTTGGCCTCCGCCATGCCCCCTGTCGCCAGCACGACGCGCCGCGCGTGGGTGGTCCGCGCCCCGGTGCGGTGCCGCGTCGTGATGCGGAACCCGTTTCCGGTCGGCTCGATGCGCTCGACGGGTTCGTAGGTGTGGATCGGCAGGTCGAAACCCTCGACGACGCTGCGCAGGTAAGCCAGGTATTCCTCGCCCGTGATGCGCCGCTGGTGCGTGGTCGGGATCGGGATTCCGGCGAGCGCGATGCGCTCCGGCGTGCTGAAAAATTCAGTGTTCGGCGGCCACCACGTAAACGTCTGGCCGATCTGCCCCGCCTCGAAGTGAATGGTCGATACCCCTGCGCGCTGAAAGGCGATCGCCAGCTCGATGCCGATAGGCCCCGCGCCGACGATGGCGATCTCCGGGGTGATGCCGGTGTCCGGTTGGCTCATATGACCTGAATCCCCTTACGTGGTTGGGATGCTTTGACCTGCCGCTTTCAGTCTACAACCCGCCGTTTGCGCCTGCCAGTCTCACGCGAGTATCGCCATCGCCTGCGTGACGAGCGCCGTGCGCGCCAGCCGCGACAGCCAGCCGTTCCGCGCAATGCGCAGCGTGCTGACCGCCTGGTAAAAGCGGGCGCGCTCGGCGAGCGGGCAGGCGTCCAGCGCCGGGTCGAGCGCCGCGCAGTACGCCTCCTCGACGACCGCCAGCATCGACATGGCCTCGGCGACCGTTCCGCCGTTCTGCAAAATGCTGTGCGCGACCTCCGCCATGAGCCGCCCCAGGTCGGCAGCCGGGTCGACCATTTTGGCCCGCTCCCAGTCGATGCCGACGATCCCACCATCGGGCGGAAAGACGAAATTCGTCGTCGTCGCATCGCCGTGTGTCAGCGCTGGCGTGTAGGCGCGCATCGCGGGGTTGGCCCCCCACCTGTCGACGAGGCGCAGCAGCCCGTCGCGCACGAGCGGATCATCCTGCAGCACACCATAGGTCGTCAGCGTGTCGACGATCTTATTAGCGTAATCGACCTGCGCGCCGAAATCGACCGGCTCATCCGGGCGCGGCGCGCCGCCGTGCAGCCGGGCGAGCAGTTCTGCGGAGTGTTCCAGCGCGGGCAGCAGCGTGCCGGGGCGGCTGCGCCGGACCGCGATCACGTCCGCCAGCGTCAGCCCCTCCACATATTCGAGGAAAAGCACGCCCCGCCACATCCCCAGCGGCTCGACGGCCCGCACATCGCCCGCCGCCAGCCCGGCCTCGCGCGCCTCACCGTTCAACCGGAACTCGCGCTCCGCGTACTTCTCCGCCCGGCTGCTTTTCGCCGCGTAGAACTTGGCGATGACGGATCGCCCGGTGGTCGTCTCGCGGTAGATCAGGACCGCCGACGAGAGCCGGGCCACCTCCCACTCGGCGGGCAGTTGCGGATCACCCCATATCCGGGCGGCGATGTACTGCGCGACCGGGTCATCAGCCGGGGCGCGAAGCCAGTCACCGCGCTGTTCGAGCACGAGGCCCTTCTCAGGCGGCATAATGACGGTCTGATCGGTTGATTCGTCCATTATGGTCCTCTGCTTGCGTGTGTGGGGCCGCCGTGCGGCGGCCCCGGTGGGGAGCCTGTGAAACGGGGCCTGTGGTTTAACAGCGGTAGAAGATATCCTCAGCCTCCTCGCGGAGCCGGAGGTAGCTCTCGTAGCGCTCGTACCAGATGTCGCCCGCCTCGACGGCGGCGCGCACCGCGCAGCCCGGCTCCTCGAAGTGGCGGCAGTCGCTGAATCGGCACTGCCCGATGTAGGGCCGGAATTCGGGGAAGTACCCGTCGAGTTCCGACGGCTCGACGTTGAACAGCCCGATCTGGCGGATACCGGGTGTGTCCGCGAGGTAGCCGCCCTCTTCGAGCGGGAACAACTCCGACGCGACGGTCGTGTGCCGCCCCTTCGTCGTCGCCTCGCTGACTTTGTTCACGGCCAGCCCCAGCCCCGGCTGCATGGTGTTGAGCAGGCTGCTCTTGCCCGCCCCGGACGGCCCGGTCAGGGCCGATATCTTACCGGCGAGCGCCTTCTTCAGCCTGTCGACCCCTTTTCCGGTCAGCGCGCTCGTGTAGAACACCGGGTAGCCGATGGCATCATACAGGTCGAACAGGTCCTTCGCCTCTTTGCGCGAGACGAGGTCGAGCTTGTTCGCGCAGATCAGGGCCGGGATGTGCGCCTTCTCCGCGATGATCAGAAAGCGGTCCAGCATCTTGGGGTGCGGGGCCGGCTCCGCGCAGGCGAACACGAACACGACCTGATCGGGGTTGGCGATGATCACTCGCTCGCGGTCGGGCAGCCGCTCGGACGACGCGCCGCCCGGCGCGGGCATCTGCCGGGCGAAGGCGTGCTTGCGCGGCTCGACCTCCTCGATCAGCCCACGCTGCCTGTCGCCTTCTATATCTTTATCTTCCAGAATGGATATGCGCACCCGGTCACCCAGCGCCACCGGGTCCGTGTCGAGCTGATCCTGTAGCAGGCGCCCGCGCACGGTCGAGACGATAGGGCCGTATTCCTCCGTTTCGACCGTGAAAAAGCCGCTCTGCTGTTTCGTGACGAGTCCTTCAACTAACGCCTGGTTTTTCTCACTATCCGTCAACGCGCCGCTCTCCTTTATCCGGCCCCCGCCCGTAACGGCGGAACCGGCCTGTATTCTTCCGTAAAGTCAGGTGAATCAAAAACGCCACAGGAAACCCTCACCCGTGACGCGGAAGAAGCGAGACGCGGCAGCGCAGTAGCTATCACGCAGCGCACCTCCCGCGCAGGGTAGGGGTGTGATCGATCGTGGGGTTCTCAACGACTTGTAGCGTCACACTGCACCTCCTCGCCTGCTGGTTAAGTGACGTGGCAGAAAGGTATCACGAAACGCTACCCCCGTCAAGCCATAGATTCTCAGCCCGTTTGCGGCGCGCAGCGCCGCCAGCGTGTGGGTGTCCAGAAGGTGTGGAATTTGCCGCAGGCAAATTCCCAGTCAAGATCGCCCACCGGGCGATTTTGTACGGCGAAGCCCCTGGAAAAAATCAGGGCTTCATCTTGCTAGGAGACGAAGCCCTGATACATATACATATGCTTTGTACTACATCGCTCTCCCGGCGCGCTCGCGCTCGCCTGTCAGCTTACGGAGCCACTTCATGTACTGCCGGTTCTGCGGCAGACGTAAGCCCTGGCGTGTGTGCTTGTAAGCATAGCGCCGGAACACCGGAATGATGAACACCCGCCGCAGCCGCTCCCATGTGGCCTGCCCCAGCGCCTCCTGGAGCATGGCGGGCAGCGTCAGCACCTTTTCCGGGTTGAACCCCATCAGCGCGATGCGCGGCAGCGCGATCCGGATCTTCCGCTCGCGCAGGAACAGCCGCAGCAGGAAGGGGAGTTCCTGCCGCACGTTGCGGAGCAGCATCTTCCACGCCCGGCGCGGCGCATAGAAGCGCAGCATCGCCTCGAAGGCCAGCCGCTGAAGCTCGTAGGCCGACATCTGCTTGGGTTCGATCACGGCGTGGTGACCGTCGTAGAGCCACCAATCGGTTGATAGCAGGCGATCCTCGGCGATCATCTGCTCGTAGAACTCGGTCCCCGGCAGCGGCGTGATCGTCAGGAACTGCACCGTGTCGATGTCGTTGCGGATGGCGAAGTCGACCGTCGCCTGAATGCTCTCCGGCGTGTCCGCATCACAGCCCAGCACGAACATCCCGTGCACGGAGACCCCGTAGGCGTGGAACGCGCGGATGCTCTCCGCGATGTCTTCGACCGTCTGGTGCTTGTTATACTCCTCCAGCGCCGCCGGGTTGACGGATTCGAATCCGCAGTAGACGTAATGGCAGCCCGTCTCGCGCATCAGTTCGAGCAGTTCGGTATCCCATTCGCCCGTACGCTTATCCGCGTAGATCGCCTCCGCCCGCATCTGCGCCGACCAGGGGATGGTCAGGCCGCGCTCGATCATGCCCCGCAGCAGGGCCTTCGTCCGCCGCTTGTCGACCACGAAGTTGTCGTCGTAGAAGAACACGTCTTTGTCGGGCGGCACGGTTTCCAGCTCGTCGAGCACGTCCTCGACCGGGCGATGCCTCACGCGCCGCCCGAACATCTTGATCACCGAGCAAAAGTTGCAGTTGAACGGGCAGCCCCACTGCGTCATGATGGGCGACGACCCCATGTTTTCGTATCCCTCGATCAGGGTCAGCTCCGGCGCGGGCAGGGCGGCGAACACCTCGTTGCTGCAAAAAGGCCGGTCCGGAGTGTGCACCGGGCCATCCGGGCCATGATACGACAACCCGGCGATGCCCGTAAAATCGTCTCCGCGGCCCTCCAGCACGTCGATCAGCTCGACGATGGTGTGATGCCCCTCGCCGCGCACGACGTAATCGGCGTGCTCCAGCGCCTCGTCCGGCAGAAACGTGACGTGCGCCCCGCCGAACACGACCGGCTTCCCGGCAGCCCGCACGCGGTCGGCCATCTTGTAGGCGGGCGGAGTCGTGCCCGTCGTCGTCGAGAACCCGACGAGGTCCGCGCTCAGCAGGTCATCCCAGTCGATGGGAGCCAGCGACTCGACGTAAATCCGCACGTCGTGGCCCATCTCGCCGAGCACCGCGCCGATCTGGGGCAGGCCCAGCCGGGGCAGCAGCGAGTGATCGTAAACCGTGTGGCTGTTCGACTTTGGTTCGATTAACCGGATTTTCATATCCCTTCCCCTTTTCTAAATTACTCCCGGTCGTTGACGCTGTGCTGGTGTGCTGGTCTGTTGCGAATGGCGGGCGGCCCGCCCGCTTTTTGTGATCGAACTGGCGATACAGGTCGATTACAGCGCCACGTTCTGGGCGCTCCGCCGCCAAAAAGCGGCGGAGCGCCTGTGGTTTCCCCGGATCAGCCGTCAGTCATCCTCCTCATCCTCCTCATCACCCTCTTCATCTGCGGGCGGATCATCCAACCATGCGCTGACGTTCAATCTGGGCCACAGCCGTCGCGTCGCGTGCATGTTCGCCCGCATGATGTCCGCCGCACGCTCGCCGTCCCCGCGCTGCGCCGCCTCGTACAGCTTGTCCCAGAAGGCGCGCACGGCAGCCCGCCGCCCCGGATCGTCGAAGTAGTGGATCGCCAACCGCTGGTAAAACTCCGCAAAGCTGTTCAGCACCAGCCCATGGACCGGATTGCCGCACCGTTCGATCAACACCTGATGCAGCCTCCACAGCGCCCGTGTGTACGGCTCCGCCCTGTCGGCCAGCCCCTCGAACCCGTACAGCAGCGCCATGATCGCTTCCGCGTCATTCTCGATCGCCGCGCGTGTGTACGTCGGGCTGAGCAGCGACCACATCTCCATCAGGTCGGGCACGAAGTTGGGCAGCAGCGAGATGTCGGCCATCAGCAGGCCGCGCAGCACGTTCAGGTTGCCATCCCGCATAAAATCGTTGACCTGCGTCGTTTTGCCCTGCTGGATGTTCACCCAGCCATCGCGCTCCAACCGCTGAAGCGCCTCTCTCAGCGCCGGGCGCGCGACGCCCAGCTCTTTCGACAGGTCCCGTTCACCGGGCAGCGCACTGCCCGGCGGAAGCGTCCCATCGATAATGCGCTCGATCAACTGCCGTTCGGCGCGGTCCGAGGCCTTTTCCCCTCTGGCTTTTCCCATCTATCCCCACTGGTAAGACCACTTAATCTCATAAAAGTCTATCACTGGTCTTACCAGTTGTCAATCCCCCTTTTGGCCCGGCGGGGTGATGCCGCCTGTCATCCTGTACGCATGACCGCCCATCCCGTCTTGTGGCCGCGACCGCGACCGCCGACCACCGCGCGGGTTTCCCTGCGCGAGTCAGCCGGATATCCGGCCCCGCGCCGTGCATTCCCCCTTTTGATTTGCTATACTGGCGGCAGTATGGAACCTTCCCCGCGCCGACTGTTGATCGCCCTTTTCTCTCTGGCCGCTGCCCTGCTGGCCTGCATTGGGGGCGCGCCGGGTGATTCCCCCACCGAGGCCGCCAGCTTTGCGACCGTGACGCCCGGCGGGCGGATCTCCGTCTCTCTGCTCACGCCAACCCCCGCCCCACAGGACGCGCTGGCGGGTGCGGCGACCCCCATCGGCCCCGTCGCGACCGCGACCGCCGCCGCCATTCAAGCGACCTCATCCGCACTGACCGCGACCGCCTCCGCCCCCACGCCCACCGTGCCCGGCATCTTCGCCCCACCAGCCGAGTGCCCGGTCCCGAACGTGCCACCCCTGCCCAACGAGCCTGCCTCATTCAGCCGCTACGACGAGGTCATCGCCTCCTATCTCTCCGCCGGGGGCGCGGTGACCGTGCTGGAGGGCCGCCTGCGCTCGTGGGGCGCGCTCACCGACTACGGCGGGCTGGTCCGCGCGGATCGCGACTTTACCGGCGACGGCGTGCCGGAGGTGCTGATCGTTCTGCTGAATCCACAGGCCGCCGCGTTCCCCTATCCCGGCGATCTGTACATTTTCGGCTGCGACGGCGGGGCCTACCGCCTGCTCTATCAGGCCGGGTACGCCGCCGACCGCAGCGCGCCGATCATCGCCAACACCGCCGACGGCGACGTGAACGGCAACTTCCTCAACGACCTCGTCTACGCTTACCAGACCTGCGACGGCCCCGCCTGCTACACCGGCCTTGAGATCGTCGAATGGAACCTGACGCTCAACAGCTTCGACAGCCTGCTCGACGAGGAGATCGACGAGCCTGCGGCGGAGGTGCAGGTCGTCGACGACGAGGGCGACGGCGTCAGCGAGGTCATCCTGACGAGCGGCCAGATCGCCTCCGAGGCAGCCGGGCCTCAGCGCGAGCGCACCGTGACCCTGCGCTGGGACGGCGCGCGGTATGTCGTTACGGATATCGAGCCGGGCGAGGCGACCTACCGCATCCACGTGATCTACGACGGCGACGCGGCCCTGTACCGCGCCGAGTACGCCTCAGCGGTGACGTTCTACGAGCAAGCCCTCTCCGAGGACCTGCAAAGCTGGGAGATCCCCGACGAGGCCGCCTACCTGACCGCCTTCGCCCGCTTCCGCCTGATACAAGCGTACGCCGCCGCCGAGAATTTCGAGGCCGCGCAGGCCGCCTACGACGCCCTTATACAGGCCTATTCACCCCCGACCCCCACCCCTCCCACCGAAGGCGAGGGCGAAGGCGGCGAGGGTGAGCCACCGGAGGGCGAACCGACCATCACCCCGACCCCCGCCCTTCTGTCCGACC
>CAZWUX010000011.1:7321-10923 GCA_964637665.1 uncultured Anaerolineae bacterium
GAGCCACCGGAGGGCGAACCGACCATCACCCCGACCCCCGCCCTTCTGTCCGACCGTCCTGGCGGCGCATTCGTCGAGATGGCCCGCCTGTTCTGGCGCGAGTTCGAGCCGGATCGAAACATCATCCCCGCCTGCGAGGCCGTGCGGGCCTACGCCCTCGCCGATCCATCCAGCTACAGCGTGCTTAACGAGTTCGGCTACGCCAACCCGACCTATACCGCCCCGGACCTGTGTCCGTTCGGCGAGGTAAGCCCCGATGCAACCCCAACTGACCTGCCTCAGGATTTGCCATGAAACCCGACTTTAACGCGATCTTCACCGCCAGACTGGACGAGATGGCCGACCTGACCGCCGAGCTTGTCGCCGCCGAATCTCCGACGACCGATAAAGAGGCCGTCGACCGTCTGTCGCGCCGCATGGCGTCCGAGCTTGAGGAGTTGGGCGGGCAGGTCGTTCTCCGCCGGCGCGCGGAGGTCGGCGACATCGTCGAGGCGCGCTGGCACGCCGGTCAGCCCGGCGCGCCGCTGCTCGTCCTGTGCCACATCGACACCGTCCACCCCCTCGGCGCGCTGGCCGTCAACCCCCTCCGCCGCGAGCGTGGTCGGCTGTACGGGCCGGGATCATCCGACATGAAGGGCAGCGTCGCCATCGTCCTGACCGTGCTCCGCGCGCTCCGCGATCTCGACCTTTTCCCCCAGCGCCCTATCACCGTCCTCCTGACGACCGACGAGGAAACCGGCAGTTTCCACTCCCGAACCCTCATCCAACAGCTTGCCGACGGGGCCGGACTGGTGATGGTCATGGAGGCAGCCCTGCCCGACGGCTCTCTCAAGACGTGGCGCAAGGGCGTGGCCCGTTTCACGGTGCAGACTCACGGAAATTCCGCCCACGCGGGCGGGGCGCACGAATTCGGGGTCAACGCTATCGAGGAGATGGCCCATCAGGTGATCGCCATTCAAGCTCTCACCGACTACGAAGTAGGCACGACGGTGAGCGTCGGTATCGTAGAGGGCGGCACGCGTACCAACGTCATCCCCGACGCGTGCGAGGCGCAGGTCGACGTGCGGGCCATCCTCCCGGCGGAGATGGAGCGGGTGACCGCCGCCTTCAACCACCTTCAGCCCGTACTCGATGGGGCGCGTGTGACCGTCGACGGCGGCTTCGACCGCCCTCCCATGCTCCGCGACGAGCGGATGGGCCACACCTTCACGCAGGCGCAGGCCATCGCCTCCCACTACGGCCTGACCCTCACCGAGTCGGGCACGGGCGGCGCGTCCGACGGCAATTACACGGCGGCGATGGGCACACCCACCCTCGACGGGCTGGGCCCGCTGGGCGACGGCGCGCACACGGATCGCGAATATCTGGATATCGGCTCGATGGTGAAAAGCGCGACGCTGATCGCCGCACTGCTGCTCGAATGGCCGGGGAATTAACTACTCGGCTCCTGCTGCCGATCGAATGGTTGGGGATGAACCGCTCGCCCGCCGCTGCTGCGTCCCTCCGTCTGTCACGGTCGGCTGGCCCCGCGTCGATGTGCTAACCTGTCGATCCGTATCATCTACGGATGGATACTTACAGCCCGGCGTAAACGAGCGAAGCGAATTTACCTTAGGCCATTAACAACGCCGCTCGCGTTTTCTCCGCCTGCGTTATCGCCACGCATACTATCACCACGTAACGCCCGCAGCGTGCGCCGCGCCTCAGGGTGCGCCGCCAGCCGGGCCAGCGTCTCGATCGCCGTCTGCCGCACCGAGATGTCCGGGTCTTCGAGGCTGTCCAGCAGCCGGGCCAGCGCCGGTTCGAGATCGCCGTCCAGCGGCGAGAGGCGGGCCGCCTGCTCCCCCAGCGCCTCAACCGCCGCTGCTCGCACGACCTCGTCCGGGTCATCCAGCGCCTCCACGAGCGGCCCGACCGCTACCGGCGCATCGATCCTCCCTAACCCCCACGCCGCGGAGGCCCTCACGGCGGTCGACGTGTCACCCAGCGCCTCGATCAGACGGCGTGTCGCCCGCCTGTCCCCCAGCATACCCAGCACCCACGCCGCCTCACGCCTCACCCACCAGTCCGGCGACCTGAGCGCGTTGTTGAGCAGCGGCCCGAGCACGAGGTCAGGCGGCGCACCAGCCAGCACGCGGGCCACGACCTTGCGCGCGCTCAACAGCCGCATCGCGAGCGCATCCGTCAGCGCGCGATACACCAGCCCCGTCCGCCTGTCGTCTGCGGGCAGCCTCCCACAGATCGCGATCAGCGCGTCCTCAGCCGCCTTACGGACCTCGTATACGTCATCTTGCAGCGCGTCGAGCAGCGGCACGATCGATTCATAGCATCCTATCTCCCTGAGCACGTTCATCGCCTGCTGCCGCTCGCCGGGCGTGAAGCTCCCCCGCCAGCTTCCCATCTTGCGCCGCGCCCGCGCCGGGACGATCTGCGCGAGTTCCTGCGCGTACAGGTCTGTCTGCCCCAGCCTCTCGACGTACGTCAGGATGCGCCTGCGCTCCTCGGCGGACGCCGTCAGCAGCGCCTCCACGCGCCGCATGTCCGCCCCCTCCCGCCGGATGCCACCCAGCAGCGGCTCGTATCCGGTGAGGTCGGGCGCACCCGCTCCGCCTCCGAGCGACGGCTCGTGGCCTGACGGCCTGCTGGCTGGGGGAAAGGGAGTTGATCGTGTCATGCGCTAAGTATAGGCGGACTCCCCACCATCCTTCAAACCACCGCCGGGATCGGTATAAGAAACGTTCGCGTTTCTTATACCATCCCAACCTCGCCCCGCACGCAAAAAGGCCGCGAACCGGGGTTCACGGCCAAACAGGAACAGTACTGATGGGCAAAACACACGTCTTGTTGCCCATCCACCTGGAGTCGTTTCCGCTAGTTTCCTACCTCAATGCTTGCCGCATCCACGACGACCGGCAGATTCGGCATATCCTCTATCATCCCGAAGAACGTCTCCATCTCCGGCGCATCGTACTGCCGGAGATTCTCCGCCCACCGGTAGCCGACCGACTGGTACAGCAGCTCCGCCTCGACCGTGAACGGCCCCTGCGC
Source organism: uncultured Anaerolineae bacterium (assembly GCA_964637665.1). Taxonomy (GTDB): domain Bacteria; phylum Chloroflexota; class Anaerolineae; order Aggregatilineales; family UBA3940; genus CAZWUX01. Next base: position 10,370 of record CAZWUX010000011.1, read on the forward strand.
CCCGCTCACGTCGACCGCGTAGTGGACGCGGTCCATGCCCCCGATGAAATTCTCGTCGTCGCCCGCCGCTCCGTACACCCCCCAGCCAGGATCGACCCCGGCCTTGTCGAAGCCCGGCGGCAGCAGCCGGTTGTCCTTACCATACGCCCCCGCCATGAGCAGCGTCGTCGTCGGCTCACCCTCCGTCGTGAGCATGATGGTCTCGTAAATCTGGACCTTGTCCGGCGCGCTGATCGTGTCATAATGCGGTTCGAACGTCGCGCCGTCCGCGTCGTTGTCATTCCCGGCGATCTGCCCGCTCATGTCCACCCCGCCCGATTCGAACACGGCGTTCCCATCCGCATCCAGCACGGTGACGTGCAGCCACATCCTCCGTGACGGGAACCCGGAGGGGAACTTATGTCCCGTCATCGACGTGAGCGCCACGTCGACCGCCAGCGTGCCGCCGTCCAGCGCGGCGTTATCCAGCACGAGCGTGGCCGCCTGATTCGCCATCTGCGCGGCCCTCCGGTCGAGCGTCGCCTGGCAGTTGTCGCTCGACGCCGCGCAGGTGG
>CAZWUX010000011.1:10933-28111 GCA_964637665.1 uncultured Anaerolineae bacterium
CCATATCCCCCCCATTGATCCTCAGCAGGGTCATGACTGTGTTGTTGCCACCTACGAACGTGTGCTGGCGAACGGGCTGGCGCTGCGGGCCGCCCGTCGTGGCAAGCTGCACCCCGCCATTCGCCAGCGGCATGTGGCAGCTCTGACAGCTTTTCTGGTCAGCGTAGCTGCTGGCTGCCCACTCCGGGTAAGTCATCTGCTCCGGGAATTCCCCTGCGACTTCCCCACTGGCATCCACGAAGGGCGTGTACAGCGTGTGGCACGTTCCGCACGTCTCCGACTGCTGGATGTGGGCGCTCTCCGTCGGCGTGAAGCCGGAAGCTCCTTGCATGATAGTGGCGAGGTCACTCTGTACGGGGAAGGGACCAAACGCCTCCCGCTGATCCACCGGCCCGATCTCGTAATGCCCGCTGAAGCTGTCCGCCTGGCCGAGGTTCCCCGCCTGAATCTGGTGGCACAGCGTGCACGAGACGCCATCCATCGCCTCCATGTGGCGCGGGTTATCCTGCGCGAGCGCCCCATCATCCAGCACGACGAGCGGTTCCCCGGCGGCGGCTGCCTCAGTGCGCGCCATCGGCATGTGGCACGTCGCACACTTATCCTCGATGGTCTCACGTAGCGCCGGGTTGGCGACGATCTCTCCCCGCACGGACGCCTGCCAGTATGGATCGCGCGCCGCATTCGCCATCATCGACGAGCGCCACGCCGTGTTGAACGACACGTCATGGCCTTCCGCATCCGTCATATTCGTGTGACAGGCCGCGCACGTGCCGGAGGTGGCGAACAGGTCCGTCTGCCCGGCGGGCAGCGCATCCCCATCGAACGCCGGGGCATCGACCTCCGCCAGCGCCGGGATGGACGGCGTGGCGGTTGGCCGGGGGGTGGGGGATGGCGTGGCCGTCACCTCGACGGTGGCCGTCGGGACCGGGGTGTCCGTCGCGACCATCCCGGCGTACGGCTCCGGCAGCATACTGCACGCACCGAACAGGATGCAGGCGAGCAGCGTGGCGGTGATGCGCTTCATAGAGTCTGGCCTCCAGCGGGCGAAGTGCGGTTGTGAGCGTCAACTCGGACTATTCGGGTCTGAGTATAATCCCTCGTGAGAGCTTTCACAAAACACACCGGGGGGCTTTTCTGGTTTTTAAGAAATGCTCACAGTAGTATTAAGATAGACTGCACAGATTCTGATCAAAAAAGCCGTACTCGCAGGCAAACGCCAGACGTGGGCCCCATCACGCTTCTGTCGTTTGCATTTCGTATGTCCTGTGAGCGGCCCACGCGAGGTGCGAAAGGAGCATAATGGCGGATCGAGCGTTCGAGCGGACGTACCGTGACGTATCAGACGAGCTTGTCCAATCCCTGAAGGCATTTCGGAAGGCCCATCCCAGGCAGACGATCACGGTCGAGGCGGAGTACGTCGAGCAGGTGACGTGGACCTATGTGACCGGCGGCGAGGGCGAGGGGACGATCCTCTTTCTGCACAGCGTGCCCACCACCTGGGATACCTATTATTTGCAGATCGCCGCGCTTGAGGACGATTACCGCGTCATCGTGCCCGCCATCCCTGCCGTCCCGACGATGAAGGGGGTTTCGGACGGCCTGGCCGCCATCCTCGACGAGGTGGGTGTCGAGCAGGTCCACATCTACGGCGTGGCGTTCGGCGGCGAGATCGCGCAGGCATTCGTGCGGAACTACCCGGAGCGCGTCGCCAGCCTGATCCTGAGCCACACCCTCCCGCCCGGCAAGCGCGGTGCGGAGGATGCCGCCGAGCAGCGGCACGCGATTCTGTCCCGACCTGAGTTCCTGTTCGAGTCGATGTCCGTCCGCGCGCGCATGACCGAGCTGTCGAACGACATTCCGGCCTTTCGCCCCGACGAGCAGGCGTTCTGGGACGCCTACTTCACCGAGCTGTACCCGACCCGCGTCGACAAAGAGACGATTATGGGCCGCTATGAGGCGTCTATCGACTATCACACGACGTATGAATTCGAGACGGGCGGCCCCGAAGGCTGGGATGGCCGCGTGCTGATTGTCGAGTCGGCCCGCGACGACACGATGCGCGAGACGGACAAGGCCGCACTCCGGGCGCTGTACCCCGGCGCAGCCGTCCACACGATCACCGAATACGGCCACACCGGCGTGATCGCCCGCGTCGATGAGTACGTTCAGCCTATCCTCGATTTTCTGGGCGAAGGGTAAGCGCCCACCCCCCAGAAACAAAAGCCGGGGTTGTATGCCCCGGCTTTTTGCTGCCCTCACCGCATCGCTGGTTTATTCGAGCGTGTACGTATCACCCGGAGCCAGCAGCACGGCCTCGACGTTCGTCTCCGCATTGACCCGGTCGACCCACGCCCCCGCATCCTGCTCGATAAGCCCCCACGTATCGAAGTGCACCGGGATGACGGCCTCCGGCCTGAGCAGTTCGACCGCCCGGAAGGCATCATCCGGCCCCATCGTGAAGTTGTCCCCGATGGGCAGCACGGCAAGGTCGATGCCCTCATCGCCATACAACTTCATCGTGTAAAACAACCCCGTATCGCAGGCAAAATAGACCTTTTTCCCATCTTTGAGCGTGATCAGGAACCCCGCCGGGTTCCCCCCGTCGCTGCCATCCGGCAGCTGCGAGCCGTGATGCGCGATCGTCAACTTGACATAGCCGAACGGGTAATTGTATCCGCCGCCGAGATGCTGGCCGTGCGCCTCGACGCCCTGCTTCTTGAACCAGCCTGCGATCTCATTATTGGCGATGACCAGCGCGCCTGTGCGCTTGGCGATGTCTACCGCATCGCCCACGTGGTCCCCGTGCCCGTGTGAGATCAGAATGAAGTCGGCCTCCAGCGCGTCCGGGTCCGCAGTGGCTTTTGGATTGCCGGTCAGAAACGGGTCCAGCAGCACCTTGTACCCGTCGATCTCCAGCGCGAAGCTGGCATGACCCAGCCACGTCATCTTGAACATACTCGCCCTCCCTTTTGTGTCGTTGGCCCGCGTGGATGTCTTAAACTGAGTATAAGAAACGCGGAGTTGGCTTACAAGCCGGGGCGTCGCAGATGGCAGCTTCCGCCCTGCGCTGGCGATGAACCACCCGCCGCCCCGGTGGTGGAGAAAGCAACGCTTTCTCCCAGTCAAAACGGCAGAGCCGTTTTGTACCGCATCGCCCGCCCCTGAACCTGCCGCCGAACGCGCAGCGGCGCTCTGAGTCCGGCCCTGCCCGGTGTGAGGGCCGCCGAATCCTGATATAATCCGGCCATGTTCGCTGACGCCATCACCCGGATCGCACATCAGTATCCAACCGCCCTCCTGCTTTCCCGGCTCATCGTCGTGCCTCTGAGCTTTACCGTGCACGAACTGGCCCACGCGCTGGTCGCCACATGGCTCGGCGATCCGGCCCCGCGCGAGGCGGGCCGCCTGACGCTTAACCCCATCCGCCATCTGGAATGGATCGGCCTCGTGCTGGGCGTCATGGCCGGGGTGGGGTGGAGCCGCCCGACGCCTATCCGCCCGCACCGGATGCGCGCCCCGGAGCGGGCCGGGGCGCTGCTGGCGGTCGCGGCGGGGCCGCTGGCAACCGCCGGACTCGTGCTGATCGGGCTGGGTGCGCTCCGCTGGCTCGATCTTCAACCCGCCGCCCCCTGGAACGGCTGGCCCACCCTGGCGAATTTCCTCACCGTGCTGGTGCGCTTTAACCTGCTGCTGGCGCTTCTGAACCTGCTCCCGCTCTTTCCGCTCGACGGCTACGCCGCGATCCGCTTCCTGCTGCCTCTCCGGTCTGCCGCCCGCTGGGAGCGCTTCTCCGGCTGGACGACGACCGTGCTCGGTGTGGCGATGGCCGGGTTGATCCTGCTGCCCGGCTCCATGCTCCGCCTCGCGCTGCTGCCCCCCATCCGCTGGACGCTCCACCGGTTTCTCGGCTGGTAGCGCAAGGCATGGCAATTCCCCTCACCAAATTGGTATAGTCTTTACAGATTTACGCACGTTTCCACAGTTCCAAGCAAGTAACTGTCTTACTGGTCGTTTCTCACCGGAGAAGAGGGCTGCCGCGTGGTCCGAAAGGTGATCCTCCGGCCTACCTTCTCGGTGCGCCTGCGCCTGTAACACGAGGAGATCGAAACTTTGTTCGGATTCTCGCCCGACGTGCTGATCTCGCGCGCCATCGTGCTGCTCGTCGCGATGACCGTGCACGAGTTCGCCCACGCTTACGTCGCCTATCTGATGGGCGACTCGACCGCCAAAGAGCAGGGCCGCATGTCGCTCGACCCGACGGCTAATATGTACTGGCCCGGTTTCATCATTGGCGTGCTGATCGGCTTTGGTGTATTGGGGGCGGCCCCGGTCAACCCCTACCGCATGAGGAACCGCCGCTGGGGTATGTTTCTGGCCGTGCTGGCCGGGCCGGTGTCTAACCTTCTGCTGGCCGCCCTGTTCGCCCTGCCGATCCGGTTCGGGCTGGTGAACATGTCGCCGTCGGTCAGTGTGCTCAACGGTATGCTGCCTACCGTCAATGAAGTCCTGCTCGATATGATCTGGTTAAATATCCTGCTGTTCGTGTTCAACGTGCTGCCCGTGTACCCGCTCGACGGCTGGACGGTCATGCTGTCCGCCCTGCCACCGGGGCCAGCCCTCTGGTGGGAGCGCCACCGGCAGGAGAGCAGCTATGTGCTGTTCGGCCTGATCGCGCTTTCGTTCATCGCGCCCAGTCTGGCGGCCATCAGCCCCGTGCTGAGATACGCCGACGTGCTCGGTCTGGTGATCGGCGCGCCGAGCCGGGCGATTATGCAATTCCTGATAGGGCTATGATCCGGCAAATCTGGCGGCGGCTGAAACAGGGATTCAGGGCGATCTTCGCCTTCACGCGCCGGGTTGACTACCGGGCGGCGGCGGCGGTCCTCTCCCCTGAATTGATGGATCTGTTCCGCCGGATGCGGCGCAGCGAGCAGCTTCACAGCCTGTGTGTGATGCGCTGGCTCACGTCTCGCGGGCACATACATCCTGACCTTTTAACGGCGGCCCTGCTGCACGACAGCGGCAAATCGCGCTGCCCGTTCTCTATCACGGATCGGGCCGTCGTCGTGTTAGCCAGCGCGGTGATGCCCCGCCGCGTGTCCCACTGGGGGTCAGAGGGGCGGCGCGGCTGGCGGCGGGCGTTCGTCGTCAAGGTGTATCATCCCGACTGGGCGGCGGAGGACATGCTGGCCGCCGGGGCCTCCCCGCTCTCCGTTGCGCTCGTGTGCCGCCATCAGGAGAAGGCCGAAGGCGAGCCCCAGTCCGAGGAAGATCGCCTGCTGCGTCTCTTGCAGCAGGCGGACGACGCCTGCTGATCGGCCCGCGATCCCCACTTTACGCCATTTCAGAAAGCCTTCGCCTCCAGTGGAGATGAATAGTGGGACCGCAGGCCCCGTGGGGCGAAGCCCTGGCGGCGTACAGGCAAATCCGCGGGGTTTGCCGTTTACCCTTGCTTCTGATCGCCATCCCCGGTATAACACGTCCCGATTCTATTTCCCCATCGACAGGATTTTGGACATGACAGGCACATTGATCAACGTCGTCGCGGTGCTGGTCGGAACGGGTCTCGGACTCGTGCTCGGACACCGGCTGACGGAGTCGATGCGCGAGACGGTGCTGCGCGGCCTCGGCCTCGTCGTCCTCGCGATGGGGATTCAGATGGCGTTCGAGACGGCCAACTTCCTGATCGTCCTCGGCGCGGTGCTGGTCGGCGGGCTGCTGGGTGAATGGTGGCGGCTGGAGGATCGCCTGAATCATATCGGCGTGTGGCTCGAAGCGCGCTTTAACAGGGGGCAGGAGGATGAGGGTGATGACACCGCGAAGCGTTTCATTCAGGGGTTTGTGACGGCCAGCCTCGTGTACTGCATCGGCCCGCTCGCCGTGCTCGGCGCGTTTCAGGACGGCCTGACCGGTGACTACCGCCTGCTCGCCATCAAGTCGATGCTGGATGGCTTCGCCTCGCTCGCCTTTGCGTCCAGCATGGGGATCGGCGTCTCGTTCGCTGCGCTGTCCGTCCTGGTCTATCAGGGCGGGCTGACGCTGCTGGCTCAGCAGGCGCAGGCGATCCTCACGACGGAGATGATCGCTGAAATGACGGCGGTGGGCGGCCTGCTGATGGTCGGAATCGCCATCAGCGCCCTGCTTGACATCAAGCCGATCCGGGTCGGCAACTTCCTCCCGGCCCTGCTCATCGCCCCGCTGATCGTCGCCGTGCTGGCCGCTCTCGGCCTGCCCATCGCGCCGCAGTTCTGAGCGTTTTTCAGGGCCGTGTGCTGCCGGGGGCGGCGGAAGCTCTGCCATTCAGGAGGTGAGGTATCGGATGGATCTCATAGCGCTGCTGCTCGCCGGGATGGTCGCAGTAAGCGTGCTGGCCTTCGGTTGGAACGCCTTCCTGAACTGGCGCTTCCGGCAGGGCGTTCGCCGGGCGGCCCGCATCGAGAGCGTGGACGTGAGCGCGGCGGGGCACGGGCCGCCGTCTGCCATCCAGCCCCTTCACGCGGCGCTGCTCGTGCGCGGCTTCCGGCGTCTGGGCGAGGTTGGGGTCAGCCTGCCGGGCCGCGATGCGTACCCGATGTGGGTGCTCGTCAACCCGGAGCAGGGCGTCCACGTCGAGCTTGCCGTCGTGCGCGACCGGGGCTACGCGGCCTTCGTGACGTGGTTCGCGGATGACGCCGTCGTCGAGACGCACTACCCGGCGGGGGCGGCGGTCGACGCGCCCGATTTTCGCGCGCAGGTCGTGCGGGAGAGTCTGGAGGTGGCCCTCAAGCGACACCTGTCCGCCGTGCAGACGTTCATCCGCACGCACGGCGACCCGGTCATCATCGACGACATGCCCGGTTTCCTGACCTACAGCCGCCGCTACAACGCGCACTTTCTGCCCCGCAAGCTGGAAACCATGCGCCCCGATACCGCCGCACCCGCGTTCACCAATATCTACGGGATGCTCGTTCTGGCCGCCGGGCTGGCGGCCCGCCTCGCGTTCCGCGTGCCCGATTTTCCCCTGCTGGCCGGGATGTTCGCGCTGCTCACCCCGGCCATCCTCTACGACGTGTACCACATGGTCAGACGCCGCCGCCAGAAATAGCATAGATACAGCATAGTTAGCGCTGAAATCTGTGTTACGCTTGTCAGTGAATCCTGCGGATGACGAGGGGGCAGCGCGGTGCTTGGTTGGGCGGGTCTATTCGATCGATTGGGAATGAAAAGCTCACACGCTGGATTCTGGCCCGGCGGCGCGGAGCGTCGGTCGTCATCCCGGCGCTGCGATGCGTCACTCGTGGAGTTCGCGAAGCGATGTTGCGTAACGTCAGTTGCGCAACATACTCCCAGTCAGAGCCGAAGGCTCTGTACGGCCAATTCCGGTCATCTGGCCGGATTTTCCGGTCACGTTCGGCCACTTACGCTCAACCGTTCGGTCAATCACTCGGTCAATCCGGCCAACCACGCTCAACCGCTCCGGTCAGTTCCGGTTATCCGTTCGGCTGGCCGAACGCGGATCGCCGGTTTTATGGCGCTTTTTCGGCCAGGGATTGGGCCGCCAGCGCCGCCCCGACGATCCCCGCCTCGTTGAGAAGCTGCGCCGGAACGACCTCCGCGTCGACGTTGATGTACTTGCGGAACTTCTCGTACTTCTTGCTCGTCCCGCCGCCCAGAATGAACAGGTCCGGCGAGATCAGCCGTTCGAGCGTTTGCAGGAACTCGTTGAAGTGCTCGCCCCACTTCTTCCACGACATGTCTTTGTGCTTGCGGGCCGCGTCCGTGGCGCGTGTCTCAGCATCCTTGCCCCGGATCTCGATGTGGCCCAGCTCGCAGTTGGGGACGAGTATGCCATCCGTGAACAGGGCCGTGCCCAACCCGGTCCCGATGGTGACGATCAGCACGACGCCATCCCGCCCGCGCCCCGCCCCGAACGCCATCTCCGCGAGGCCCGCCGCGTCTGCGTCGTTGAGCACGCGCAGCGGGCAGCCCGTCGCCTCGGCGAACAGATCGTGGGCGTTCGTCCCGATCCAGCTTTTGTGGATGTTGCCCGCTGACCGGGCGACGCCCTGCCGGATGACGGCGGGGAACCCGATCCCGACCGGGCCGTGCCAGTCAAAGTGCCCGACGACCTCTTTGACGATCTCGGCCATAGGCTGCGGCTTGGCAGAACTGGGCGTCTTGATGCGGTAGCGCGGGGATGCCAGCCCGCCGGATTCGATATCGACGGGCGCGCCCTTGATCCCGGACCCTCCAACGTCAACCCCCAGAATCAGCATGAATGTAGCCTCCGGTGTGTGGTGTGTGACGGCTGCCCCGGTCTTGCGGGCAGGGCGCACGGATGATCCTATCCCCAATGATAAGCCGTTTGGGTCCGGGGGCAAGGTCGGTGTCAGGTCGGGCGCTCGAAAAGGCGATGCGTTATGAGGTATTCAGACCCACCCTCGATGCCGAACGTCTCTGCGCAGGCGATGAAGAAGATCCGCCAATTGGCGAACCAGCGCTCCTCATTTTCGGGGCCATACACGTCGCGCAGGATAGGTCGGATGCGGCCCTCGGCGGCGTCGAACCGTCGCAGCCACGCGTTTAGCGTCCTTGTGTAGTGCGTACCGTCGACGCGCCAGTGAGCCGCCGCGCGCAGGTCGCGCTGGAAGTGCGCCAGCAGATCATCGGAAGGCATTGTGCCACCGGTGAAGAAGTGCCGGGCCATCCAGTCAGAGGGATCGGTGTGATCGAACTCGTAGGCGTGTTCGCGATGACTGAAGTGGTGAACGAACAGCTTCCCACCCGGCTTGAGCCAGCCCGCGATCTTGCCCATCAATCTCTCGTAGTTCTTCATGTGCTCGAACATCTCGACCGATACGATGCGGTCGAACTGCCGGGCTGGCTCAAACGCAGCCACGTCGGCGGTGATGACTTCCAGATGGCCGAAGCCGCGCTCGCGGCAGCGGGCCTCGATGTAAGCTCGCTGGGGTACCGAGTTTGACACGGCAACAATATGCCCCTTAGGGTAACGTTCCGCGACCCACAGCGCGAGCGAACCCCACCCGCAGCCGAGGTCGAGAATGTCCATCCCGTCTTCCAGCCCGGCGCGCAGGCAGGTCAGGTGCAACATAGCCTCCTCCGCGTCGTCGAGCGTGTCAATGCCCTCCGGCCAGTAGCACGCGCTGTACTTGAGCCGTCTACCGAGAAATGACCCAAAAAACTCGGCGGGCAGTTCGTAGTGCTGTTCGTTGGCCGCTTCGACATGCAGGGCAATCGGGCTGCCTCGCAGCTTTTCGACGAGCGCCTGTTTTCGAGTCTGGCGTTCGGCGGTGCCTGGTGCGTCAAGTCTGCGAAGCCCGGCCCGGACGAGCCGCCGGGCAAACCGGCGGATAACCGGGTCGGGGATGAGGTTGCTTTCGGCGATGCGCTCGTACCACACGGCGTTTCTCCCTGATGCAACTGGTGTCAACGTCTGGTGTGAGGATATCGTATCCGGGCGCGGTGTTCACGACCTGCGGAGAGAGCGCAGCTCCCCCTGAAACGCGAACCAGCCCAACCGGGCGGGCGGTGGGCTGGTTCGCGCTTGCATCTATTGGGAAGGGAGGTTCAGGTCGGCGCTGGATGTCGTTGTCGAGGTCGCGTCTGGTCGAAGATGATGTTGGCGTCGATGCAAGTTGATCAACGTGTTCGGGGGGGGATGTCTGGTCCGCGTTGAGGTTGGCGTTCCCCCCATGAAGTTGGCGTTCTGGTTGGCGTTGAACAGTTGTCATTATATGTCATACCTGGTTCCGGTAAATCGGACAGGTGGGGGGTTTTGGTCTATATCGGTGGCCTGGTCAGGTGGGTAGGTATTGTGTCACACAGGTGACGGAGCTATACCTCCTACTCGCGGATCTCGACTACGACGCCCGCCTCAGCCCAGTTATAGAGCCATTCCGCCGGTTCGAGGTCGAGGATGATGCAGCCGTAGGAGGCCGGGCTGCCCAGCACGTCGGCCCACAGCACCCCGCCACTCGACAGCGTCGGCAGGCCGTGAAACCCGTTCATGAAGCCCGGCCACGCCTCGTAAATGCCGAGGAAATGCGGCATCCACAGGTCCCAGATCGACGCGTAAGCGTTCAGTTCGTGGGTCTGCACCTGAAACACACCCGGCTGGGTGGGCGAGCGGTCGATGCCCGTGCTGATCACGAATTCGTTGACGAGCTGGCCGTCCTCGTAGGCCCGCATCCGCTGCTCGCCGATGCTGACGACGATCCGTTTGCCGGGGATGACGGGCAGCGGCAGCAGGTCGTTTTTGGAGGGGATGGTGAGCGTCTGCCCGGCGGTCAGCGCGTCGGGGTTGATGCCCGGATTGGCCTCCGCGATGCGCCAGTAGGGCATCCCGACCTCCCACGCGATGCTCGTCAGCGTGTCGCCCGGCTGCACGGCGTAGGTCGTGGGTGCGTGCTGCACGATCAGCGTGGCGGGCGTCCCGCCGTGCAGCGCGGCCAGCAGCTCGTCGCCGCTGCCCGCCGCGTCGACGCTGCGGCCCGGCCCCAGCGTGTCGTTTAGCCCGGCGATGCTGCTCGCCAGCCGCTCGCCGCTCACGGTGAGTTCCAGCCCGCTTTCCCCGGCTGTCACGTCGAGCCACGTGGCGATCGTCTCTGGGGGCACGGTCAGGTCGATGCTCTCATCCAGAATGGGGTCGTAGGCGGCGATCACGAGCGGCTCGCCGAGCAGGGCCTCGGCTTCGGCGGCCACGCTGGAGGCGTCCGCGATGCGCGGCGCGATGGGCACGGTCGCCAGCGGAAGCTCACCCGTGCGGATCGCGAGGCTGGGGCTGGTCGTGAGCGTGCTCAACGTCGTGTCCACGTCGAGCGCGCGCCCCGGCTGGCCTGCGATGGGGATCACCTCACCGCCCTCGAAGCGGATGGAGGCATCCTGCGGGGGGATGCGCACGGCTTCGGCCTGCGCCTCCAGTGCCGCGCGCGCCGCCTGTGCGTCGAGCGCGACTACCGGATCGACGGGATATCCACCCAGCAGCCCTTGCGCGAGTGAGGCCAGTTCGGAGCCGAACCCCTGACCGTGCCCCACGGCGACGGCTCGTTGAGCGGTCGCAGACGCATCGAGCGTCAGCCCCAGCGACTCCGGCGAGACATCCCACGTGCGCTCGCCGTCGACGAGCGTCACGCGCTGCTCGTCCGCCGCCCAGGCGGCGGCGAGCCGTGCAGCGGCCTCCTCCGCCGTCAGGTTGCCCAGGTGGATATCCCCGGCGTGCACGCCGACGAGGATGCGATCCGAAAGCTGGAAGTAGCTGTAGAAGCTGAGCAGCGTCACCCCGGCCAGCACGGCGAACAGCACGACGCCGAGCGTCCCGCCGGTCGCCATGTCCTGCACGATGGCAAGCACGTCGTCGAGCGTCACCCGCCGCTTCCGGCGGCGGGGAGCAGGCCGCCGCGCGTCATAATACGATCGATGAGCCATTCAAATGCGCCTCAGAAACTCTGTCTACCAGCCGGGTTTGGTTCTATAAGTATAACGCTCGCAGGTGAAAAAACGTTCCACCGGGCGGGCATTCGTCAGCGCCCGGTCTCGATGGAGCGGTGGGCGACGTAGTCGACGAGGCGGGGCGCGATCAGCTTGACGAACTGCCCGACCTTGCCGCGCGGCGTCATCACCACCTCGCGACGGCGATCCGCCAGCGCGCGCAGCACGACAGCCGCGACCTCGCCGGAGGACGCCGCGCGGCGGTAGTCGACGGGATGATCTTTGCCGAGCGGCACGCCATCCGGCCCGACGATCCGCTCGTGGAAGCCGGTCGCGACGAACCCCGGATAGATGCTCGTGACGCTGACGCCGCTGTCCGCCAGCTCGATGCGCAGCGAATCGAAGAAGCCGCACAGCGCGTGCTTGCTGGCGGCATACCCCGTGCGGGACGGGACGCCCGTCTTGCCCGCCAGGCTGTTCACCACACCGATACACCCGCCCGCCGCCTTGAGGTAGGGCAGCGCATAAGCTGTGCAGTAGACACTGCCCAGATAATTGACGCGCATGATGTACTCGATCACGTCGAGGTCCTGAAGCTCGTCGAAGCGCGCCCACATGCCCGTCCCCGCGTTGTTGATGAGCACGTCGATCCGCCCGAAGGCATCCACCGCCGCCTCGACGAGCGCCCGGCACTGGCCGCGCTGGGCCACGTCGGTTGGCACGGCCAGCGCCTCCCCGTCACCCCGGCAGGGGCACCCGGCGGCAAGCGCCTCCAGCCTGGCCGAGGTGCGCGCCGCGAGCACGACGTTCGCGCCCTGCGCACATAACTGGTGGACGAGCGCCGCGCCGATGCCGCTCGACGCGCCGGTGACGATGGCGACCATCCCCCGAAATACGTCTTCGCTCATGCCGTTGGCTGCTCCCTCACTGCCCGGATAGCTGTCTGTGAACCGTATAATAACCCGGAATCGGGAGGATAGACATCTTCACCGCCGGGGCACAGGGTGCTACAATAGGGCTGACTGGCCGGAGCGCCAGCGCAACCTGCTTTTCATCACCGGGAGTGCAAACATCTCATGGAAGAGGAATATCGGGAACTGGCAAGCCGGGGATTCAAGGCGATGAACCGGTACTTCATGGTGCCTTCCTTCAGGCTGGGCCTGGGCAAGCTCATCAACGCCTGGCCGGATGGCATAGGCCGGATCATGGTGCTGGCGCATACCGGGCGCAAATCCGGCAAGGTGTACCACACGCCGCTGAATTACGAGATCGTCGGGCAGGACGTGTACTGCCTCGCCGGATTCGGCAAGACGGCGGACTGGTATCAGAACGTCATGGCGATGCCGCAGGTCGAGATATGGCTGCCGGATGGCTGGTGGTGCGGCGTAGCGGAGGACGCGACGGACGATCCGAACGCGCTGGCGATCTACCGCAAAATCCTGATCGCGAGTGGATTCGCCGCGCCCGCCTTCGAGGGTATCTATCCCCGTCAGATGAGCGACGAGGCGCTGGCTGACCTCGTCGCCGATTACCGGCTGGTCCGCATCCGCCGCGTGGAGGCGCGCACCGGCCCCAACGGGCCGGGCGAGTTCGCGTGGGTGTGGCCGCTGGCGGCGATGGGGCTGGGGGCAGCGCTGCTGCTCCGCCCGAAGCGGCGCGGGTAGGCGAACGCTCGATCAGGCCTCGACCGGCTGGGCCTCGAACTCGAAGGGCGAGTTTTCCGTGATGCCCCACGCGAAAGCGAGTTGATCGACCCACGCCGCGATGCGGGGCTTTGACTTACCGGCCTCGTTGTCCGTGTCGAGGCCGAGTCCGAGCAGGTGATCCTCGATTTCGGCGCGCGATCCGGTGATCTCATAGCCCTTTTTCGGCCACAGCCCGTAAAGCTCGCCGCCCTGTTCCATCACCTTGTCGGCAAGCACGCCGACGGCGTCGATGTAGGTGTCGGGGTAGCCGTACTGATCGCCCAGCCCGTAGATCGCGACCTTCTTGCCGGTGAGGTCGAGGTCGTCCATCTTGGGCAGGAAGATATCCCAGTCGTCCTGAAGCTGGCCGATGTCCCACGTCGAGATGCCGAAGATGATGTGGCTCCACTTCGCCACGTCGTCGATCGTCACGTCGGCGATGTTGAACACCCTGACGACATCCTGTTCATAGCGGTCAAACGACTCTTTGATTTGCTCGCCTGCGAGGGCGGTGTTGCCCTCATTGCTGCCAAAAAATAGTCCAATCCGTGCCAATGCTCATCCTCCTGTTGGTGTGGTGTCTCCAGTATAGTATAGCGAGTTTTGAGGCGATGTTCTGTGCGGGCCGGTGTTGAAAAAGCGCCGCCCGATTCTGCATAATCTACTCGCCAGAACGATCTACATATAGAAAGATATCACATTGAACATACAGAAGGTGCACGTCATCATCAACCCGGCCTCCGGGCAGGACGAGGCGGTGTTGAACCGTCTGAACACGGTTTTCAACGAGACCGGAATAGCGTGGGACATCGCCGTCACGCATAAGTCGGGGGATGCGCTGGCGGCGGCGCGCGGCGTGATCGGGAGCGACTACGACGCCCTGCTTGTATACGGCGGCGATGACACCGTCGCGGAGGCCGCCGCCGGGCTGCAGGGCAGCGATATCCCGCTGGGGGTCCTGCCGGGTGGCACGGCTAATGTGATGGCGATCGAGCTGGGCATCCCCAGGGTGCTTGAGCAGGCGCTCGCCCTGCTGCACGATGGCACGACGCGCCGCATCGACCTGGGGCGCGCGGGCGACCGGGTGTTCACGGTGCGGCTCAGCACCGGCCTGCTGGCGGAGATGGTGCTGCGGCCCGACCGCGAGGCGAAAAACCGTTTCGGCGAGCTGGCCTACGCGCTGGCCGGGCTGCAAGCGCTGTCGGAGCCGAACGAGGCGCAGTATGAGATCTCGGTCGACGGCAGCACGGAGACGATCAGCGGGGTGGCGTGCCTCGTCGCCAACTCAGGGAATATCGCGCTGGAGGGCGTCTCCTTCTCGCCGGACATCCGCGTCGACGACGGCCTGCTGGACGTGATCGTGATCCGCCGGGCCGATCTCTCGTCGATCGTGTCGGTTGCCGCCAGCGCTGCCGCGCTCGAATCGATCGGCGAGCCGCTGCCACACTGGCAGGGGCGTGAGATCACCGTCCGGGCTGAGCCGCCGCAGGTCGTCGCCGTCGACGGCGACGACCTGGGAAAAACGCCTGTATCGGCGGTGATCATCCCCGCGTCGATCCGGGTTTTCGTGCCGAAGGACGCTCAGCCGCGTGGGGAGGACGTGTGAGCGGCGGGCCGGAGGGGCGGGAGTCCATCGAACGCGTGCGCGTGATCGTCAACCCGGCGGCAGGCCAGCCCGGCGAGCCGATCTTGAACGTGCTGCACCGCGTCTTTCAGGGCGCGGATATCGACTGGGATGTGGCGATCACACATGGGTCACGAGATGGGGTCCGGCTGGCGGAGGCGGCGCTGGAGGACGATCCAGATGCCCTCGTCGTCTACGGCGGCGACGGCACGGTGCGTGAGGTGGCGAGCGTGCTGATGAAAACTGACGTTCCGCTGGCGATCCTGCCCGGCGGCACGGGCAATCTGTTTGCGGTGCAGATGGGCATCCCGCGCGGCATCCGGCGGGCAGCGCGGCTGATCGCAGGCCCGCACGCCGTCGTTCCGGTCGATGTGGGCATGGTCGGCGATGAGGCGTTCGTCGTCGCCGCCGCAACCGGGTTGATCGCGGATACGATGAAGGAGGCCGACCGGGACATGAAGGAGCGGATGGGCTATGCTGCCTACCTGCTCTCCGGGGTCCGCAGGCTGCGTGACCTGCGCCCGGCGGCGTACCGCATCGAACTGGATGGGGAGGAGATCAAAGAGGGGAACGGGATCGCCTGCCTCGTCTCGAACACGAACAGCGTGGGCATCAGCGGCGTCGGCGTCCCGGCGGGCGGCTCCAACCGGGATGGGCTGTTCGACGTGATCCTGTTTCACGACATCGATCCGCAGACCGTGTTATCCATCGCCGCCAACGCCATCGGGATGGAGGATATGGCCGCGCCGCTGCCCCGCTGGACCTCGGCGGGCGTCAGGGTGGAATCTGACCCGCCGCAGCTCATCACATGTGATGGGGATATCATCGGCGAGACTCCCGCGACCATCGAACTGCACCCCGGCGCGCTGAAGGTGATCACGCCGCGCGCCAAACAGGGCTAGCCGATCTGCGGGAAACCTTGAGGCGGCCCGCAGGCCGCCCCGGACGTATCCCCCATTTTTCTAAAGCTCAGAGCGCCCTACACGGCGAAGACGTGCGTTACGACCGTCGCACCCGTCCCGCCGATGTTCTGCGTCATGCCGATTTCGGCGCCCTGCACCTGATTTTCGCCCGCCTCGCCGCGAAGCTGGGTGGCGAGGTCGACGATCTCGTAGACGCCGGTTGCGCCGACCGGATGCCCGCGCGCCTTGAGGCCGCCCATCGTGCTGATGGGAATTTCCCCGTCGATGGCGATCCCGCCGTCGGCGGCGAGATGCGTCGCCCGGCCCCGCTCCGCGAACCCGGAGGCCTCCAGACTCAGCGCCGCGATGATGGAAAACGCGTCGTGGACCTCGAACACGTCGATGTCCGCCGGTGTGACCCCGGCCTTGCGGTAAGCGCGCTCCGCGCTCAGGCGGCTGGCCTCCAGCGCAAGCAGGTCGTGGCGGTCGTCCAGATTCAGGCTGTCGGTGGCGGTCGTGCTGGCGAGCACGCGGACGGGCGTCACGCCCAGATCGCGGGCCATCTCGATCGGGGCGAGGATGGCGGCTGCCGCCCCGTCAGAGACGGGGGAGCTGTCCAGCAGGTTGATGGGCGGCGAGATCATGGGCGCGCGCGCGTAGGCCTCCGGCGTGATAGCCTTCTGGAACATCGCGTTGGGGTTGTTGGCGGCGTTGCGGTGGGCGTTGACGCTGAAGGGCGCAAACGCCTCGTGGGACAGGTTGTACTCGTACATATAGCGCTGCATGAGGAGCGCGTTCAGCGCGACGAACGTGACGCCGTGCACGCCCTCGTAATCGGCGTCGGCGGCGGTCGTCAGTGCGGCGGTGACGGCGGATTTCGTCGCGTCGGTCATCTTCTCGACGCCGACCACAGCGGCGATCTCGGCCATGCCGCTCGCGACGGCGCGCACGCCTGACTGGAAGGCCACGCCGCCGGAGGCGCAGGCCGCCTCGACCGTCGCCGCCTCGATGCCGCGCCAGCCGCAGAAGTCGGCGATCAGCGCGCCGAGCTGCTGCTGATCGTTGAGGCGCGGGGCGAGCATGTTGCCCACAAACAGGGCGTCGGGCTGGGCGTCCGCAAGGTTGGCGTCCGCCATCGCCGCCTGAAGCGCGTCGAACGCCAGATGGCGCAGGCTGGTTTCCCACAGCTCGCCGATGGGCGTCTGCCCGATGCCGATGATACAAACTTCGCGCATAGGTGTCCTGATTCCTCGGTTTGTCTCAGATTTGCTCGTTTAGATAAGCTCCGAGCAGAGTGTAACGCAAATCGGGCGGGGGTGACTCTCAGAACCTATCAGGGCGAGATCGAGAGGGGGATTTACGCCACGCAGCGGGAAAAAAGTGACTCAAATCGCGAAAATTATGCTATAATGGGGGTGGATTAACCCGCCGGGGCTGATCGGTTAGCGGCGGAGCGTATGTAGGGGCGTACATACGTGATCAGCCCCGGCGTCCTTTTTGTCCGGGTCACAGACTAACTGTCAGGCGCGTCCTCCGGGGG
>CAZWUX010000011.1:28211-31112 GCA_964637665.1 uncultured Anaerolineae bacterium
CCTCAGCGCGGTCAGCCTCGTCTACCGCCTCATCTCCGGCGGCGTGATGCGCCTCCAGCCGCTCGACCGTCTCCTCCAGATCGCGGACGCGCCGCGCGAGGTAGGCGTGATCGAAGCGCAGCATCTCCCAGCCCTGCCAGAACAGGCCGATCTGCGCCAGCCCGAACCAGATCAGCAGGAACGTCATGAGCGTGCGCCCCCAGCCCAGCCATGCCGGAATACGCTGCCCCAGCACGCCGAGGTTGGCGGCAAGATCGTCAAGCGTGGCCCGGTAATCGGCGATCACGATCTGCGATTCCTCGACCGTCGCCTCGATCTCAAGCACCCGCTCGCCCAGCGCGTTGATCTCCTCCTGCGTAGATTCGAGATCGCCCCCCACCGTTCCGAGGTTATCCGCCACCTCCTGAAGCGACGCAGGCAGCCCGGCCAGCTCGGCGTCGATCTCGCCCACGCTGTCGGCCAGCGACACCTCCGGGTCGTAGGAGACGCCCGTCAGCCCTGAGATGGCGTTCAGGCCGGAGAGCATCCCCTCGATCACCTCGGCGCTGTCCTGCGTCGTTCTGAGCGACCGCCGCGTGCTGAGGATGATCTCAGGCAGGTCGGTGCCGAGCAGCCCGTCGAGCGAGTCAAGCGTGTCGGCGGAGTTGCCGAGCGTGCTCTCGACATCCCCCAGCGCGGATTCCGCCGCGCCGATGGCGGCAGCCGTCTCGCCCAGCGTCTCCTCGACGAGGCCCAGCGTGGCGCTCGCCGTGTCGAGCACGGCAACGGTCGAGCTGAGCGCGGTCTGGAATTCGAGCGCTATTCTATCGGCGGTGCGGGGCACGAAAACCAGCCCGGCGACCGCCCCTGCCAGCCCCACCAGCGAGGCGATCATCAGGCCCAGCCCGAAAAGGCGTTTGGGGTGGCCCAGTCTCAACAGGCGCATGGTGCTGCCCTCCGAATAGGTGACAGGTGGATAAGCGGCCAGCAGGCCGGGCGGACCGCCGCTCAGTCGTCGCCCTTCGCCAGCCGGACCTGGCTCTGACCGCTCAGCGCGTCCTCATAGCGGGCGAGGACGAACGCAAGCGACGAGAGCCGGTTCAGGTAGCGGATCAATTCGCGGTTGTCGACGTATCCCTCGTCGACCAGCCGGATCACGGAGCGCTCGGCGCGGCGGATCACGGTCCGGGCAAAGTCGAGCGCGGCCCCCGCAGGGCTGTCGCCGCTGACGGTGAACTCCGGCGGCAGCGCGATGCGCGCCCCGTAGTCGTCGGTCTGCTGCTCCAGCCTGGCGACGTGCTCCGCGCCGATGCGCCGGAACTTCGCGGCGTTCTCTTTGGTGGCGGCCAGCTCGGCCATCAGATGGTACAGATCGCGCTGCGCTTGAAGGATGACGCCTGCGGCGGCAGTGTCCGTCATGGCGGCGCGGGCCATCCCCAGCGCAGCCTGCGCCTCGTCCACGTCGCCGTAGGCTGCCGGGCGGGGATGGTACTTCTTGACGCGGGCTTTCCCCAGCAGGCCGGTCGTGCCGTCGTCCCCGGCGGTCGTGTAGTATTTCGGATCGTCTGGCATCGGGCTGATCGTCTCCGTCAGGTAGAGGGTGTCGTCCGGCTGCGAGCGCGGGCAGCGGCATGATTAGCGGGACGCGGTCCGCGCACCCCCAAGCATAATGCAAACCGCCGAAAGCTCAAATCTGGACTTCCGGCAGCACGTGACGCGCCAGCGCTTCCAGCCCGTCGATATCGTCGAGATCGAGCCACTGGAGCATCACACGCTCGGCCCCGGCCTCGGCGTAACGGCTGATTTCGTAGGCGATGGCGCCGGGCGTGCCCACGAGGGTTCCCCGCGCCCGCAGTTTGTCGGCATCCCGCCCCTGCAAACGAGCTTCGAGCACGGCATCGTCCTTTCCGAACACGGTACCCAGCATGACGGTTCGCCGGACATCCTCCGGGGCGCGGCCTACCGCGCGCAGCATATCGTCCAGCCGCCGGTTGCGATCCGCGAAACCTTCCACGTCGATGAACACGCCGTTCCAGATGTCGGCGTATTTCGCGACGAGCGGCAGCGTGTACTTCGGGCCGTTGCCGCCGATCAGGATCGGCGGGCCGCCCGCGCGCTGAGGCCGGGGCAGCAGGTTCGCGTCGTCGAGATAGTAGTAGCGGCCCGTATAGCTGATGTGCTCGTCGCTCTGAAGCAGCCCGGTGATCACGTCCAGCCCCTCGCGGAAGCGTTTGAACCGCGCGGGCACGGTGAGCAGGTCCCAGCCGTAGTTGTGATGCTCGCGGGCCAGCCAGCCCGCCCCCAGGCCGAGGATCAGGCGTCCGCCGGAGAGATCGTCGACCGCCGCTGCCATGCGGGCGGTATGCACCGGGTGCCGGAACGACACGGGCGACACGAGCGGGCCAAACGTGATCCGCTCGGTGTTGTCTGCCAGCCAGGTGAGCGATATCCACAGGTCGAGCGAGTCTTTGTCGGGCTTATCGGGGTTGACGATGTGGTCCGAGCGGTACAGACCGGCGAATCCCATGTCCTCGACCACGCGGGCGATGCGCTGGAAGCGGGGCCAGTTCAACCCGTCCTGGCCTTCTAGCATGATGGCGACTTCTGTCATGGGGCTGTTTCCCTTCTTCTGTAAATAGTTGGCAGCGTCAAGAGAGGGTATGGCAAGCGCCCGGTGGCGGATGTGGAATCCGCCGGATACGCTTGCTACACTATTTTCGCATTAGATCGCCCGCGCCGGATCACGCATCACAGGTGACGTGCCCGACGTCGGGCAGGCGGCGATCTCTAACTGGTTCACGCCGTGCAGGGTGAGTATAACAGGAAGGGATATGGCTTTTCAGCGTGTGAGGCGGGTCGTGATCGGGATCACCAAAATCTTGCTCGTGCTGGCAACCATCGTCCTCGTGCTGCCGTTCGCCG
>CAZWUX010000012.1:0-30336 GCA_964637665.1 uncultured Anaerolineae bacterium
ACGACCTTCGGGCGCAGCTACGTCGCCGGGCTGGCGGCTATGCTGCGCGTCTTTGGTGTCACGCTGATCGCGGCCCGCGCCCATGCGTGGCTCGGCTGGCTGCTGGCGAGCCTGCTCATCTACTGGCTCGGATCGCGCCTCTACGAGCGGCGAGCGGCGCTGCTGGGGACGTTCCTGTTCGCGACGGGCACGAAGGCGCTGTTCACCGCGCACCTCGCCCGCCCCGAATCGTGGACCGCCGCCGGAGTGCTGATCGCCGTCATCGCGGCGCTCGGCGCGCTCGACGCCGAACGCCGACCGATCCCGCTGGCGCTGCTGGCGGGCGTGGTGACGGTGTGGCCCGCCGATTTTCACGGGGTCGGGCTGGCTTTCTCGGTCGGGATCGCGCTGGCGGTGGGGCTGGGCTTCCTCCAGCGCCGCGCGTGGGGGCGGCTCGCTGCCTACGGCGGCGGCCTGCTGATCGGGCTGGTGGTGTGGCTCATTCTGCACGTGGGCCTGCCGGACGTGCTGCGGAGCGTGGCCGGGTTCGCGGGCCTCCTGCGCCCGGTGCAGGGGGCGGGCGGGGGCGGCGGCGGCGAGTCGATCCGCGTCGTCTGGCTGGAGCGCCTTGCCACGCTGCCGGGGTGGCTGGCCGCCGTTTTCTGGACGGCGGGCGGGCCGCTCTCGCTGGCGGAAGGCGCGCTGGCCGTTCTCGGATCGCTGGTCGCCCTGCTGCGCGGATCGCGGGCCGAGCGCACGCTGCTCGTCATGGCGTTCGGGTCGCTGCTCGCCTTCGGTTTCCTCGTCCCGTTCCGGCATCTCCAGTACGGCGTGCTGTGGAGTCCGTTCTGGTATCTGCTGGGGGCGCACGCCGGATTTGAGATAGCGGATTGGGTGGCGGGTCGGTTCGCCATCAGCGCCGTCCGGGCGCGGGTGATTGCCACGCTCGCGCTGGCAGTTCTGGCGCTCGGCAACTTTGCGGGGGACCTCTGGCTGATCGCCAAATGGTGGGGTCCAGACTTCGCAGAGACGGGCGAGGCGATTGCCGCGCTGGTCCCGGAAAACACGCGCGTGGTTGCCGATACGACGTGGTGGTGGGCGCTGCGTGACGACCGCGTGTTTTTGGCCGACGACTACTTCGTGGCGCTGGCCGATGGGGAAAACGGGGTGGTTCGGGAATTCCTCGGCGCGGACGGCCCGCTCTCCGAGCCGGAGCTGGCCGACCTCATCCTGCGCAAGCTGCGGCCCGATTACGTCGTGATGGACCGCGCGCTGCGCTCCCACTCCGACCCGGACGCCATGTGGGCGGCGCTCAAGGATATTATGGAGGAGCGTTGTACCGTGACCGGGATGGTCGCCGGGCCGTGGGTGGACGATCCCGCCCGGCGGTCGACCCAGCTAGGGCAGGTGTCGACCGTGTACGCCTGCGACGGCTGGTGATCGCCCACCCCGTCCGCGTTGCGGCGTTCCGCGCGGTACAATAAGCGCCATGCTCAAGCTGCTGCGATCCCACCCCCTCGGCCAACTCGGCTGGCTGTTCGCGTCGTTCACCTTCGGCGCGTTTTTCAACTACCTGTTTCACGCCGTCTCAGGCCGCCTGCTGGGGGCGGAAGCCTACGGCGTCGTCGCGGCGTTTATCGGCCTGCAACTGACCCTCGCCTCGCCGTTCGGCGTGATGCAGAACCTCGTCGCCGACTTCACCATCCAGCACCTCGTCGCGGATCAGGGGGGACGGATTAAGCGGGCGGCCCGCCAGCTCTGGGCAGCGGCGGGCGCGTCGCTCCTGCCCATCATGGCCGCGCTGTTGGTGATGCGCCCCTGGCTGGGCGACGTGCTGGGCACCTCCGCGCCCGGTATGCTCGCGGCGCTGGCGCTGGTGCTGGCGGCGTCTATCGCGAATCCCATCGGCTACGGCTTTTTGCAGGGGGCCAAATCCTACGGGTGGATGGGGGCGATCCGGATTGCGGCGGGTGTGCTGCGCTTCGCGCTGGCGCTCGCGCTGATCGCGGCGGGCGTCGGGCTGGGCGGGGCGATAGCCGGGGTGACGGCCAGCAGTCTCGCCATCGTGCTGCTGCTGATCGTGGTATTCGAGCAGCAGTACCGGGGCGTTCCGGCCAGCCGGGATGGGGGTCTCGGCGAGGTCTTCCGGCGCTTCGGTTTTTTCGGCGTGGCCGCCCTGACCGGGGCCGTGCTGGTCAACTCGGATGTCATTATGGCCCGCTGGCTGTTCGCGCCCGACGTGGCGGGCCAGTACAGCGCCGCCGCGACGCTCGGTAACATCCTGCTGTTCTTCATCATCCCGCTGAACATTTACCTGTTCCCCAGCTTAAACGAGCGCCACCTGCGGGGGGATACCGCCTCCGCGTCGCTGGCGCTGCCTGCCGCGTTCGTGCTGCTGGCCGGGGGCGTTTTTTTGCTGGTGTGTGCGCTCGCCCCCCGACTTCTCATCCGGGTGATGTACGGGCCGGGCTATCTGGCCGCCGGGTCGTGGCTGGGCTTGTATGCGTTCTCGCGGGTCGGGCTGGCGCTCGTCGCGCTGCACAATACGCTGTACATCGCGCGGCACCGCTGGGGGTACGTCGCGCTGAAAGGCGCAGCCGCGCTCGCCATGCTGGCGCTGATGGCGGGGGTATTCCCGACGCCGGAGGGGTTCCTCGCGGTGCTCGCCGGGACAAGCTGGGGGCTGGTGATCGCCGGGGAGACGCTGTTCGGGGGGATCATCCCGCGTAGTGCGGCGGAGCGGAAGCGGCTGTGGAGGCACGCGGGCACGGCTTGGTACGTAGCCGCGCACCCGCGTGTATGGGCAGGGTTGATCGCACGCGCGCGGCTGGTCGTCGCGGGGCAGGCGGCGCTGCAAGAGACGGGTCTGCCCGGTTTGATGGGGGCGCTGGAAGGGGCCGCCGTCGATGATCTGCCACTTGAGCGCGCCCTGCGGCTCGACGATCTGGTCGCCGCTGCGCTTTCGCTGCCCGGATTACGCTACTGCATGAGGCGCAGCGTCCTATATTACGTCACGCTGTGCGGGCAGGGGAGCCAGCCCCGCTTCGTCGTCGGCGTGGAGCGCCGCGATCAAGATATGCTGGCGGGGCACAGTTGGGTCGAGCTAAACGGCGAGGCGTTCCGCGAGGAGGACGATCAGCATAAGCGCATGACGGTCATGTTCCGCCATCCGCCGGAACCCCCCTGTGGGCCTGCGGCCCATCCGTCCCCGTAGAGAATGGCGCAGCCATTCTCACAAGGAGAAACGCTCCGCGTTTCTCCACGGCAAGAGGGGGACAGGTCCGAGCTTAGCGAGGACCAGGGGGGTTCTCGCCGATTATCCGATTAGTGTTCATTAGGCGCGCCCCCAGCGCCAGCAGACCGCCTTTGATGAGGCGGGCCGCGCCGCCGAGGGTGTGGCGGAGCCGCGTGAGAAGGTCGGCACGCCCGGCCTTACGGCGCAGGTATTCCGCCGGGGGCAGGAGATAGCCTGCAATGTCCAGCAGGCGGATCGGCCTGAAGAACAGCAGGGGAAGCTGGGCGAATCCGCGTGAGCCTGTCCAGCGGTAGAGCCACATTTTCAAGGGCGGCGTGTGGGTGGAGTGGTCCGAGAGAAGGCGATCCGCCGCCAGATCGGGCCACAGGAGACGCATCGCCGCCAGTGAACCCGCTACGGCGTCCGCCGCGCCCCACGCCGCGCAGCGATGTGTGATGACACCTGAGTCGAGGTCCGCGCCGCGAAGTTGGGTGAGAAGCGCGATATCCACAAAATGGAGAAGGTGGCCCGTCAGGGCCACCGCATCCGCGTCGCCCGTCTGGAGCCAGTAAGGCAGCGGCGCGGCGTGCTTGACGGCGTGGATCGCCAGCGTGATGAGCAGATCGTCCCACGCCGGGACGGGCACGTCGACGCCGCGCAGCGCCCGGTGGACCCGGCGGTCGAGCAGACCGTCCACGTCGACGGTGTACAGCGTGAACGGGTGGTCGATGTCCCACTGGAGTTCGAGGCGCGTCGGCCCGGCGAGGCCGGGGCGCTGCAAGGGGTAGTGCAGGTGAACGGCCTCGTAGTACGCGGCGGGCATGGAGCGCCGGGGCAGGGTGAAGCCCGCCGCTGCCAGCCGCCGGACGGCCTCCGCACGGTCGGCCTGCGCGACGAGCACGTCCAGATCGCCGAAGGGGCGGTGGGACGGGTCGGCGTAGACGAGGTGGCCCAGCACAGGGCCGCGCAGCAGCATCCAGCGGGTGCCGTCGAGCGCCCCGGTGACATCGGCCAGATTGTCCGCGACGAGCGCGGTCGCGACGAAGGAGCGCCGCGCCTCGCCGCGCAGGCGCGTCCGCACCGGCTCCGGGGCGTCGTCGGCGGGGGTGATCACGGCTTGCAGCAGCGGCAGGACGCGGTTTTTCTCGGCCAGCGCCATCAGGGACGGCCAGTCGATGCCCCGGATGGGTTCCGGGGGCAGACCCAGATAGCGCCCCAGCAGGGCGCGCAGATGCGCAGTTGACATTTCGCCTCAAACCATTTAGATTGATCGACCAGCCACCACACATTATACGCGGAGAAGCCCGTGACGAACGAAATTGACATGCAGGCCACCTTTACCCCGCACCCGGACCTCGAAGTGCAGGTGTTGGACGGCGAGGCCGTGATCCTCAACACGCGCACGGGGGCCTATTTCGGCACGAACCCGGTGGGCACGCACATCTGGCAGTTGTATGCGGAGGGCAAAACGGTGGCAGAGGTCGTGGACGGCGTCGTCGCCCGGTTCGAGGTCGACGCCGAGCGCGCTCAGTCCGACGTGCTGGCCTTCACAGAAAGCCTGTTGAAGGGCGGGCTGCTCTCGGCGTGATCGACTCGCTGATCACCGCCGCCGCGCTGCCGTACGCGCTGGCGGATTCGCTCGCCGGGGAGCCGACCGACTGGCAGCGGCGGTCCCTGCGCGGGGTGCGGCGCATCGCGGCCCACGCCTACCGGCGCGCCCCCTTTTACCACGAGCAATGGGAAGCCGCCGGTTTCTCCCCCGCTTCCATCGCCACGCTGAACGACTTCGCGCGCGCCCCGCTGATCGAGCGGGAGGACTGGCGGGCTGCCCCCGACGAGGCGATCATGCCGCGCGGCGCCGGGCCGCTGGTCTGGCACCGGAGCGGCGGCACGTCGGGGGAGCCGTTCCGCTACCCGCTGCGGCTGCGCGACGAGCTTGTCATGCGCGGGCAGGCCCTGCGGGGTGTGCTGAGGAGCGGTGGACGATTACTGAGATTGAACCCGCCGGATGTGCGCAAACCCGGTGGCCGGGCTTATCTGGGCCGGCTGATCAACGTGGCCTCGGCGGCCTCCACGCGCCAGCGGTTAGAGGCCGTGCTTGCAGACTCCTGTCCGGCGCTCGCCTCGTACCCCGGTATTTTATGGCGGGTGGCGGTGCTGGCCCTGCGTGAGGGCGTGTCCCTGCCGGAGGGCATTGAGCGTATCAGCATGGGTGGCGAGGTGCTGACGCCCACCATGCAGCGGGCCATCGAGCGCGTGTTTCAGGCCCCGATCCGGCAAAATTACGCCGCCGCCGATCTCGGCCTGATGGCGAGGGGCTGCGAGGCGGGGCATCTGCACGTCCGGCCCCGGTTCAGCTACGTCGAGGTGGCCGACGGCGATGCGCCCGCCGCGCCGGGGGTGTGGGGAGAGGTCGTCGTGACGAATTTCCTGTCTTATGCGCGGCCCGCCATCCGCCTGCGGACCGGCGACCGGGCGATGTGGGGGGCGGAACCCTGCCCGTGTGGGAGCCGCCTGCCGTATCTCCGGTACATCGCCGGGCGGCTGCCGGAGCGCATCGCGCGCCCGGACGGGACGTTCGTATACTGGCCGGACATCGAGGCGGCGCTTTCTGCCTTCTCCGGCGTGCTGGGCTATCAGGCCGAGCAAACCGCGCCGGGGGCCGTCACCGTGCGGCTGTGTCTGGACGATCCGCGCGGCCCCGCCGACCCCTACCTGCCCGCCCTGACTTCCCTGTTCGGCGGCATGGCGGTGACGGTCACGATCACCGACGATTTCCGGTCCGCTCCCGGCGGCAAGCTCAGCCCGATCGTGGGTGGATAGCCTATGTTCCCTCTGTCGCCGGATGACCTCACCCCGTCGCAGCCCGTCACCGGTAGATGGTCGATCCATGATGTCGGCGTCGAATGGCGGGCCGCCGATCCGCGCCTCGTGCGCCTCATTCACCGTTTGATGCGCGGCTTCCCGGCGGCGTCCAGACCGGCTCACGTCGTGATCGATCTGGCCTCCGGGCCGGTCCCAATGGTGCCGCCGGAGGCCGAGCGCCTGCCGCCCTCCAACAACGAGATCGTGGACAACCGTAAAGCCTACGGGCTGGATACCATTTTCGCCCGCCATGAGGGCGTCAACTATTACGCGCTGCCCCCGATGGCCGGGGCGGCCTACGCGATCGGGGAGGGGCGGGCGGTGGGCTGGGTCAACCCCGATCACGACGCCACCGACTGGCAGCTCACCCACCTGTTCCTGTTGATCGTCCTGCTGGAGCTGCTGCGCGGCCAGGGGTTATTCTGGCTGCACGCGAGCTGCGTCGCGCGGGAGGGGCGCGGCGCGCTGTTCGCCGGGCAGACGCGCTCCGGCAAGACGACGACGGCCATCAACCTCGCCCTGCACGGCTTCGACATTCTGGCGGAGGATCGTGTGTTCGTCCGTCCGGGCGACGGTGGGGCCACCGTTTATGGTTTCCCGCTGGACGTGGCCGTCACCCCGCAGACGGTCGGCCTGCTGCCGGAGCTGGCCGCCTACCTCGACGATCAGACCGGGGCGCGCGTCAAGCGCCGCCTGCCCATCGACGAAATCTTTTCGGATCGACTCGTCGCGGGGTGTTTACCCGCCCTGCTGATGTTCCCCCGCGTCGAAAACATCCCGGCGACGTTCTCCCGCGCCATCAGCCGGGCCGACGCGCTCCGCCGCCTGCTGCCCAACAGCATGTTGGCGTCACAGCCGGGCGTGGCCGGGCAGCATTTCGCCGCGATCAGCGCGCTGGTGGAGGCCTGCCGCTGCTACGAGCTGGCGCTGGGCCGGGATGTCGGCGCGGTGCCGCGTCTGATCGGAAAGCTGCTCGACGAGGGGTAACCGGCCTACTTGCCGAAATTGACTCATCTCCGGGTTACCACTACAATAAATCGGATATGACATTGCCCGAACGCGGCGCAGGGTCCCGCGCCAGATACTAAGGGAGAAGGGGAAACATAATGAACCAGCGTGAGGAATACAGCCCCCCGGTGCTCGTCGAATATCCGCCGCTGACCGATATTACCGGGGCATCACCCGAAATTGCCTAGCGCCATCGCCGAGTCGGCGAGCGGCGCAGCAAATTCGCTTAGACCGTTGCACACACGAAGGAGAAGTAAATGAGCCACCGCGAATCATATGACACGCCAGTGCTGATCGAATACCCGCCGCTGACGGACGTTACCGGGGCATCCGCCGAACCCGTTTAGCGACATGCAACGCAAGACAGCCGGAAGCTGATTTCGGCTTATGTCCATCAAGGAGGCCAGATGAGCCAGCGTGAATCGTATGACACGCCAGTACTGACCGAGTACCCGCCCCTGACCGATGTCACCGGGGCATCCCCCGAATTAGACACTTAACGACATTCGCGAATCAGCCGGGCGGCGATACCCTCGCTGCCCGGCGTTCTCTTGTACCCGACCGATCCAGTGAGCAGCAAAGCTCGCTTGGATGCGTATAAATCAGGAGGCCAGATGAACCACCGTGAATCGTATGACACCCCCGTGCTGATCGAGTACCCGCCCCTGACGGATGTCACCGGGGCGTCTGCTGAAGTCCTTGAATAGCGACATTCAAGAGGAGGACCAGATGAGCCACCGTGAATCGTATGACACCCCGGTGCTGATCGAGTACCCGCCCCTGACGGATGTCACCGGGGCGTCCGCCGAACCGATGCCCGGCTAGCGATATTAGCACCACCCGGGCAGCGAGGATATCGCTGCCCGGTGAGCCACGCAGCAAGCTCATTTTGGATTGCTGCTAAGTGAAGGAGAATCAGATGAGCCAGCGTGAGTCATACAGCACCCCGGTGCTGATCGAGTATCCGCCACTGACCGACATCACCGGGGCGTCCGCCGAACCGGTTGACTAGCGACATCTAATGTCAGCCGGGAGTGCAGCAGGCTGACCTTGAATTGCTGTGCGGTTAAGGAGAATCGAATGAGGCAGCGCGAAGTGTACAGTACCCCCGTGCTGGTCGAGTACCCGCCTCTGACGGATGTCACCGGGGCGTCTCCCGAACTTCGCTAATAGCGATATCTTGAAGCCAGTCAGGCAGCAGCGTCGCTGCCTGACGCTCTCTCACAGTTGAGTTGGGGAGGGCCAGATGAGACAGCACGAGTCATACAGCACCCCTGTGCTGGTCGAGTACTCGCCTCTGACCGACGTTACAGGGGCCTCTGCGGAGGTTGATTTATAAGGTACCCCTGGTAAATGACGATGAAGAGCAGGCATGGTCAACTGGCCGCGCCTGCCCTTTCTGTATGTCGCCGGGATCGCTGGCCTGATCCGCTGACGCCGGGCGTTGGACCGACTCCCGGTCGTAAACGCCGTCTGCGTGCTGTACATCGCCTGACAGGGGCCACTGCACACGGTCGCTACGTGTGAGTTTCCGCGATTATCCTCAATCGGTTTCGCATACGCTCGCCAATGACAGCCGGTTTCAGCATCTGCTCGATATGCTTCGCGGCGGACTGTCCGATCTGAGCGGCCTCGTGCTTCTTCTCGTGTCCGACAGACCACATAATCTCAGCCGCATGGTCCAGGTCGGGTTCGGCCCACAACTGGCCGACCTGGAAAAGGCTTGAAAATTCGGGCTGGTAACGGTGATCTTCTTCTGTGATCTCCCTGAGGCGATACCGGACGGGGTAGCTGTTGAAGGGGGTCATGAAATCGGTGTTTCCTGAATAGTAGGTGGCGATTACCGGTTTCCCTAAGGCCATCGCCTCGGCCATGCCCAACCCGAATCCCTCTGCACGGTGCAAAGAAACGTAGCAGTCGCATACGGTCATCAGATCGGTCATTTGCTGGCGTGTCAGATTCCTGTTGATAAACCGCCCGCCGATGCTCTCCAGCCGATCTCTGAACTGCGAGATAAAGCTGGACGGCGATCTCATGGCTGAAAGGTGGTGCGTCTTTATCAACAACAGAGGGGCGTCATCGGCCTTCCCAAAAGCGCGTCGAAATGCCTCGATGACGCCAAACGGGTTCTTGCGGGCCAGCATGGATGCCGGGCTGAAAGAGAAGAAGAAGATAAAACGATCCTCCGGCAGATCGTAGGTCGATCTCAGGGCTCGCGGACCCGGCGCTACATCGACCGCCGGGGGCATACGAATCACAGGCAGCGGTGAGATTCGTGAGATGCTCTCCTGAACATACTCGCTGTACACCCAGATCTCATCGATCAGTGAAAAGTGCGTCCGGGAAACTTCAGGAAACTCGGGTAGCTCCCACCCCCAGTAGGCGATGATGAATTTGTCCTCGAATGTGTTTGGAGGCGCAGCCATCACCCGCGAGTAAAACTGTGAAAAATGGACATCCACGAGGTCGAAAGAATACGGGGCTCCGGTTCGGATGCCGGGGGGCAGGGGCGTCGTCCGGCTCGGCGGCCCATATGTCAATTCGGTGTACGCGACAGGCACCTCTGCCGTTTGCAGGGCGTTGAGCGTCTGTCGTGTGACCTCGCTCATCCCGGTATCGGCTTGCAGGTCCCCGATCAGATTAACGCCATCGAGGGTTATCGAACGCTCTCTGTGTCTGTGATGATCTCGCCACGGGGGTAATCTGGACCCGGTGGCTTCAGCCGTGTTGAAACCCGTAAGCCCGATCCGTACTGCTGCTGCGCGGCGCGTTTCAGAACTGAAGAGGCTGCGCGCCAGATTCAGGACGCCCAGATCGTGCAGAATGGGCCGGAGTCTCTTATAAATTCTGTGGGCAGTGTTTGGCACGGTACTTTGCCTGTCGGTAAGGCGGACAGATGTTGGTTACAACGGCACAGATCGTGATCGAAAGGTCGAATCAGCCTGGCCGAGTATACCCCAGGCTGGTGAGCCGGCGTTCCATCCGGTCTCCAATTACAGCCGGGCTGAGCGTCTGATCGATGTCGGCGGCTGCCTGCTGCCCCACTTGAGCTGCTTCGACGGGGTTTTCCACGATATGCTGCATCAATTCGGCGGCGTGATCGAGATCGGGTTCGGCCCAGCGCAGCCCTGTCTGGAACATATCCGCGTAGTGTGTGTCGTAGATAAGGTCCTGTGGCTGAATTTCTCGTAGATGGTATTTAACCGGATAACAGTTTGATAAGGTCATGAAATCGGTATTCCCTGAATAGTGTGTGGCAATGACCGGTTTACCCAGGGACATCGCTTCAGCCATCGCCAACCCGAATCCCTCGCTGCGGTGCAGTGACACGTAGCAGCTACAGGCAGCGAGTAGATCGTTCATTTCCTGCCGCGTCAGGCTCTCGGAAATGACCCGCGCGTTTATCTCACCTGCTCGACGGTGCAGCTCCGCCGTAAATGCGTCCATGTCCTTGTTTTTATGCTGAGTCTTCAAAACCAGCAGAGGTCCGTCAGGTGAATTCCCAAAAGCCCGCCGGAACGCCTCAATGACCCCGTAGGGATTCTTCTTTGCCGTCATTGATGCCATGCTGAAAGAAAACAGGAAGATGATCCGGTTTTGAGGGAGATCGAACAGGCTGCGCGGGTTATCGCTGGTTTGCTCAATCAGAATGGGTGGTGGCATCCGAACGACCGGAACGGTGGTGACCTGCGACATGCTGTCCTGAACGTGGCGACTGTATACCCAGATTTCATTTACCCTTTGAGTATTCGGGGCCACCTGCTCGCCGAAGCGCTCTAACTCCCATCCCCATATGGCAATATTGTACTTTTCATCCAGTTTCTCACGGGGAAGCGATGCCAGTACCTGCTGAAAAATGAAGAAGGGGATGTCGATCAGGTTGATGTCATGATGGCTGCCCATGTCCAACCCTGCCGGCAGAGAGGTCGTTCTCGGGAGCGTCGTATAAATGGTTTCGTAATAAGCGGTCGGTATGCTGGCCGCCTCAAGCGCTCTCACCATTCCGCGTGAGACCTGGCTGACTCCAAAGTCGCCCTGCAAGTCCCCAATGAAGTTGACCCCATGAAAAGACATATTAGGATGATATTCCTGGGCTGACCGCTGGGCGACGCTTTCTTGTTGCGGGAAGTTTTTCAACCCTAACTTGGTGGCGACCTTCCGACGTATTGACGAGGGCACGAGTATCCGGGCAGCAGCACGTATCCCTAACCGGTCGAGATAGGGGCGGATTCTTCCATAGACTTCATGCGCTCGCTTTGACATGAGTGACCTCTAACTCTAACGTACTGATTACTGTGATTGTGTACCAGCCTGCACGCCGGTGGCGGTATTTGCTTCGAGGAAGAACAGGTGGGAGCCGGGCCAGAAGATGAGATCGGTTTGCGGCGCTCGATAGTGGAGCTGCGGGTTCTTCGATTTGCCCTCAACACGAAAGCGGCCCGCCGTATCCTGCCAGAGAACGAGCAGTTCCCCGCTCTCGTTTAGAATGGCAACGGCAATACCATACGCTCTTGGCCGGAGAGGGATCTGCGGAAACCGGGCCTCAAACACTGCCTGCCCGTGGATGGTGCTGGGGCCTTCCGTCAACCCGTTATCGCAGGCCGTGAGGACCGTGTCTGTGTCGATGTCGAGTATCCCAACCACGATCCGAATATCCTGATAGGGCCGGGCTGCGGAGAAATGGCATCGAACGCAGATCGTGTCAGGCGTTTCAAATACAGAGCAGAGCTGATGGCTTGTGTCGTACGTCGCAACCGAGAATATTTCCAGAGCAGGATCGAAGCTGTGGATCTTGAAATCCACGTCCGCCTTTTCGGCTTCTTCTGGGGCAGGCGCGTCCACTGGTGGTTCGGCGGCTGGCGTTATGCCCTGCTGAGCGAGGACATACTGCGTAATGATCTCCTCGGTGGGTCCGTCTGCTTTGACCTGGCCGTTTTCGAGCCAGATCACGCGCTCGCAAATACTCCTCACCGCCTCCAGATTGTGAGAGACAAAAACCAGCGTGCCGCGAGCCGCGAAACGGCGGAGCGCCTCAAAACTCTTAAGCTGGAAGTTCTGATCGCCGACGGCAAGGATCTCGTCGATGAGCACGATCTCCGGCTCAACGTGAATCGACGTGGAAAAGCCGAGCCGGGCCATCATACCCGACGAGTATTTCTTGAACGGGATATCCATATACTCGTCGAGTTCGGCAAACTCGACAATTTTCCTCAGGCGCTCTTCGGCCTTTTCCCCACTCAGGCCCATGAATCTACAGTGTAATAAAACATTTTCACGCCCGGTGAGTTCGGGGTGAAAACCGACACCCAGCCCCAGCAGGGCCGTCACACGCCCACGTATAGAAATGCGGCCACGAGTCGGCAGCATAACCTGAGCCAGCAGGCGCAGTAAGGTGGTTTTCCCGGCGCCGTTATTGCCGATGATGCCCAGCGAATCCCCGCTTTTCAGCTCAAAGCTGATATCCTCCAGCACATAAGGGGGGTCTCCCGGTGCACGGCGATTCTTGAGGGGCCGAAAGATGTCTGACTGGAAAAGATATCTCAGTTTAAACGTGGAGGGTTTTTCGTAGGCCTTGTATACATTTTCAACTTTGATGGTGGCCGGAGTCGCCTGCGACACCCAGTCGGATACGGTCATAGCATGTCCACAAATTTCCACTCAAAACGCTTATAGATCACGTAGCCCCCCCACAGGACGGCCAGCGAAAGCACGGCAACGACGGCGAATGGGACCGGAAAAACGATCTCGCCGTTGAAAAACGCAGCCTCATAGACCGCGAACATCACGCTGAGGGGATTTAACAGATAAACGGCCCTGAATCGCTCAGGCACAATGTCGAGGGGATAGAGGATCGGCGTCATATAGAACAGCAGTTGCAGGGCAATGGGAACGGCCTGTTGAAGATCGCGTATCTTCACGTTCAGCGCGGTAAGGAACAACATGGCCCCTACGGTGAACCAGCTCATCACGAGAAAGACGGCGGGAACGACCAGCATCGACCACGAAAAAGAAACTCGGAAACCGGCCATGAAAATCAACACGATGACCATCCCGATGAGAAAATCGACAAGGGTCTCCGCCCAGGCGGCGAGAGGGACGTATTCACGAGGAAACTGCATACGGGTGATCAGATCGATGTTGCCAAACACAGACAACATTCCGATCGTGATCGATCGGTAGAAATAATTCCACAGGACCACGTTAGCCAGAATGAAAACTACGTAAGGCACCTCAGTGGGAACGCGTAGAATGAGGGAGAAAACCAGTAGATACACGAGACTCAACAACAACGGCTGCAGGATAGCCCACAGCCACCCTGCGCTCGTGTCTCGATATCGGATCACAAGGTTGCGCAAAGCAAGCGAAAAGAGAAATGCCCGCTGATGCCAGGCTGCTGCAAGATGCTCCCACAGCGTGCGCCGCAGCCGGTTATTCTGGGCCTCGTAGATAATCGGCTTAGAAACCGGGCTGTCGTCCTTTGCTTTCATCGAATGGTTGATGCGTCGTGTGACATTACTCGTCTACCAGACCCACTAAGTTGATTGCCGTATTTTCCTCGATCGAGTCCAACATCTCCTGAATAGATCCGATCGGCTCAAGGGTCGAGCCTAACCTGTACAAACGATAACCGGCTTTGACCACCATGGAAGGGGGCGCAGCCGGATCGTAGCCTGCTTTCGTCAGACCGTAGGGCCACATCTCAAACAAAATGGCCGGATGATGCCGGGCGATGACCTGGCGCATTCCCTCCAACACAGCCACCTCGAAACCTTGCGTATCGATCTTAACGAGCCTGACCGGTGTATCTGCCGGAATGGCCTCATCCACCGTGAGCGTCCTGACTGAGACGCTCTCACGCGTTTTTCCTTCGTCGAAAACGTCGTCCTGAGTTGGGAAGAGGCGATGATCCCCGAAATTAACGGGCGAGCGATGAAGTGTGTCAGAGCCAGTCGTGTTACTTGCAGCGGCTTCGATGATGGTCACTGCGCTGCTGTTCTTCAGATTCTGGACATTCCAACGCAGGATGATCGCGTTGGTGGGGTCTGGCTCAAACGCGTAAACGCGCCCGGCGGGGCCTACCAGATTGGCACCCAGCAGCGTGAAGTAGCCTATGTTCGCCCCAACGTCGATAAACACATCCCCCCTGCGAAGGATCGATTTGACAAAGTCGGTTTCCTCCTGCTCCCAGAAGTGATAGTTCTCCAGTGACCATCTTACCGGCCCCGGATCGGCTGGATCGACCAGCAGGGTGAAGCCTTCTTTTGTGGCACAGGCGGTGACTGCCGGAGCCTGAAGCACCAGAACCCGAACGTTGAGGCCGGGGCTTAACGTAAACCGGCGATCCATGCGCAGCGATAACCCCCGCGTGTTGGGTGTCGTGTCGTCATCGATCCGCGTGATCAAAACCAGATGCCCGCCGGACTTCAAAGTGCCCGCCAGCTCATCGTAAATTGAGGCCCCTTTCAAATCCTCGCTCAGATCGACGTGATACCAGACATCCTTCGGGGAGCGGTCGCTCTCGAAATCCCGGTGATGGTTTATGTAACTCGTCCCGCCGAAGATGACTTCTTCCGAAACCGTGCCTCGGACGGAAAACTCAACCGCCGTTGCCTCCGCCAATTCCGGCATCTCGTGTTCCAACAATGTTAGCAGCTCGACGAAATCACGGGCGCTGATCCTCGGCGCTGCCACAGCTACCCCCCTGGATTCACCGAATGCGATCGTCTGGTCGAGCAGGCCAAGCTGAAACGAATTGAATTCCATTTGAGCGCGGATTTTGCCCTGTCCCTCCGCTAAGTCCGCGATCTCGTTCTCTATCTTCTGATCGTTTAGCATCAATGCTTCATATCGAGCCTCGACCGCCAGGTCATCGATCTTTTTATCCAGCCTCTGGAGATTCAGGATCAACGCTTCGTGCAGATTTTTTTGCATCTCCCAGGCTTTTCCCAGCCCGATGACACGGCGGATCGCCCGGTACGCGCGTCCGAGGAATCCGGGTAGTTTCCTGCTTAGTGGATCGAAAAGCACGTCGGACCGTAGCTCTACGAACTCATCCAGCCGGGCATACAGATGGCTAACGGGGGGGCTGCTATCCGGGCTGTGATCGGGGAGGGGCTGTGAATGGGTCTGGCTCTCGGTTGATATTGGAGCGGTAAGGGCGGCGGATGTCTCCTCAATAGCCCTGTAAGTCGATTCGGATGGCTTCGCCCAACTGTTATCACAAACCGGATACTGGCCGGTCTTCTTCAGGGTGAGATGCACGGAGCAGAACTTATAACCTTCCTGCGACAGCACGAGGAAAGGATAAAGTGCCGCTCGATGGTGTGCCTGCATGACCTGCGGGTACTCGCCCTGCACCTCCATGTACTCCTGCATACTGAGCACAACAGGCAGCAGTTCTTGATCGCTGGCAAGCGTCGCCTCAGAAAGTGTGAAGTCCGGCTCGTCCACCGGCTCAAGCCCGCTGGCTTCGATGATATACTTCTGGATATCTTCGGCTGACAGCAATAACGTGCCGGGGTCCCACCCTTTCCCTCCGGGCGGCCCGCTGATCAAGTACTCGGTGGAGAGGGCCAGAATCCCGCCCGGCTTGAGAACACGCCCCATTTCGTAGGCCGCATTAGCTACGAACTGGTATCCGCCGAAATGTTCTATTGAGCCAGATGAGAAGATGGCGTCGAACGTGTTATCCTCAAACTCCAGCGAGCGCCCGTCCATATGCTGGACGACCAACCGCTGCCGTTCGTAGGCGTAAGGGGCGAACTTATCCGGCTCGGCCAGCATCCGGCTGGGCGCAAATGTATTCCAAACGCCCGGAGCGTAATAGAGATCGGTGGCAAACACCTGTTTAACGTGGTTGGTGAGGTAATAGATCGTCGTCTCGGTCCCTGCGCCAACCCCCAGCACGACCGAATCCGGGTGTAAGACGCCAAAACGCCGAAAGGCCAACACCGCCATCACGATCTCCCAGTGCTTACGGTGTTCCATCCCCTTCGGAAACTCGGTTCCCAATTCTGCGACTTCATGCTTGAAGACCTCACGGAGGACATCCAAGAAAGCTGGATCGGCGAAATCTTCCAGGTTGGCGAGGCGATTAAAATTGATCATGGGGTGCTATTACTCTATTTCTTGTCGATAGGCAGCGATGCAGGCGACCGCACCTGCGCCCATATCTTCTACGGTGCGAGCGCGGTAACTGTACGATTTTACCTCGCTCTCTTCTATTGGCTCATAAGTGCCTTCATAGTAACCCCAGTACTGGATCTCAGTTCGCCAGTCCGCAAACAGAGTGTGCAGATCGGCAGGACTATACTGGCGATATACTGTGGTAATCTGGCTAACTCCGGCAGGAACTGTTACAAAGGCCGGGCTCTGGGGTTTAAGAAGTCGCCTAATTTCGATAAGTGCTCTACGATCTCCATCAGGGGAAAACTCCAAGCCGTAAGCCGGTAATCCGATATGCTCCAGCACGGAGACAAGCAGGATCGCATCGTAGGATGCGGCGGGAAGTTGATTGTGAATCAAGTTCATCTGATGGAACTGGACACCCGGCGGCATTTCGGCGTGACAGGGGCGTGGATCCAAACAGTGAACGACTCTGGTGGGCGTTAGAAGGTCCGCTAGATATTTGGCGCCACAGCTTCCAACGTCAAGGATCGTTCCCGACCTGGGGAGACGGCTGAGTACCCAGGGGATCTCGACGACACGCTCAGTGGTCATTCTGATTTCAATCTTTTACGCTTTTTGGAGTTTCCAGACATAATTAACCCGATCTTACTGCTATTCACCGCAAACGTCGAGACGCGGATAAATGTCTGCAACTCTGATGTCGGGGACGTGTCTGGAAGGGGGAGGGGGGCCTTTGGGGGTGGCAGCCCGTGTGAGATCCTCCGTCTGAGGCTTCTAGCAAACGGAGCGCTTTTTACAGGTGTGTGGAGGTAATATGCCGCGCGTCTACATTGGCATCGTGACATACAACAGCTCGAAGGATCTACCCGACTGCCTCGTCTCGATTCAGTCACAGACATACGAAAACTGGTCGCTGACGGTATTTGACAATGCGTCGACCGACGGTAGTGTCGACATCGTTCGGAGGACGATACCGGCGGCCAATATCATAGAGAACGACGGCAACTTAGGGTTTGGCAGGGCACACAATTCGATTCTGTCTGTGCTCGAATTAGCACCCGGTGATTTCTACCTTCCCCTGAATCCGAACGTGATCCTCGCTCCAACATACGTTGAGGAATTGATCAAATTTCTTAGCGATAGTACAGCCGGTTGGGTAACGGGCAAACTGCTCATGCTGGACAAGGAGAGCGCGCGTAACGACATATTATACAGCACAGGGCATGGTCTGCTGCGCAGTGGGTATGCTTTCAATATTGGTCGGGACCTGCCTGACGGCGCGGCCTTTTCCCGCCCCTGCGAGGTCTTTGGGGCGCCAGGGGCAGCCCCCATTTACCGACAGGAGTTCATCGCGGATCTTATTGATGTGTATGGCGAATTTTTTGACACACACATGTTTATGTACAACGAAGACATCGACCTCGACTGGCGGGCCAGGCTTCTGGGCTGGCGATGCTGGTTCGTGCCCGCTGCGGTAGCCTACCACGAGAGAAGTCACTTAAGCCTTCAGCTGATATCGCATAGCATTGCCAACCGGTATTTAAGCTCCTTTAAGAACGCATTTCTGGTCGATCTGATCACCTGCACCATGCCGATTCTGATCGGGCATCTATCGTTCAGGTTGATCGTCACTCCAAAAGTGGGAGTCACTCTTCTAAGGCTGCTTGGCGCGAAGCTGCCCGCTATGGTGCGCAAGCGGATAGGCCCTCGCGTTGCAAGGCGCGAAATGCTGTACTGGTTCCGCTGGAGCGCTTTGCAGCCCACAAAGCAGCCGATGTCACTTCGGGAGAGGTTTATCTCCTTCAAAGACAGAGAGAAGTCATAAGCATAGAGCAAAGTTAGCCCTATCTCTCACCCGGCGAGTCTCGCCTTCCTCCAGCCGTTGTCGAGGTCCAGCCCCATGCCTATGATCTCATCTCGAGCCTTATGGTACAGGCCAAGCCATTCCTCGCCGGGCTCCAGCGTGTCGGCGTTATAGAGTTCGGCGAAGGACCTGCCCGCCGGTGGGTTCTTCATGTGATTTTCCTCATAGCGGCTGAGGAAATCCAGCACGAGGTTGTTGGCATCCTCGCGGGATAACCCCAGACAGGCGTGGGCCACCTCAGCATTGAAGCGGTTTTCCAGCCCGCTGGTGTGATCCTCTCGTGAGCCGCCCGTCGCGCCGACACCGTTGTGGTGCAGCCCGCTGACCGTCGACGCCACCGACCCGGCGGCGATCTCCCACAGCACTTCCTCGGTCCCCAGCCCGGCCTGCGTGTAGATGGCCGTCATCGACAGCATAGGCGTGTTGCGCGAGAGCGCCTGCCCGCCGATCGCATAGACCCACAGCCCCATACGGTCGGTGTCCGTGCTTTCCAGCAGGTGCATGTGCCCGTAAATGTGATACGACGCGTCGTAGCAGACCGCGCCCAGAATGTGGCTGGCGATCGTCACGATCGCCGTGCCCTCTGCGCCGCCGCCCAACCCGCCGACCAGCGGCGTCATCAGGTCGTCGATGTGGAGATCCACGCTCTGCATGAACGCCACGCGGGACAGCTGATCGTAGTCTGTTTTTAACTCGACCATCTGCGAGACGAGAAACGCGTCGGAGGGCCGCAGCCCGCTGGCCGGATCGAAACAGGCCATTTTCCCCGCGCAGGTGAGGGGGACGGCCACGTCGTTGATGTGCATACCGGGCCGCCCGGCTTTGCGGACGGCCTCCCTCGCGACGGACGCATCGCGCCGCGCCGAGAGAATCTCCAGAGGCGTTCCGGCGGTGATGGGTTCCCCCATGTACGTGGACACCGATCCCGCCCCCAGACAATCGACCAGCGGCTCCTGCGCGCACGACTGCAAAATGAGGGGGTGATATCGCTCTGAGGAGGGTGTCCCGGTCGGCCCGCTGTGGACGCAGCAGGGCACCGAGCCTTCCACCGGGCGGTGGCGCATGACGACCGCGTCTTTGCCCTCACCCAGCGTCAGCGAGCCGGGGGCGGCGGCGACGATATCTTCCAGCTCGTCCCGCGTGAACATGATGCAGCGTTCGGTGCTCATGTTGTAGAAGCCGGTGTCGAGGACGAGCTGCACCCCCGCCTGATACAGGCGATCCGCCATGTCGTCGTCGGCAGGCACGAGCACATCGGGGGCCATCCGCAGGCCGAACTCGCGCACAAGCTCGGCTGTACGGCGGGCCAGCTTCATCTCGAAATCTTTTTCTTTCATAAACGGCCCGCGTTCGGACCGCTTGACAACTTCCTGAAGCCATTTTGTGGGCATGATCGCTGTCCTTTACCTGCGGTCCATCAGCTTTTGCGTGTTGCGATTGGCGGTCCACAGGAATACGTCGAGCGCGAGTTCGGCGAGACCCGGCGAGCAGTCTGCGGCCCCGAATACCTGCGAGCGGGCCAGATCGACCCACACCGGGGTAAGCTGCTCCAGCCGCGACACCATGCCGCTCTCGACATCCGGGGCGGCGTGATACACCTTCCCGATCCCTGAGGTGATCAACCGCGTCAGGCACATCGGGCATGGTTCCAGCGACGTGAACAGCATGTAATCCCGCATACTCCCCACGTCCTTGAACGTGTCCTCGAATCTGGACATCGTATCCATCTCGGCGTGGATGTCGCTGCGAAAGTGCGGGTGGAAGACGTGGTTATGCCCGCGCGTGACGACCTCACCCGCCGGATCCACGATCACCGCCCCGACCCCGAAGTTCCCCTCTCTGGCTGCGGCGAGGGCTTCCTCGATGGACGCGATGACGTAGGCGTCGTGCTCGTGCGCCGGGTCGGGCGTGAAACCCGCCAGCCTGTCCGCCAGTGCATCCAGCGAGTCGCTGACTATCTCGTATTCCTGGTAGGTCATCTCTGCTCCTTATGTATGTGAATGAATAGCCTGATACACTTTTTCAGGGGTGAGTGGAACGCAGTTCATCCATACACCCGTCGCGTCATGCAGCGCCGCCACAACCGCCGGGGCGACGGCCACCAGCGGCATCTCGCCGATCCCCGTCGCGCCCCAGGGGCCGATCACCAGATCGTTTTCCAGCACGATGGATTCGACCTCGCCGGGGATATCCAGCACGGTGGGAATGAGATAGGTGCTTAACTCTGCGGTGCGCACCTGCCCCCCGACCGCGACAAAATTTTCCATCGTCGCCCAGCCCAACCCCTGCACAGCCGCGCCCTCGATCTGCCCGGTGACCCCCTGTGGGTGGATGGCCCGGCCCACGTCGTGCGCGGAGATCAGCCGCCTGACGCCGATCTGTCCGGTATCCTCGTCCAGTTCGATCTCGACCGCCTGCGCCAGATAGCCGAACGCGAACGCGCCCGTGCTCTGCCCGGTTTCCGGGTCCAGCGCGTCGGTGGGCGGGGCCTGATAGGTGAACTCGCCGCGCGCCGGGCGCTCTTCCTCCGCCCACGCCTGCCGGGCCGCGTCGACGGCCCCGCGCAGCGCGTTGCCCACCATAAATGTGAGTCGTGATGCGGATGCCGGTCCGGCGGAGGCCCCGCTCGCCGTGTCGACCGGGGCGAGTTCGATTCGCTCCGGCGGCAGTCCGAGCAGCTCCGAGGCCATCTGCACGGCGACGGTGTGCGCGCCCTGGCCCATCTCCGAAACCGGTGCGCGGACCACCGCACAGGCGACTTCCGCCCCGCCGTGCAGCTCGACGGCGACCGTCGCCTCATCGCGCCAGCCCATCGTGTAGCCGACCGGCTTCCAGCCGGACGCGATGCCGATCCCCCTGCGCACGCCCGGCCTCACCTCAGCCGGGGATTCGCGTTCGGGCCGCCGCCAATCGTCCCCGTCACGCCGCCACCCGGCGGCCAGCGCGGCGGCTTCCAGCGTCTCGGCGGCGCTCAGGCCCGGCGGAACCGCGCCCATCGTCCCCGTCAGCGAATCGGGTCGGAGGAAATTGCGCAGGCGAAACGCCACGCTGTCCATGCCCAGCGCCTTGGCCATCCGCGCCATGTGGACCTCGGCGGCGAGGCCCGCCTGCGGCGCGCCGAATCCGCGAAATGCGCCGCCGACCGGGTTGTTGGTGTAGACGGCCTTCGCGTCGACGCGGACGTTGGGCACGTCATAAGGGCCGGTGCTGCACAGGACGGTCGTCGCCACGACGTAATCGCTGGTCGAGGCGTAAGCCCCGGCGTCCGCCACGATCTCGACCTGCTGCGCGATGAGCCTGCCCTCCCGGCTGGCCCCCCACGTGTGCCGGATGGTCATCGGGTGGCGTTTGGGATGCCCGATGGTGGTTTCCTCGCGGGTCCACACGGCCTTGACGGCCCGGCCCGTCCGGTAGGCGGCCAGCGCCAGTAGAATCTGGACGGTGAGGTCCTCGCGCCCACCGAAAGCGCCCCCAGCGTAGGTGTAGATGACCCTGACGCGGTCTTCGGGAAGCCCCAGGCTGCGCGCGATCTGCCGCCGGTCGTCGTGGGGCCACTGCCCGGCGCTCTTCACGGCGACCCGGCCCTCCTCGTCGATCCAGGCGATCCCGGCATCGGGTTGCAGGTAGGCGTGTTCCTGAGCGCCCATGTGGTAGGTGGCGCTCAGGACGATGTCGGATCGGGCCAGCCCGGCCCCGGTATTCCCTTTGCGCACCTTAAAAGCGGCGAGTACGTTGTCCGGTTTGCCAGGGTGCAGACTCGCCGCCCCGGCCCGCAGGGCCTCTGCCGGGCTGTCGAGCACCGGCAGGTCCTCGTACTCCACCGCGATCAGGCGGCAGGCCCGCTCGGCCTGCTCCGGGGTCCCGGCGACGACCAGCGCGACGCGGTCGCCGACGAAGCGCACGCGGTCCGCGCACAGCACCGGCTGATCGGGTATCCCGATGCCATAATTGTTGACCGGGACATCGGCGGCGGTCAGCACCGCGATCACGCCGGGCGCGGATCGCGCGCGGGTGGTGTCGATCCGCCTGATGAGCGCGTGCGGTCGCCGGGCAAACAGCGTCTTCATAAAGGCCATGCCCGGCGTGCTCAGGTCGCCGGGAAACGCGGCGCTGCCGGTCACTTTTTCCCACGCGTCGATGCGCGGAACGGGCTGCCCGATGAAGCGGCCTGTGTCCATCTACTCGTCCTGCGCGGCGGGCAGATCGCTGCTCCCCGGACTGATGCTTCTGTTCAACGCCGCCTCGACGTGCGCCAGCACGCCCGACTTAGCCCAGCTACTGTAGTAGCCGTAAACCGTCTGCCAGCTTGGGAAGTCGTGCGGCAGCATACGCCACGAGCAGCCGCAGTGAGCCGTGTAAAGAAGGGCGTTCACGACCTCGCGGAGATCGGTGCGGCGCGGCCTGCCGCCGGGGCGCGCGCCGGGCAGCAGATCGACAATCGCCCCCCATTCCTCGTCGGTCAGGTCGGTGGGGTAGGCGGGGCGGCTCGGAACGCCAAGCAGGTCGAGGGCGATCCGGTGCGCCATCTCGATGTAGACATCCAGATCGACCAGATCGGGTTCCAGCAGATACTGTAAGGCCAGCCCCTCCATGAGCGAGATCATGATCAGCACGACAAGCTCAGGGTCTTCGGCGGCGAACGTACCTTCCCCGAGGCCCTCGTCGATGACCGCGTGGATATCCTCTCGCCAGTCGGCATACATCCGCCGGATGCGGAGCCGGACATCCGGGTCGATCATGCCCTGGCTCCAGAAATCGAAAAAGACCTCCTCCAGCCGGGGCTGATGCACGAGTATGCGGCGCTGGTTCAGCGGGAAAATCCGCAGTTTTTTGGCCGGGTCGATGGGCGATTCTGAGAATAGCCGCTGCCGGTCGTTGTCGAAGGCTTGCTGCATATTATCCAGCAGCGCCAGCAGCAGGTCGGACTTTGTGGGGAAGTAATGGTGCAGTGTTCCGGGGCTGATGCCTGCCTCTTCGGCGATCTGCCTCATCCGGGTTCCGCTGATCTTGTGCTGCGCGATGACCGCCAGCGCGGCTTCAAGGATGTGCTCCCTCGCCGGAATATCCTGCTGCGCTGTTTCAACTTCGGTATTCATTGCAGATTCCACCCGCTTCATGGACTTTTAAAACACGAACCCGGGCACGGTAAAGGAGGAGGAGACGGCGTACTAATACTGAAGAACAGCCCTTTATAAACGTCAAGTGACAAATGTAACAAGCGTGTCGTGAAGAGTGACACTTGATTGCATTCCACTATCTGACTACCGTAGTAATGTAATTCGATCAGTTGATCGAACGTCAAACGCGGTTTTCTTCCTCCACCTTCGATCAACTGATCGAAGCCCGGTGCCTCGGGCCTTAGTCTCTACTTGCATACAGCATCGTTGACACTTTC
The DNA here is from genome assembly GCA_964637665.1 of uncultured Anaerolineae bacterium. Lineage (GTDB taxonomy): Bacteria > Chloroflexota > Anaerolineae > Aggregatilineales > UBA3940 > CAZWUX01. Next base: position 23,476 of record CAZWUX010000012.1, read on the forward strand.
GCTCCTGACAGGCGGTCAGGAGGCGGCATCGATCCGAACGACACCGGGGCGGAACATCGCCGGGTTCCGCGCAGATTCGCCATCGATAAGCGGGTGAGGCTGAAAGCCGGATGATCCGCACGCCGCGATCTCCGGTATCCACACCCATCGACGACCACACAAGGACACCCCGTTATGCAAACGAACTGGCTGCCGGAGATCGTGAAGCGTTCGGAAACCGGCCCCTTTACGAAAGAAAAAGACTATGAGATGGCCTTAGCCCGGCGCACCGCCGAGCTGGCCGCTCAATTCGGGATCGAGTACGACCCGGCGGTGCCGGTCCCCGCTGACGACGACATGGCCGACCGGCTCTATCAGGCCGGCCGCCAGCTTTTCCTCGATCTGGGCGTGTACAACATGAGCACCGAGCGGCGCATCACGTTCGCGCCGGAGGAGGTCGACGCCGCTGTCGCCGCCGCGCCCGCCTCGGTCACATTGGGCACTGGCAAAGACGCCGTCGTGGAATCACATCGCGACGTGGAAGACCCGACCCCCTGCCGGATGCACAGCGGCCCAACCGGAACACCATGCTCCGAATCCTGCCATCCCCTGATCTTGCAATCCTGCGCGCAGGAGCCGCTGGTCGACTGTCTGGGGCACGGCTCCATTTCTACGTATATGGGGCAGTTGATTATCCCCAACTCGCCGCTCGAAATCATGGCCGCTCGCAGTGAGGCGGCGGTCGCCCGCGAGGCGGTGCGACGCGCAGGGCGGCCCGGTATGCACATCGAGGATAACGCCGTCTCGCTCACCTGCGCGGGCAAAATGGCGAGCATCGACCCCCGATCGGGGCTGCGCCCATCGGACGGCCTGCTCATCTCCCAGATGCCGGAGTTAAAGACCGACTACGATCAGCTATCGCGCGTGGCGCACCTGCGCAGCATCGACATGCACATCGTCGACCTGATGACCCCGCTGGTCGGCGGGCTGGGGGGCGGCGCGCCGGGCACGGCCATCGTGACCGTCGCCAGCCACATTCTGGGCGTGATCTGCTACAGCGCCTCCTATCACTTCATGGGGCACATGCACCTGCTGAAAAGCAACAACACCGACCGGATGGGTCTGTGGGTGCAGGCGATGGCCGGGCAGGCGCTCGCGCGGAACACCCCGCTGGTTTCCGTCAACGACATTTACGCGCTTTCGGGTCTGGGCACGCCTGAGCTTCTGTGGGAGGTCGCCGCAGGGGCGCTGGTCGGGGCCGTGTGCGGCCTGCACCAGCACGGAATCGGCGCGACGGCGGGCAACCAGCGCGACCACACCAGCGGCGTCGAAGCCCGCTTCCAGGCGGAGGTGGCCCACGCGGCGCTCGGACTCACCCGCCGGGAAGTCAACGATCTGGTGCTGGAATGTCTCAGCCGCTACGAGGCGTCGCTCGACGCCCCCAACCCCGGCAAACCGTTCCCGCAGGTCGTGAACACGGATACCCTCGAACCGACGGCTGAATGGTCGGACGTGTACCACACGGCACGTGATGAACTGCTCGCTCTTGGGCTTGACATGGAAAATGGATGGAGGAGGGCGCGTTATGAACGATGATTTGCGGAGCCAGTTCAGTGAAGCCCTGCGCACCGGGCAGACTCAGCAGGCCGAGACGGTTGCACGCCAACTGCTCGATGCCGGAGATGACCCGCTCGACCTGATCCAGAACGTGCTCGTCCCGACGCTGACGGACGTGGGCAATCGCTTTCAGGCGTTCGAGATTTTTCTGCCGGAGTTGATGGCCGCCGGGGAGAGCGCGCAGGCGGCCACCGCCGTGCTGGAGGAGGCGATCCACACCGCCGGGGCGGAGGTCAGCCCGATGGGGACGGTCGTGCTGGGGACGGTCGAGCACGACGTACACGACATCGGCAAGAACATCGTCGCGACGATGCTCAACTCGCACGGTTTCAAGGTGGTCGACATCGGGCGCGACTCGACGCCCAGCCAATTCCTCGACGCCGCCCGTGCGAACGACGCGGATATCGTCGCGATGTCGGCCCTGATGACGACGACGCGCCCGGCGACGCGCAGCACGCTCAACCTGTTCGTCGAGGTGGGCGCCCGCGACGAGTTCAAGATCATCGTCGGCGGCGGCTGCATCGATCAGGAATGGGCCGACGAGATCGGCGCCGACGGCTACGCAGCCGACGCGGCAGCCGCCGTCGTGTTGTGCAAGCAACTTGTGGGGCTACCTGTTTAGCGGCTCATCTGGAGGGTATATGGTGAACGAACAGTACAATGCTTTGGAACAGGCCGTCCGTGAGGGGGACACAGCCGCCGGGGTAGCCGAGGCGACCCGGCTCGCCGAGCAGGGCGCGCACCCGGTTCAGATTTTCTCCGAGTGCATCGAGCCGGTTCTGGCGGACATCGGCGACAAGTTCAGCCGCCTGGAGATTTTCCTGCCGGAGATGATGGAATCGGCGGAGGTCGTCAAGGGGATACAGGAGGCGCTGCGCCCTTACCTGGAGGCAGACGGCTCGATGCGCGCCAGCAAAGGCCGCGTCGTGCTCTGCACCATCTCCGGCGATCTCCACGATATCGGCAAGAACATCGTCAGGGCCATGCTGGAGGTCAACGGTTTCGAGGTCAAGGACCTCGGCGTGGACATCTCCCCGGCGGCGGCGGTCAACGCGGCGAAGGAGTTCGACGCCGATATCATCGCCTTTTCCGCTCTGATGCTGCCCTCGCTGCCTTACGTGAAAGACGCCATCGAGTACGTGAAGGAAAGCGACAGCCTGCGCGATCGTTTCAAGATTCTCGTGGGCGGCGGGCCGGTGACCCAGCAGTGGGCGGATAAGGCGAATGCCGACGGGTACGGCGATGACGCCATTCAGGCGGTCCAGCGGGCGCTGGCGCTCGTCGGACAGGGGGAGTGAGGCCCTCATGCGCCACACAACCCGCATCCTGGACATCGTCGACCGCAGCCTGACCGGCCCCCTGATTGAAGAAGAGGCGTTCAACCAGCGGATCACCCAGAACATCCGCAAGGTGGTTAAGGATTATGAGATCCGGCTCGACCGGGAGGTGTTCGTCAATCAGGACGATGCGCTCGTCGACCGGGTCTGGGCCGCCGCAGTCGAGTTCCTGACCGAAACCGGCGTTTACTGCCAGACGACGAACCGGATCATCCAGTACAGCCGGGATGAGATCGAAACCATCCTGCACGACGCTCCCGCCGAAGTCTGGCTGGGCGCGGGCGCGGATCGCGTGCTGGAGCGCAGCCGCCGGGTCGAGGATCCGCTTCCTCCGTTGAATATGGGCAGCTCCATCGGCACGCCGATCGCGGAGGAGCTGTTCGTACCGGCGATGATCAGCTACATACAGGAGCCGACCGTCGACGTGACCTGCCCGGCCAGCCTGACGACCGTGCAGGGGCAGGACATCCGCACCGGCTCCCCGCTCGAAGTGCTGGCGGCGTGGGAGGAAGCCGACCTGATGCTGATGGCCCTCAAACGGGCCGGGCGACCCGGCATGGCGTGGACCGGTCTGATGCTCAGCATGAGCGCCGCCGGTCAGCTTTCGGCGGCCCACGCGCAGGGTTTGAGGACGACCGATCTCTATACGTTCGGCATCGTCTCCGAACTGAAAACGAACTTCGAGATTCTGAACAAGCTGGCGCACGGCGTCCGGCTGGGGTACATCCTCGACCCGTACGCTAACCCGATCTACGGCGGGCTGGGGGGTGGCGTGGAGGGCCAATCCGTATTGATCGCCGCCGCGATGATCGCGCTCAACGTGGTCTTCATGGCGACCTGCTGCGGATCGTCGCCCACACACCCGTTCCACTTCAACGACACGGATAAAGAGCTGTTGCAGGCCAGCAGTCTCGCGTTTCAGGCGCTGGCCCGCAACAGCCACCTGATGACGAATCTCACCATCACACCCGTCGGCGGGCCGGGCACGAAGACGCTGCTCTACGAGACGCTGGCCTTTTCGGTCATGAGCACGGTGTCGGGGTGCAGCCGCATTCTGGGCCCCCGGTCGGCGACGGGGTCCATCGAGGGGCATTTTAGCGGTCTGGAAGCGCGTTTCAGCGGCGAGGTCATGCGGGCCGCTGCCGGGATGCCCCGTGATCGGGCCGAGGAAATCGTTCGGCGCGCTTATGCATTATATGAATCGGAACTCGGCCAACAACCGTACGGACAGCCATTTCAGGAGGTGTATAACCTGACGAATATCCAACCCACAGCCGAGTGGCGGCGTCTTTACGACGAAGTCAAGGCAGAAGCCGCAACCTGGGGACTGCCACTTTAGGTCTGACCATTGACCTGCTATGAAATATCGACTAGACTGGCTTTAGGATGTCAGACGACTGTCGTCTGCGTTTTGGCTAACCTCCTTTCCCATCTCCCTGATACGCCAGCCCGCACGCCGGAGGAACATACCTGTCAAAACACACCACAAAGACACTCAAAGCACGGTCCGACCAACCAAGGAGACAGAAAATGTTGCGCGAGAAATCCTGGCTGCTGGCTCTCACATTGCTCATGATGCTGCTGTTAGGCGGCTGCGCTCAGGCAGAAGGTGGCGCTCAGGCCGGTGGCGAAGCCCCCACCACGCTGAACATCGCGATCATCACCTGCTGCGGCATCGAGTCGATGTGGGACGCATCTTTCTTCGACGCGATGGAGCGTGTCAAGGCGGATGCACCGCACGATCTGGAGATTACGTGGGACTGGACGGATGGTGTCTGGGGTGAGGACGCCGAGCGGGTGATGCGCGAATATGCCGAAACCGGCGAATACGACATCATCTGGGCAACCAGCACCTATTCCGATCAGGCCAAGAACCTGATGGATGAGTTCCCGGAGACGATGTTCGTCTATCACGGTTCGGGCAACGAAGGACTTGGCAAGAACGCCTACTGGCTCTACATGCGCGTTCACGAGCCGGCCTACGTGCTGGGCACACTGGCAGGCAGCCTGACCGAAACGAATAAGGTCGGCGTGGTCGGGACCTTCGCCTTCGACGACGTGAATGACGAGATCAACGCGTTCTTCCAGGGCGCGAAGGATGTCAACCCGGACGTGACGCAGACCGTGTCATTCATCGAAAGCTGGTACGATCCGGTGGCAGGCGCCGAGGCGACCAACGCGCAGGCTGCGGCGGGCGTCGACTACATGCTCCAGCTTGCCGACGGCTGGGAGGCCTGCGTCTCCAACGACATCATCTGCTTCGGCAACTATGGCGATCAGCAGTTTTTGGCCCCCGAAAACGTGCCAGCCAGCACGCTGGCCTACTGGGATCCCGGCATCCGCTGGATCATCGACGAGTGGTGGAACCACGTCGCCGAGGGTCAACCCTGGAACGGCAATATGGAGAAGAAGTGGTTCTCGATGGTTGACGGCGGCTCCGGCCTGACGGAGATCGACTCGCTGGGCGGGCGCATCCCGCAGGAAGCGATCGACGAGGCCATGCAGGTTCAGCAGGATATCGCCGATGGGAAGGTCGAGATTCCGCTGAACGTCGAAGTGCCTGAGTCGGACTGAGGCAATCGCCTTTCGGGCTTACAACTCAGCAAGCCGGGGGTGTTCTTGCATGCCAGAGATGGTCTGCAAGAACACCCCTTATGATGGGCAATCTGTCCCTCAGTAGACTGAGGCATATATGGATCAACTTCTCAGGGTCGAACAACTTACCAAGACGTTCCCTCAGGTCGTCGCCAACGACGATGTTTCTTTTGAGGTCAGGCGGGGGGAGATTCACTGCCTGCTGGGCGAGAATGGCGCGGGTAAGACGACCCTCGCCGAATGTGTTTACGGTTTCTACAAGCCCGACGGCGGGCAGATTTATTTTGATGGCAGCCCGGTGGAGCTGGATTCGCCCAGCGATGCGATCGCGCTGGGGATCGGCATGGTCCACCAGCATTTTGTCCTGGTCCCGCCGCTGACCGTCATCGAGAACGTCATCGTCGGGACCCCCTCACAGAGTGTGCTGCTGGACATAGCCGGGGCGGAAGCCCGCCTGAGCGACATCTGCGGGAAATACGGGATCGACATCGACCTGGGAGCAAAGGTGTGGCAGCTTTCGGTCGCCGAGCAGCAGTGGGTCGAAATCCTCAAAGCGCTGTATGTCGGGTCTAAGCTGCTGATACTGGATGAGCCAACGGCGGTCCTCACCCCGCAGGAAACCGAGCAGTTTTTCGCGACGCTCAAGCAGATGACCGCCGAAGGGCTGTCCATCATCCTGATCACACACAAGCTCGAAGAGGTGATGCAGGTATCGGACCGCGTGACGGTGCTGCGCAAAGGGCGCTACGTCGGGACGGTGAACACGTCGGATGTCACCAAAGCCGATCTGGCCCATATGATGGTCGGTCGCGAGGTGCTGTTCAGCATCGAGCGGGAGGCGCTCGTGCCCGGCGAGCCTGTGATGGAGGTGCGCGATCTGCGCGCCCTCAACGATCGCGGGCAGGAGGCGCTCAGAGGTATCAGCTTCACACTGCATCGCAACGAGATTCTCGGACTGGCCGGGGTGGCCGGGAACGGCCAGAAGGAATTGTTCGAGGTGCTGTCCGGGGTGCGAAAAGCCGTCTCCGGGCAGGTGCTTGTGGAGGGCGCGGATATCACGAACCGCAGCCCGCGCTACTACATGAAACGGGGGATCGGCCACATCCCGGAGGATCGCATCCACGAGGGGTTGATCCCGGATTTTTCGGTGGCCGAGAACCTGATCCTGGGGCAGCAGCGCAGCGAGCTGTACCGGCGGGGGCCTTTTCTGGACTTCGAGCGCATCGACAAATTCGCACGAACGAGCATCACCACGTTTGAAATCCAGACGCCGTCCCTCGATCAGCCCACAAAATTCCTGTCCGGCGGCAACCTGCAAAAGATCATCCTGGCG
>CAZWUX010000013.1:0-30108 GCA_964637665.1 uncultured Anaerolineae bacterium
GAGCACGGTCGAGCTGGCGCACACGGCGAATGAGTACGTCGAGATTCAGGACCTCGTCGACGCGGCGCGGGTCTATGCGCTCACCATCGTCGAGTGGTGCGGGCTATCACGGTAGCGAACGGCAGGTATCATCACCGGAGGTGCGATCCCATGTCCGAACGGTTTTCACACCGCTTCATCCCGAACACGACGCCGGGCCGCCGCGAGGAGATGCTGCGGGAGGCCGGTTTCGACAGCGTGGACGAGATCTATCAGGAGATACCGGAGGCGCTCCGCTTTTCCGGGGAGCTTGACCTGCCCCCCGAACCCGCCACCGAGGCGCAGGTCGCGGGCCGGGTCCGGGCGGCGCTCGCCCAAAACCGGACGACGGAGGGGCTGGTCAGCTTCCTCGGCGCGGGCTGCTGGCCGCACTACGTCCCCGCGCTGTGCGGGGAGATCGCGGGGCGCTCGGAGTTCCTGACGGCCTATGCAGGCGGCGATGCGGTCGATCATGGGCGCTATCAGGCCATGTTCGAGTACCAGAGCATGATGGGTGATCTTTTGGAGATGGATTACGTCTCGGCGCCTGTTTATGATGGCGCGACGGCGGGCGGTGACGCCGTACAAATGGCCTCGCGTGCGACGGGGCGGCGTGTGGTGCTCATCCCACAGACGATAAACCCGGTCGTGCGGGCAACCCTGCAAAACTACAGTGATCCCTGGGTGGAGCTGAGGGAGGTCGACGCCGATCCGCAGACGGGGCAGATGGACCTCGCGGACCTGAGAGAGAAAATCTCATCCGAGACGGCGGCGGTGTTCGTCGAAAACCCGTCCTACCTCGGCGTGATCGAGACGCAGTGTGAGGCGATCACAGAGATCGCCCACCAGAACGGCGCGCTGCTGATCGCCTCGGTGAACCCGGCCTCGCTGGGCGTGCTCGCGCCGCCCGGCCAGTACGGGGCGGACATCGCGTGCGGTGAGGCGCAGCCGCTCGGCCTGCCGATGGCGTGCGGCGGGGCGACCGCCGGTATCCTCGCGTGCGACGACGAGCGCTTTCTGGAACTCATGCCGTCGTTTCTGGTCGGCATCGCCGATACGGTCGAGGAAGGGGAGCGCGCCTTCTCGTGGCACACGCTGTGGGATCGGATGGTCTACGCCTCCCGCGACCGGGCGCGGTCCTTCACGGGCACGTCGTCGTGGCTGTGGGGCATCTCGGCTGCCGTGTACCTCGCGCTGCTGGGGCCGGATGGCATGGTCAAGCTCGGCGAGGTCAACATGCAGACGGCCCGCTACGCGATGGATGCACTGGCGCGCATCGACGGGGTGACAGCGCCGGTTTTCGCGTCGCCGCACTTCAACGAGTTCGCCGTGAACTTCGACGAGACGGGCAAGACGGTGGCCGCGATCAACGAGTCCCTGCTCGATCAGGGCGTGCTGGGCGGGGTCGACCTGTCCGGCGATTTCGGCTGGCTGGGGCAGAGCGCGCTGTACTGCGTCACCGAGACGCACAGCAAAGACGACATCGACACGCTGGTGAGCGCCTTACGAACGGCGCTGGCAGGGGGATAGGGCCGTGACCACGCAACCTCGCAAACGGGATTACGCAGATATCGAGACGGGCTACCAGGCCGTGCGGTGGCACGAGCCGGTGATCTACGAACTGTCACGCGCGGGCTTCAGCAATGAGATGATCGCCGACGCGGATGAGGACATCGCCGCCGGGGCTGGCGACGTTCTGGCGGCGCTGCCGGACTCGATCAGGCGGAAGGAGCCACCGGCCCTGCCGGAAGTCTCCGAGCCGGAGATCATGCGGCACTACCTGCGCCTGTCTCAGCAGACCTTCGGGTTCGATTCCGGGGTCAACGTCGGCCTCGGAACCTGCACCATGAAGTACAGCCCCCGCATCAACGAGCAGCTCGCCAAGCTCCCACAGGTCAGCGCGGTTCACCCGCTCCAGCCGGAGAGCACGATGCAGGGCATCCTCGAAATCATGTACGAGCTGCGCAACTGGCTGTGTGAGCTTTCGGGGATGGACGAGTTCTCGTTCCAGCCGAGGGGTGGATCGCACGGCGTCTACGCCAACGCCTGCATCATGCGGGCCTACCACCGCGCGATGGGCAACACCCATAAGGATGAAATCATCACCTCGGCGGTTTCACATCCCTGCAACGCCGGATGCCCCGCCACCGCCGGATTCAAGGTGATCGAGCTTTTCCCGAACGAAAAAACCGGCGACATCGGCATGGATCAGATGGAGGCGGTCGTATCGGAGCGGACCGCCGGGCTGTTCCTGACCGCGCCCTACGACACGGGCGTGTTCGACAGCCAGCTGGGTGACTACGTCGACCTCATCCACAGCGTGGGCGGACTCGTGTCGCTCGATCAGGCGAACTTCAACGGCGTGATGACCCGCCTGCGGGCGGGCGACATCGGGGCCGACCTGATGCACTTCAACCTGCACAAGACCTTCTCGACGCCGCACGGATCGGCAGGCCCTGCGACGGGGGCCATCGGCGTCAAGCGCGCGCTGCGGCCCTTCCTGCCCGTGCCGCTCGTGGAGAAAGCGGGCGACGGGTATCATCTAAACTACGACCTGCCGGACAGCATCGGCAAGATCGGCACCTTCTACGGCGTCGTGCTGAACGTGCTCAAAGCCTATGCGTGGATCATGAGCATGGGGGAGCGCGGCCTGCGCGAGGCGGCGGAATGGGCCGTCATCAACAACAACTACCTCGTCAAGAAGCTGCTGGAGGTGCGCGGGGTCGACATCGCGTGGCCGGAGCGCGGCAAATTGCAGGAGGCGCGCTTCCACCTTCAGCAATTGAAAGAGGATACGGGCGTCGGCGCGGCGGAGGTCAACCTGCGGGTCGGGGACTATGGTATCCAGTCCTTCTTCGAGAGCCACGAGCCGATCATCATCCCGGAGGCGGTGACGCCCGAACCCAGCGAGACGGTGACGAAGGAAGACCTCGACCGCTTCGTGGAGGTGTTCCGCCGCATCTCGGAGGAAGCGTACACCGACCCGGACATCGTCCTGACCGCGCCGCACCGCTCCGCCATCCACAAGACGAACGCGGAATCGCTCGACGACCCGAAAGAGGCGGTCGTGACGTGGCGGGCGCACGTCCGGCGGAGTCATCAGGGCGAATAACCGGCAGCCGATCCCCCACTGGCCGCGCATCGGGCCGATGGGGGATCATGTGGCGTCACCGTCAGAGAATCAGCAGGGACTATGGGAATCGACAGCACAGCGCGCGTGTTAGGTTTGATCGTCAACCCTCTGGCGGGGATCGGGGGGCGGGTCGGGCTGAAGGGCAGCGACGGGATCGAAACGGTGGAGCGGGCGTTCGAGCTGGGCGCGGAGCGCGTCTCGGCGGGGCGAGCCGGGGAGATGCTGTGCGAGCTGGCCCGCACGCAGCCCGACATCACGCTGGTCACCTACCCGGCGGAGATGGGTGAGGACGAGGCGCGAGCGTGCGGCTTCTCGCCGGTCGTGCTCGGCTCGATCGCGCCGGGCCGCACGACCGCCGAGGACACCCGGCAGGCGGCGCGCGATCTGCGCGACTACGGAGTCGAGCTGATCCTGTTTGCAGGCGGCGATGGGACCGCGCGCGACATCTACGCGGCCATCGGCGATACGGTCCCGGTGCTGGGTGTGCCCGCCGGGGTCAAGATCCATTCGAGCGTCTACGCCGTCAACCCCCGGCGGGCGGCGGAACTCGTGTCCGAGTTCATCAGGGGGCGCACGCCGATCCGTGAGATGGAAGTGATGGACATCGACGAGGACCAGTTCCGCGAGGGGCGCGTCTCGGCGCAGTTGTACGGCTACCTGCGCGTGCCCTACGAGCGGCGGCTGGTGCAGGCCGCCAAAGCGGCCAGCTCCGGGTCGGGGGACAGCCCGATCCCCCTCGCGCAGGACGTGGTGGACGGCATGACCGACGACTACCTCTACATCCTCGGCCCTGGCACGACCGTGAAGGCGATCGGCGACGAACTGGGGATCGACAAGACGCTGCTCGGCGTCGACGTGGTGCAGGCCGGGAAGCTCGTCGCGAAGGACGCGAACGAGGAACAACTGCTGGCGATCACGGAAGGTAAGGCGGCTAAGCTCGTCGTCACGGTGATCGGCGGGCAGGGATATATCTTTGGCCGGGGCAACCAGCAGATCAGCCCGCGCGTCATCCGGCGCGTGGGAAAAGAAAATCTGACCGTCGTCGCGACGAAATCCAAACTGCTCTCGCTGAACGGCCCGCTGCTGGTGGACACCGGCGACCGCGAGTGCGACGAATACCTGTCCGGCTACATCCGGGTGACGACCGGCTACCGGCAGGCGTCGGTGTGGAAAGTCGAGGCGTGACGTGGAACCATCGGTGAAGCTCGAAGAACTGGCGTGGCCGGAGATCGCGGCGCGGCTGGCGGACGGCTGGGACACCGTCATCGTGCCCACCGCCTCGACCGAGCAGCACGGCCACCATCTCCCGCTCAACACCGACGCCGTGATCGCGGAGCGGGTCGCGGAACTCGTCGCCGGGAAGCTGGGGCGCACGCTCGTCGCGCCGGTCATCCGGCCCGGCCTGTCGTCCCATCACATGGCGTTCCCCGGCTCGCTGACCTTCACCCCGCAGGTCTTTCACCTCGTGATCGAGGCGACCTGTGTATCGCTCGCGAAGCACGGCTTCACGACCTTCATCCTTACCTCCGGGCACGGCGGCAACTTCTCGTACCTGGACGCCGCAAGCCCCTATTTGCAGGATACGCTGCGCGAAAAAGGCTTTGCGTCCGCCCGGATCGTCCCGGTGGCGAACCTGCGGAATTATCTGGAGACCCAGCAGGCTTTTCTGGCGGAGCACTACGACGTGACGAAGGAGCAGGCCGCCTTCCACGCGGACATCATCGAGACGGCCTGTATGCTCGCCATCCGGCCCGATCTGGTGGATATGTCGCGGGCGGAGCCGGGGTGGATGGGGGATACAACGCAGATTCTCGACCGGCTGTTCACAGATGGGCTGAGGGCGATCACGCCCGTCGGCGTGCTGGGCGATCCGCGCGGCGCGACGCGCGAGATGGGTGAGCGGCTGCTCGACCACCTGAGCGACAAACTGGCCCGCGATCTGCTCGACCGGTTGGGCCGGACAGAATAGAGCAAGGAGACGTTTCCGTGCATAAGCGAATCGGCATTATCGGCGGCATGAGTCCCGAATCGACCGCCACCTATTACGAGATCATCACCCACACCTACACGGAGCGGTTCGGCGATTATGGTTACCCGGAGATCATCATTTACAGCGTGAGCTTCCAGCCGTACGTCGACTGGCCCCTTGCCGAACGGTGGGACCTCGTCGCAGAGGGCTTAAGCGCCGCTGCGCGTAAACTGGAGGATGCCGGGGCCGACTTCTTCGTGGTGGCGACGAACACGATGCACATCGTGTTCGACGAGATCGCGGCGAGCGTGGGTATACCCGGCCTGAGCCTGCTCGACGCCGTGCGGGATCACGCATCGGCGCACGGGATGCGGACGCTGGGTCTACTGGGCACGTCCTTTACGATGGAGAAGCCCTTTTATCGGGATGCGCTCGGCGAAAGCGGCATCCGCGTGATCGTGCCGGATTCCGGCGACCGCGACTTAATCAACAATGTGATTTATGATGAACTCGTGCGGGGCGTCGTGAAGGATGAGTCGCGACGCCACTTCGTGCGCACTATCGAGAATCTGGCATCGCGCGGCGCGGAGGGCGTGATCCTTGGCTGCACGGAAATTCCGCTGCTGGTCCAACCCGAGGACTGCGACCTGCCGCTGCTGGATTCGACGCGCATCCACGCGGAGGCCGCCTTGCAGTACGCGCTTCAGGAGTGATCCCGGCCAGCAGATGAACCCCAGCGGGGGTGCGGCACCCTCCCTCCCGCCCACCCCCGATACCACAACAGCCCGCAGAAGAAGTGACTTCTTCTGCGGGCTGTGTGAATGTAAGGGCTGGCGGCGCTCAGGAGGGAGTGTCCGCAGCCACCAGATTGCTGGCAAGTTTGGCGGCGCTCCCGGCGTCAGCCGCGAAGCCATCCGCCCCGATTTCCTTCGCAAAATCAGATGTGACCGGCGCGCCGCCGACGATGACCTTGACGTTGTCGCGCAGACCTGCTTCGGAGAGAGCGTCGATCACAGTCTTCATCTCGCCCATCGTGGTCGTCAGCAGGGCGGACATGCCGATGATCTCCGGTGAGCTTTTGGCAGCATCGACAAACTGCGCGGCGGGTACGTTGACGCCGAGGTCCTCGACCTCGAACCCGGCCCCCTCCATTAACATGCCGACCATGTTTTTCCCGATGTCGTGCAGGTCGCCGGTGACGGTCCCCAGCACAACCCTGCCGACCGGCTTCACGCCGCTGTTCGCCAGCAGAGGGCGCAGCACGTTCAGCCCGGCCTGCATGGCGCGGGCGGAGATCATCATCTCCGGGATGAAATACTCCTGCCGCTCGAAAAGCTCACCCACCTCGGCCATCGCCGGGGTAAGCCCCTGGCTGAGGATGTCGCGCGGGGCAAGGCCCTCGTCCAGCGCCTGCTGAACCAGAGTCCCGGTGATCCCCATCTCGCCGTCGATGACGCTCTGTTGAATGTCCTCAAGGACTGGCATGTCCGGTTCGCTCCTGTTCTCAGCCGGTTGTCGTCGTGGATGGGGTGGTGGTTTCTTCCGCCGATCCGGTGGTGTAGGTTCCGTACTCCATGAACGCCTCGTACATCGCCCGCACGTTCTCAAGCGGAACGTCCGGCGCGACCTCGCCGCAGGCGATGATCCCGCCCTCCGGGCCGCCGCACACCTCGAAGACACGGTGAACCTCTTCTTTCACCTCCGAGGGCGAACCAAACGGGAGCACCTGCTGACGGTCGATGTCGGTGCGGATGGCGATCCGGCCCTTCATGTTTTCCGCGACCCAGTCATACCCCATCACGGGAATCTGGCAGTTAATCACGTCGACGCCCAGCTCGATGAAATCCGGGATGATGTCGTTGATGCGACCATCCGAGTGATACCACACGTCGATGCCCGCATCGTGCACGCGGCTGAACATCGCCTCGTAGCGCGGTTTGAACATCCGGCGCCAGGTCTTCGGGTTGATCATCAGGCTGGTCTGCCCGCCCCAGTCGTCGGCGAAGTGGATACCGTCGTAGCCGCGGGCCGTCCAGTTGTCAACCCACTTGAGGTTGAACTCAAGCAGGTCATCCATCAACTGGAAGAACTCTGGCGTCTCCAGCGCAATGGCGACCATCAGATTGTCCATGCCCACCAGATAGTGAAGCTGCTCGAAGTAGGAAATCCAACCGCCGCGTGCGTACCAGCGTGGATCGGGGCCTTCCATATTGCCGCTGTACAGCCGACCCTTCGGCGGCCCGGCGGAGAAGACCTCCGGCCATTTGTAATCGGGATAGGTGCTGAGGTCGGCCAGCGGAAATTCGACCGGAATCCCGCAGATGCCCCACCATGAGCACTCCCAGACGACGCCGAATTCATCACCCTGCCGCCCCTTCTTGTAGAGCGGCGGATAATCCTCCGGGTCGAGGTTTTCCATGTAATCCCAGCCAAAATCCTCCCGATAGTCGGCCAGAATCTCGTCCAGCGCCTCACCGTATTTAAGCTGCGAGGCGGGCAGCACGGCGTGAGACACCGGCACCCGGTCGGGGTGCTCAAACTTGATGGCTCGCCTGACGCGTTCTCTGCTGTTCATTTATATCTCTTACCCTTTATTCTCGGCTGCCCAGGCAGGCGGTTTATGAAGAAGCGGGTGAGCGCTGGATGGCGCTGAGCCACACGGCCAGCAGGATGATGGCCCCGCGCGCAACGTCCTGTAGATACGGGTTGACGCCGAGCAGAACCATGCCGTTAGCCAGCAAGCCAACGAACAACACACCCAGCACTGTGCCGGTGATACTTCCCTCACCGCCGAACAGGCTCGTGCCGCCGATCAGGACGGCGGCGATGGCGTCAAACTCCCAGCCGACGCCTACCCCCGCGTAACCGGACGTGAGGCGGGAGGTGAGCAGCACGCCGCTGATGGCCGACAAAAACGCCGTCGTCCCGAGGATCGTGACCCGGATGCGACTGACGGGAATGCCCGACAGGCGGGCCGCCTCGGCGTTGCCGCCGACCGCGTAGATCGAGCGGCCATACACCATGCGCTCGCTGATAAACCAGAAGATCAGCACCGTGACCAGAAAAATGATGGCGGGGGCCGGGATGCCCAGCACGTACCCGCCGCCGAGGAAGTCGAACGTCGGCTCCGAGATCGGGATGGGGAAGGCATTGGTCAGCACGAAGGCAACGCCGCGCAGGGAGATCATCAGCGCCAGCGTCACGATCAGCGCCGGGATATTCCACCGTACGCGGACCAGCCCAGCCAGCAGACCCACGACCGTCGCCTCGATAAGGACGAGCACGATGCTCAGCCCGATGGGCAACCCGAGCTTGACGTGCAGCACGCCGAGCAGGGAGGACGCCAGCGCCACAACCGAACCGACGCTGAGGTCAACCTCGGCGGCAATCAGAGCGAATGTCATGCCGCAGGCGATAATGCCAACGAACGAAACCTGCCGCAGCACGTTAAGCTGGTTGCGCAGCGTCAAAAAGTTCGGCGCGATGAGCGAGAGAATGATAAACAGAATGATCAGGGCGACGAGCAGGCCGGACCGGGACAGGAATACCTTAAAGCGCCCTTTGAAGCCGTCCGCCGGCGCCTGCTGATCCCTGTCATCCATCGGTGAGAGTGTGGCTGTATTGGTCATGGTGTCTCTACGTCTTCCTTCATAGCCTGAGCTAGCACATATTCGAGATCGGCCTGATCGGCGGGCAGTTCGTCGATGATGCGCCCCTTGTTCAAGATCAAGATCCGATCAGACACGCCAAGCACTTCCTCAATCTCCGACGAGACGAATATCACGCTGATCCCTTCTCTCGCCAGTTCGCGAACCAGACTGTATACCTGCTCTTTAGCCTGAATGTCGATCCCACGAGTCGGCTCGTCCATCAGGAGAACCTTGACCTGTGAATTCAGCCATTTGCCGATGACGACCTTCTGCTGGTTCCCGCCGCTCAGCGAGGCCGCTTTCACGCTGGTCGACGGCAGGGCGATGGAGAGCGCATCGACCATATTGACGGCTAAATCGTGTTTTTTCTGGGACGAGATAACCTGATATCGGCTGATGCGGTCCAGGCTGGACAGCGTCAGATTGTCGCCGACGCTGAGGGGCAGCACCAGCCCCTCCTCCTTGCGGTCTTCCGGCGTCAGACCGACTCCCTTGTTTTTCATGCTGGTCGGGTTGGGGTGGGAGACGGGCTGGCCGTCGACCAGAATCTCGCCGCTGTCGAGCGGATCGAGGCCGAAGATGGCGCGCAGCAGTTCGCTGCGCCCCGAACCCAGCAGCCCGGCGAAGCCAAGCACCTCGCCTGCGTGCAGATCGAACGAGATATCGTGCAGATAGCCCTTCCGGCTGGCGTGACGCACAGAAAGCCGGACCTCCGGGCGTCTCACGTCTTCGCGCTCCACGAGCACCTGATCCCACTCGCCGCCGATCATCATCCGGGCGATGCGCTCCGGGGACGATTCCGCGATGGGAATGGTGCCCACCAGCTGGCCGTCGCGCAGCACGGTCAGGCTGTCGGCCACTCTGGGCACCTCTTGCAGCCGGTGCGAGACGTAGATGATAGCCATTCCGTGCCCGGCAAGCTGCCTGACGAGCGCGAGAAGCTGATCAACCTCGTGTTCGGGCAGGGCACTCGTCGGCTCGTCGAGGATCAATATCTTGGGGTTGAGCGAGACGGCCTTCGCAATTTCGACGATCTGCTGCTCGGCGACGCTCAGCCGCGACACGTGCTCCGCCGGGTCGAGGTCGGCCCCCATCATCCCCAGCACTTCCAGAGCGCGCTCGACGGTGCTCTTCTTGTTAATCGTATGCCAGCCGAGCACCTTGCGCTGCGGCCAGCGCCCCAGCATGATGTTCTCGGCTACCGTCAGGCCCGGCACGAGGCTCATTTCCTGATAAACGGTCGCGATCCCGACCTGAAAGGCATCCGAGGGCGAATCGATCGCGATCGGCTCGTTGTCGATGTAGATCGTGCCACTATCCTGGTGAACCGCGCCGCTCAGGATTTTAGCCAGCGTCGACTTGCCCGCTCCGTTCTTGCCAAGCAGAGCGCGGACTTCGCCCCGGTTCAGCTCAAAGTCGACCCGGTCGAGCGCCAGCACACCGGGATATTGCTTGGTGATTTGTTCGGCTCTAAGGAGGGCCGTTTGTGTCATATCAGATTCGTCCTGAAAAAACATGGATGATTTGATAACGCGATCGAGCGGTGAGGCAGGCCCGGCTATGCCGAAGCACGTCCGGGCCTGCCCGATTTTACGGGTGTGGTTTAGTAGCTGTCGATGTATTCCTGAATGGCGGCAGGGTCCTCGCGGCTGAAGAACGCGTTGGGCACGATGTTGTAACCGGCAGGCTCGCCGCCCTGGGCGATGGTCACGCCGGCCATCACGGAGTCATACCCCATGAGGCGTGGCGACTGGCCGGTGACGGCCTGAAGCACATTATCGTCGGCCTGCAACATCTCAGCAAGCTGCGGGCTCATGTCGGTGCCGAACACGAAAACCTCGCCTTCGAGGCCCATCGTGCGGACCGAGATCACCTCGCCTACCGTACCGCCCTCATTCTCTGACCAGAGGATATTGATCTCCGGGCTGGCCTGCAGGATGTTCTCGGCAACCGCCGAGCCTTCATCCGGCATGAAGCCTTCCTGGTTGGCGACCTCGTTCCACTCGACGTTCTGATCGGCGAGGGCCTCGCGGAACCCATCACCGCGACGCTTGCATGCCTCGAAGCGGTCGCACTGGAGAATGCCGATGTTGACCTCTTCCAGACCACTGTCAGCAAGCCACTGGGCCAGGTATTCGCCCGTCTGGTAGCCGAGCGACGCCTGATCCGTCTCGTAGAAAGCCGAGACGTACTTCGCCATGTCGTCTTCGTTGATGCAGGTGTTGAAGCACACGATGGTGACGCCCGCATCGTGGGCAGCCGCCAGCGCGGCCACTGAGGCGTCGAGCGATTCGGGTGTGATGACGATGGCATCCACGCCACGGGCGACGTAGTCCTCGATGAAGCGGGTTTCCTGCGCGATGTCGTGGTCATGGACGCTGACGAGCAGCTCGATGCCAGCCTCATCGGCGGCGTTCTCCATGCCGGTCTGGATGTTCTCGAAGAAGCTATCACGACCAAACAGGATGGCGCCAATGACGATGTCGCCTGCAGCGGCAGCCTCTTCGGTGGGTTCCTCGGTCGCCTCTTCCATCGGCTCCTCGGTCATTTCCTCCGTCGGCTCTTCGGCGGCGGCCTCTTCAGTGGGTTCCTCCGCAGCCGGTTCTTCGGCGGCGGGTTCCTCGGCGGCAGGTTGGGCACAGCCGACGACTGCAGTCGCCAGCAGCACGAGTGCGATGATCCAAATCATTCGCTTAAGCATGGGTCCTCCTTTTAAGGGGATAGAAAATGGGATCACTTGGCCTGGCGACCGTTCCCGGCGGACGGGCAAGACGGCCCTCAGGCGAGACCATCAGACAGCCACAAACGGCGCGGCTGTGGCACGTTTGCGAACGCCTCCAGTAACAGAACCCCTATTTCGGTGTGGAGATACCAGCGCCGACTGTATGTGCTGCCAGAAGTGGCTTTGAATAAGATGACTTTCCGGGAATCTGCCAACGTGTCCATACACAACTTGAGTGAAAGCGGTTTCATGATAGCATAGGTTCGGACACGAGTCAATAGGTTATGGGTGACCTAAATTAGCTGATTCAGGGTCTAGATCGTCGTAATTTGAGCGCAAATGGGCGAAATTTAGCGTCTGACTGGCCTGCATGTTTCGATCTTGACGGTTGCGAGTTCCTATGATAGGATGAAATCGGTTTCGTAAATTTGACTAAAAACTCGAGGCCGCAGCTTGAACGGGAAAAAAGTCACCATCCGGGATGTCGCTCGCGCGGCGGGCACATCCGCCAGCACGGTATCCCGCATCCTGAATGGGAGCGCGCCGGTTAGCGACGATAAACGCGTCGCCGTAGAGTCCGCTATCGAGCGGCTTGGCTACCGGCCCAGCCTGATCGCGCGCAGCCTCGCGACCAAGACCACCTATTCGATCGGTCTGCTGATCAACGACATCACCAACCCGTTTTACAGCGTCGTCGCGAAGGGCGTCGAGGAAGAGGCGAACCGGCAGGGCTATCACCTGATCCTGTGCAACACGAACGAGAACCCGGAGCGTGAGCTTCAGTACTTGCAAGAACTGCGTGACAAAAGTGTCGACGGGATCATCTTTGGCCCGTCCGGCAATAACGTCAGCGCCATTAGCCAGCTCGCCAGCCAGATCCCGCTGGTCCAGATCGACCGCAAGCTGGACGAGGTCGGCCTGCCAGCGGTGCTGGTCGACAACGAAAATGGCGCCTATCAGGCCGTCAATCTGCTGATTCAGAAAGGCCATCGCGCCATCGGCCTGCTGGGCTGGGAGATGTCACTCACGACGAACATTGAGCGCATCGCAGGCTATAGACGGGCCATGCGCGAGGCTGGCCTTGAGATCAAACCCGGTTTTTTGAGCACATCCCATACGTATTCGACGGAAGGGTTGGAGGAGTACGCCCGCAAACTGTTGCGCAGTGAGCGGCGACCGACGGCCATTTTCGCGCTCAACAACCGGTTCGGCGTCGCCGCGCTCAAGGTGATCCGAGACATGAAGCTGCGTATTCCAGACGACATCGCGCTGATCGTGTTTGATGATATTGAGGTTTTTTCGCTGACCGACCCCGATATTTCGGCTGTGGCGCAGCCTTCCTTCGCGATTGGCAGACGAGCCGTCAAGCTGTTGATCGAGCGCATCGAGACGGAGCAAAACCACCTGCCAGAGACCATCGTGCTGCCCACTCACCTCATCGAGCGGGGTTCAACCTAGCCTGACTGCCCGGCGAGTTTAACGACAACTTACCCCCGGACTTCGGTTCCACCGGCTACCCAGAAGGAGCGTCTGGTGTCAAATATCGTGGATGCAACAACTATCGCCCGTCTCCCCCTGCTCGTTTCCCCAACCCGGGTTTACCGCGTATACGAAGGCGGCAAGCTGCTGGACTCGTACCGGGGCGCGGCAACGCCGGAAGACGGCTACTTCCCTGAGGACTGGGTTGGCTCGGACACCCGCGCGATCAATCCGGGCCGCGAGCATCTGCCGGAGGGGCTGAGCTTCGTCGAGCTGCCAGATGGCGGTCGGATCGCGCTCAAGGACCTCATCGAGCAGAACCCGGAGGACATGCTCGGCGCGGCGCACATCGCGAGCTGGGGTGCGTGCAGCGCCCTGCTGGTCAAGCTGCTCGACTCCGCCGTGCGGCTGCCCGTCCACTGCCACCCGGATCGCGCCTTCGCGGGCGAACACATGGATTCGATGTTCGGCAAAACCGAGTGCTGGATCGTGCGGGAGGTGCGCCAGCTTGACGGCGTGGAGCCTTACATCGCGCTGGGGTTCAAGCCGGGCGTCACCCGCGAGCAGTTCTGGGCGTGGATACAGGCACAGGACAGCGCGGCGCTGCTCGACAGCCTGCACCGCTTCCCCGTCGAGCCGGGCGATGTCTACTTCGTGCAGGCCGGAGCGCCGCACGCCATCGGCGAGGGCGTGTTCATGATCGAGGTGCAGGAGCCGAGTGACTGGGCGATCCTGGCCGAATACGCCCCCTTCTCGATCAGCGAGGAGGGTGCCCATCAGGGGCGCGGCTGGGAGCTGGGCCTCGACTGCTTCGACTACACGACCTACACCGAGGAGGAGGCCCGGCGGACCTTCAAGCAGGAAACGCCCATCATCCGCCGCGAAGGCGACAGCACCGAGCGCCGCCTGATCTCGGACGCGAAAGCCGAGTTCTTCGGGGCGCACGAGCTTGTCGTGCAGGGCAGCCTGTCCATGCCGGAAGGCGGTTTCTACGTTGGGATCGTCGAACAGGGAAGCGGCGCTGTCGTCACCGGGCACGGCGAGCTTCACCTCACACGCGGGACGACATTCGTCATGCCTGCGGCGGCGGGCGCGCACGAATACCGGGCCACTGGCGGGGAGCCGCTCGAAGTGGTCGTTTGCTTCCCGCCCGAATCGCCACAGGAGGGATGATGAACCGCCGCGAGCGCACGCTGAAGGCCATCCGGCACGAGACGCCCGATCACGTCCCGTACAACTTCCACGCGACGGCCTCGGTCTACGAGAAGCTGCAAGACCACTACGATCTTCCCACCAACGACGCCGTCGTCGCCTTCGTCGGCAACCACATCGTGAAGATCGGCAGCGATTTCAACGTCAACCCCTGGGCGGAAGACGTGCAGATGAAGCTCATCCCCAGCGGCGGGCCGATGACGACGGCGGTCGACGCGAGCGGCGGGCTGCACGCGGACGAGTTCGGCTGCGTGTGGGACCGGCGCGGTGGGATGCCCCACCCGGTCGAATACCCGCTGGCAGACGATCCGGGTCTGCTCGACTCGTACGAGATGCCCGACCCTTACCGTGAGGGGCGGTTCGATCAGGCCGCCGCGCTCGCCGACCGCTACCGGGGCGAGGTGTTCGTGTTCGGCAAGCTGGGGATGGCGCTGTTCGAGCGCGCGTGGAGCATCCGGGGCATGGAGCAGCTGCTCATGGACATGGCCATCCGGCCCGACTTCGTCGACGAACTGCTCGACCGCATCCTCTATGAGTGGAACCTGCCCATCATCGAGCAGCAGCTTGCGCTGGGCGTCGACGGTTTCTATTTCGCGGACGACTGGGGATCGAAGTCCGGCCTGATGTTCAGCCCGAAGATGTGGCGGCATTTCATCAAGCCCCGGCTGGCGACCTGCTACGCGCGGGTCAAGGAGGGCGGCGCGTACGTCGGGCAGCACTCGGATGGCTATATCCTCGACATCTTTCCCGATCTCATTGAGGTCGGCCTCGACATCTTCAACCCGGTGCAGCCGAGCGTCTACGATCCCTATCAACTGAAATCGGAGTACGGCGAGCGGATCACCCTCTACGGCGGCATCGATGTCGAGACGACGCTGCCCTTCGGCACGCCGCAGGAGGTGCGCTCCGAAATTCTGGAGCGGGCCGAACGTCTCGGCGAGGGTGGTGGGTATATCCTGCAAAGCTCGCACACGATGATGACGGACGTTCCCGTCGAGAATCTGGCCGCCTACGTCGAGACCTGTCACGAGCTGGCGGGCATCGACACGCAGGCGGCTGCCGCCCGCGCCCGCGAACTCGTGCCCGGTTAGGAGCCGCCCATGACGGACATGACATCGCTGGCCCGCGTGCAGGCCGTTTTCCGGGGTGAGGAACCCGACCGCGTGCCGATCTTCGAGTTCATGATCGACCCCGCCGTCGTGCAGGGCATCCTGCCGGGGGCCACCTACCCCGATCTGGTGGATGTGCTCGACATCGACTGCGTCGTGACGCCCACGCCCTCGCGCATGTACCGGCTGGAGCGGATCGGCGAGCAGAAGGGCAAGCCGCTTTTCCGCACGGAATGGGGCGAGCTGCGCGTCGATACCGGCGAGATGGTCACGATGCCGGTGGCGCATCCCCTGCAAGCCTATGCCGACTGGGAGGCGTACGAGCTGCCCGACCCGGACGCGCCGGGCCGCCTCGACGAGCTGGAAAAGCTCGTCGCGCGGTTCAAGGGCAGACGCGCCGTCGGCTGCCATCTGCACGACTCGTTCACCTACCCCTCGTACCTGTTCGGCATGACCGAGTTGTTTATGAAGCTGATCCTCGAACCCGACTGGGTCAAAGAGGTCATCGCGGCGTGCGTCGCCCATAACTGCCGGATGGTCGAGCTTGCGGCGGAGGCGGGTGCGGATTTCGTGATGTTTGGCGATGACGTGGGCGGCAAGTCAGGCCCGCTGATGTCGCCCGCCCATTATGAGGATTTCTTCCTGCCCGGTCTGGCCGAGGTCACGCGGGTGGCCCACGAGAACGGTCTGAGCGTGATCAAGCATACAGACGGCAGCATCGGCAGCCTGCTGCCCATGTTCGCCGAAGCGGGGATCGACGCCTTCCACCCATCCGACCCCAGCGCGGGCATGGACATCGCCCAGGTGAAGCGCGATTTCGGGGACCGCTTCGCCGTGTGCGGCGGCATCGATACGGGCGATCCGCTGAGCCACTGGCCGGTAGCCGACCTCGTCGACGAGGTGCGGCGGCGCATCGCGGAGCTGGCCCCCGGCGGCGGCTGGATGATCGCCTCCAGCAACACGGTGCATTCGTCCGTCAAGCCGGAGAACTACCACGCGATGGTGATGGCGACGCGCACCTACGGACACACAGGACACCTTAACGAACCCATCGACCCGGCGCTCGAAGCCAGCATCGGGCAGATTCCGGTGACCGCGTGAAGCCCTGCGGCAGACCGGCTGAAAAGCGATCTGGCTTACGGAAATCGCCGGGCTAAGCGGGCCGGTGTGTTACGAGTTCTACCAACGTCAGGTGTTTACAGAGGAGGAACGAATGGGCGAGACGCTGGCATCAGCGGAGCTGACGGCGGAAGACGTTGCGCTGTGGAAAGAGCGTGGCTATCACATTCACGGCAAGCTGTTCACAGATGAGCAGGTCGCCTCGATCCGCGCAGCCTGTGAGGCCGTTCTACAGGGGGATTATGAAGCTGGCGTGCCGCCGGATGATATTTACTGGCGTCCCGGCGATAACCCGGAGGCGATGCGTAAAATCGACAACGCCTGGAAGGCAAACGCCGTCATCCGCGAGGCGGTCACCAGCCCGAAACTGGGGCAGATTGCTGCTCAGTTGTTGGATGCGCCTTCCATTCGTCTCTGGCACGATCAGATCAGCTTCAAGCCCGGTGGGGGTGGCAAGGTTGTGACCTGGCATCAGGACTGGGCCTACTGGCAGATGATCGACGTGTGCGAGACCGTCACCTGCTGGATCTCACTCGCAGATGTCGATCCCAAGGCTGGCCCGATGATCTACCTTGCGGGGAGTCACAAGCTGGGGCTTTACGAGCGCCCAAGCTCCATCAGCGGGGACGACGAGCAGAAGCCCGCTCTGCCGGATGGGGCGGCCCTTGAGGAGGTCGAGGTGGTCATTCCGGCGGGCCACGTCGCTTTTCATCATGGGCTGCTGCTTCACGGGAGCGGCAGGAACTACACGAGCAGCGAGCGTCCGGCCCTCGTCTCCCACGTGATGTCGGGCGCATGCACCTATCAGGAGCGGAATGAGCACGTCAACGAGCGGGCCATGAAAGCCTACGACGACTATCCCCAAACGGGAGAAGCCTTCCACGGCCCGCAGTTCCCTCAACTCTGGCCGGAGGGGTAGATAGACAATGGCGCTGATGCCCCCTCGTAACTACGGCTGCCGTTTATGGGATGACTACGCCTATAAGGGGATGCGCGTCGTCGTCCTCGAAAACGAGCTGCTGCGGATCAGCATCCTGGTGGACAAGGGCACGGACATCTTCGAGTTCCTGTACAAACCGTACGATCTCGACTTCATGTACCTCTCGCCCAACGGGATACGCAGCCCGCTCGAAGTGGGGTCGAAGCCTGATCCCGGCGGGCCGTTCCTCGACCGCTACGAGGGGGGCTGGCAGGAGATTCTGCCGAACGGCGGGCCGCCGGTCGTCTACAAGGGCGCGCAGCTCGGCCAGCACGGCGAGATCAGCCTGATCCCCTGGTCGTACCACCCGGTCGAGAACACGGCGGAGCGGGTCAGCGCGCGGTTCTGGGTTCGCACACCGCGCCTGCCGCTCTACCTGCAAAAAACCCTCACGCTGGAGAGGGGCCGGGCCGTGCTGACCATCGAGGAGACGCTCGTCAACGAAGGCCGCGAGCCTGTCGACCTGATGTGGGGTCACCACATCGCGTTCAGCGTGCCCGCGCTGGCGGACGGTGCGCGCATCGACACCTCGGCCCACCGACTGTTGGTCCACGGCGAGATGCCGGGGCTCACACCCCGCCGCCTGCATCCAGATCAACAGGTCCGCTGGCCGTTTGCGAAGGGGCCGGACGGTGAAGAAGTCGACCACAGCCTGATCCCGCCGCAGGCGGAGGCGGGTTACTGTGAGATGTCCTACCTGACGGACTGGGACGGCGGCGCGTGGTATGCGCTGACGAACACCGGGAAGCAGGTTGGCTTCGCTGCTGCGTGGGATGCCGAGCATTTTAAGTATCTGTGGTACTGGTCCGAGCTGGGCGCGCAGACGGGCTATCCCTGGTGGGGGCGGTTCTACACGATCGCGCTGGAACCGTGGACGAGCTTCCCCACGAACGGGTTGGCGGATGCCATCGAGCGGGGCACACAGCTTGTGCTGCAACCCGGCGAGTCCACCGCCACGTCGCTGCGGGCAGTGGCTTACGACGGCCTCAGCCGTGTATCGGCAGTCAGCCCGGCAGGCGATGTGACCGGTCAGCCGACCGGTTGAACGCACAAGCATCACGAGGAATCCCCGCATGACCGGCACGCACCTCAACCCGGCGGACGATCAGCCCTCCCTGCCCCCGATCGTGGTGGCGGGCAGTGTCGTTCTGGACCTCACGCCGCCGCTGCTTATTCCCGAAGATCGCGCCTTCCGCGATATGCTGACGGGCGGGCATGTGATCGAGCTTGGCCCGCTCGTCTCCCGGCCCGGCGGCTCCGTGTCGAACACCGGCATCAGCCTGCACCGGCTGGGCATCCCGGTCGACCTGATCGGCCAGATCGGCGATGACCTTCAAGGGCGGGAGCTAAAGCGCATTTTCGAGGCCGAGGGCGTCGCGGAGGTTCACCTGTCCGTCGCCTCGCAGCACACGTCATACACCATCGTGCTGGCCCCGCCCGGTACGGATCGCATCTTCCTGCATTATCCCGGCGCGAACGACCACTTCTCCGCCGACGACATCGACTGGGGGATCGTCGAGCGGGCCGGGATATTCCACATCGGTTATCCTGCCTTCCTGCCCCGCCTTTACGCTGGCGGCGGACGCCCGCTTGCCGCGCTGCTTGAGCGCGCGAGGGCGGCGGGGGCCACCACGTCGATAGACATGTGCATGGTTCCACCCGACTCGGACAGCGCCGCCCAGGACTGGCCCGCCATTCTGGCGCGCATCCTCCCGCTGACCGACATCCTGCTGCCCGGCGCCGAGGAGATGCTATTTTTCGAGCAGCGCGAGGTCTACGAGGCGCTGAAAAAACGGGCCGGTGACGCGCCGCCCCTCTCGGCCATCGCGCCGGAACACGTCGCCGCGCTGGGCGGGCGGCTGATCGAGATGGGTGCAGGGGTCGTCGGGCTCAAGATGGGCGAGCGGGGCATGTACGCACGCACCGGAAGCGCCGAACGGCTGGGTCGATTCGGGCGGATCAGGCCCGCCGGGCCGGGGGGATGGGCGTGCCGCGAGATGTGGCAGCCATCACTCAAGCCCCGCCGCTTCGCCACCGCGACCGGCGCAGGGGATGCGGCTGTCGCGGGCTTTCTGGCGGCGCTCATGCGGGGGGGCGGTCTGCCGGACTGCCTGCTCGCCGCGGCGGCCCTCGGCGCGCAGAACCTCGAAGCGGTCGATGCGACGAGCAGCATCCGGTCGTGGCCGGAGACCGTCCGGCTGCTCGAAGCGGGCTGGCCCCGGAACGCCCTCGCCGTCGACGCGCCGGGCTGGCGCTTCGACGAGAACCAGCAGGTGTGGGTCGGCCCGCACGATCGAGCCGGTGGCTAGCGCCCTCGCTCGAAGCCGGGGCAGGATCAGACGCCATATAACCGGTGCCGGGTTCCCCGCGCCTCCCACCACGCGTAAAGCTGAGGGTTCTCCATACCTTTCGTGATGTTCATCCGCTTCATTTCGGGCGCTGATGCCATATAATGAAGCTGTTAACTACTAGAAGAGTGGCGCTGCCGGTGAATCCCGCTTAACGCCAGCGGTAGACGCTTCTCTTCTCCGTTTCATGAAAGGGATCGATATGGCCGACACTGTTGAGAATCTGAACTCGCTGATCGCTGATTTCACGGTACTGTATCAGAAACTACGCCACTATCACTGGAACGTGACGGGGCCGCGCTTCTTCCAGCTTCACGAGAAGTTCGAGGAAATGTATACCGGGGTCGGCGACACGATTGACGAGCTGGCCGAGCGGGTGGTCGGGCTTGAGGGAACGCCGCTCCACACGCTGGCCCATGTGCTGGAGACAGCCTCGCTGAGCGAGGATCCCTCCATGCCCGGCGATGAGGAGATGGTGGGGCGGACCATCACGGACTTCGAGACGCTCAGCGGGCAGATCGCGGGCATGATCGCCACCGCCGAGGAAGCAGACGACCGCACGACCGTGAACCTGCTGGACGAGGTTCGTGACGGCCTCGAAGGGCATCTGTGGATGCTCAAGTCGTGGGCGAAAGAGTAGCCGGATCATTCGACCCCACAGGGTAGTTCGCACGAGGTGGCCGTCGGCCACCTCGCTGTTTTTTCCACACATCCGGGGGCTGTGCGCCGGTGGCGCGCGGGGCGGCCAGCCGTCTCCTCGCTATTTGCCCCATTTCGTCAGTCTGGCTGGACCAGATCCGTCTTAGCAAGCAGCGTCGTGCTAATATATAATGGTTCAGCCGCACAGAGTAGATCGGTCGTTCGTTTCACACAGACCGCAGCGGCGTCTTCCGAGCGCGATCTACCCTCTGGTGACCATTGGAGCTTCACCTATATACAATGGGAGAATCTTTATGACACGAGTAGCCACAGACATTGGTGGAACGTTCACCGATCTCGTCTACGTGAAAGCCGACGGGTCGGTGGATACTGCCAAGAGTCATACGACACCCAGCCAGTACGAACAGGGCGTGATGGACGTTATCGAAGCTGGCGGCATCACACCTGAAGAATTCGTCTCGTTTGTACACGGCACCACCATCGTCATCAACGCCATCACCGAAAAGAAAGGAGTCAAGACGGCGCTTCTCACCAGCGAGGGCTTCCGCGATGTGCTCGCGATAGGGCGCGGCGACCGGCCCGACTATTTCAACCTTGAGTATGATAAGCCCGAACCCTTCGTGGCGCGCTACCTGCGCCGGGTGGTGCCGGGCCGCATCAACTACAAGGGCGTCGAAACCCAGCCGCTGGACCTGTCCGAACTACCCGCCCTCGTGGACGATTTCCGGGCAGAGGGCGTCGAGGCCATCGCGATCGCTTTCCTCAACTCCTACGCCAACCCGCAGCACGAGCAGGAGGCTCTCGACGCGCTCGAAGAGCTGTGGCCCGGCGTCTCGACGGTCGCCTCTCACCAGATCACCCGCGAGTGGCGCGAGTATGAGCGCACCAACACGGCGGTGCTCTCGGCTTACGTTCAGCCCATCGCTCACCGTTATCTCGATCAGCTGACGGGGCGGCTGGAGGAAGCCGGGATGACCTGCACGCCCTACATTATGCAGTCCAACTGCGGGGTCGACACGGTCAATAACGCCCGGCAGATCCCCATCACCATGATCGAATCCGGCCCGGCCAGCGGCATCTGGGGGGCGGCGGCGCTGGGCCGGTTGATCGACGAACCGGAGGTGATCGCCATCGACATCGGCGGCACGACGGCCAAATGCGGGCTGATCACCGGCGGCGAGGTGAAGCTCAACACGAATTATTACGTCGAGCGCACCGACGTGTTCTCCGGTTACCCGGTGATGGTGCCCGTCGTCGACCTCGTGGAGATCGGCAATGGGGGCGGCTCCATCGCCTGGGTGGACGAGTTCCAGCGCTTGCACGTCGGCCCGCAGAGTGCGGGGGCCGATCCCGGCCCGGTTTCCTACGGCAAAGGCGGGACCGAGGCGACGACGACCGACGCGAATCTCGCACTGGGGCGCATCAACCCAAATTACTTCTGCGGTGGCACGCTGATCGCGGATATGGATGCCGTCAGCACGGCGATGGACAGGCTGGCCGCCACGCTCGACATCAGCCACGACGAGGCGGCGCGCGGCATCATCCGCATCGCCAATAACAACATGGTTAACGCTATCAAGCTGATTTCGGTGAATCGCGGGCACGACCCGCGCGACTTCACGCTGGTCCCCTTCGGCGGCGGCGGCGGGATGCACGCCTGCGCGCTCGCCAAAGAACTCAGCATCAAGAAGGTCGTGATCCCCAACCAGTCGGGCGTGTTCTCGGCGTGGGGGATGCTGCTGACCGACCTGCGGCGCGACTATCTGCAAACGCAGATCATCGAGTTGACCGGGCCCGAAGTGGCCGCTAACCTCAACACGATACTGTCCGACCTCGAAGAGCAGGCTTATCAGGAATACGAAGCGGAGGGCATCGACCGCTCCCGTGTGAAATTCCTGCGCTACGGGCGGCTCCGCTACCAGAATCAGGAGCACTCCACCGAGATCGACCTGCCGGAGGGGACCATCGCGCCCGATCAGATGGCGACGATCCTCGAAAACTTCCACACGACCTACGAGCGTGAATATACCTACCGGCTGGACGCGCCGGTCGAGCTGGTGTTGTTCCACCTGATCGCCATCGCGGAGGTCGATAAGTTGAACCCGCAGAAGCTCCCCACGACGGGGCGCAAGGTCGAAGAGGCCGTCAAGGGCGAGCGTGAGGTCGACTACCTGGAGGATGGCGTCCACATGGCGACCCTGTATGATGGGGCCGCGCTGGAACCCGGCATGACCTTCACCGGACCGGCCATCGTCGAGGAGGCGGACACGACCATCGTGATCCCGCCCGGCCTGCCCTGCCACGTGGACGACTACGGCAACTATCACATCCTGACCGGACAGGAAGGAGAGGGCCATGAGTAGCCAGTACGATCCGATTACGCTCGAAATCATCCAGAACTCGGTCCAGGCGGCGGCCAACGAGATGTTCGCCGCCCTGCGCCGGACCGCCATGAGCGCGATCATCTACGAGGTCCTCGACATGGGGACGGGCATCACCGACCGCAACGGCGAGATGGCCGGGTCGGGGGCAGGTATCCCCGCCTTCGTGGGTGTGCTCGACAAGACGGTCAAGAAGGTGATTGAGAAGTTCGACCAGCCGGGCGACATCGAGCCGGGCGACGTTTTCATCACCAATGACCCGTATCACGGCGGCGTGACACATCTCAACGACATCATCCTGGTGATGCCGGTGTTCGCCGAGGGCGAGATCATCGCGTGGGTGGCTAACATCGCCCACTGGAACGACGTGGGCGGCATGGTGCCGGGCAGCATGTCAAACGAAGCGATCGAGATCTTCCAGGAGGGCTTCATCCTGGCCGGGATCAAGCTGATCGCACGCGGCGAGCCGATCCGCTCGGTGTTCGACATCCTCAAGTCGAACTGCCGTATGCCCGATTTCATGATCGGCGACCTGTGGGCGGGCATCGCGTCGGTGCGTGTCGGCGAGCGCCGCATCCTGGAGCTGGCTAACAAGTACGGCAAGGACGTGTTCCTCTACGCGCTGGAGGAGTACCTGGACTACGGCGAGCAGGTCAGCCTGAAGGCGATCCGCGCGCTGCCCAAGGGCGTCTACAAGCTGTCCGAGGATCAGGACGACGGGCAGGTCTATAACGTCACGGTGGAGATCACCGACGACGAGTTCATCATCGACCTGCGCGACAACCCCGATCAGCACGGCGGGCCGTTCAACATGAGCCCCGACGAGGCGGTCGTGGCCTGCCAGATGGCGTTCAAGGGCATCACCTCGCCGGAGAAGATCGCCAACGGCGGCACGTTCCGCCCGCTGAAAGTCCTGCTGCGCAAGGGCAGCATCTTCGACCCGATCTATCCGGCGGCGATGGGCATCTACTACGAATTGACCATCCGGCTGCACGACCTCATCTGGCGCTGCATAGCGGAGCAGCTTCCCGACATGCTGCCCGCCGGGAGCTTCTCGTCGGTGGCCGGGACGCTGTTCGGCGGCATCCACCCGGACACTGGCCGTGCGTATGCCGTGATCGAGCCGGAGCTGGGCGGCTGGGGTGGCTCGGCCAACAAGGACGGCAACTCCGGGCAGTTCTGCGCCCTGCACGGCGATACGTATAACTGCCCCGCCGAGGTCGCGGAAGCGCGCTACGGCGTCACCGTCGACTATCTGAGCTTCCACGACGAACCGGGCGGCGCGGGCAAGCATCGGGGCGGCAAGGGTGTGCGCATCGACTACCGCATGAAGTCCGATAACGCGTGGCTGACGGTAACCTACACACGGTCCAAAGTCCCGCCGTGGCCCCTCAAGGGCGGCCAGCCCGGCTCGCCGAACCACATCGTGATCCGGCGCGCCAACGGCGAGACCGAGCGCTACTCAGCCGTCAGCGGCCTCACCCTGAACAAGGACGACGTGATCCAGATCATGACGGCGACGGGGGCCGGATGGGGTGACCCGATGGAACGCGATCTGGAGATGGTCAAGCAGGACCTCAGGAACGAGTTCATCACTGAGGAGCAGGCCAACGAGCTTTACGGTCTCGACAAGCGGAGCGAGTAAGCCCAGCTTTTCGCAGCAAAAAAGGCCGCCGGAGCGCTTTCCCGGCGGCCTTTCGTTTTATGGCGTCGTTCCCGGCAGCAGCCCGGCGGCTACTCCCCGATAACGCGCAGATCGCGGCTGAAGGTCGTCAGGCTCTCGGCCCCATCAGCCGTCACGACGAGGTTGTCCTCGATGCGCACGCCGCCCCACCCCTCGATGTAAATACCCGGCTCGACGGTGAACGCCATACCCTCCGCCAGCGGCATTTCGTTGCCCTCGACCATGTTCGGGTCCTCGTGGATGTCGAGGCCGAGGCCGTGCCCGGTCCGGTGGATGAAATACTCGCCATACCCGGCGTCGTCGATCACCTTGCGGGCGGCCCGGTCCACCTCCTGGCAGGGGACACCCGGCTTCGCGGCGGCACACCCGGCGGCGTTGGCGGCCTTGACGACCTCGTAGACCTCGCGGAACTTCTCCTCCGGCTCGCCGCCGACGACGAACGTCCGGGTGATGTCGGAGGGGTAGCCGTTGACCATCGTGCCGAAGTCGAACAGCAGGATGCCGCCCTCGTCCACCGTCCGGGTGCCGGTCCGGCCATGCGGCTGACCGGACGCCTCACCGGCCAGCACGAGCGGCTCGAAGGGGGAACCCTCGCCGCCCTGCGCCAGCATCTCGGAGGTCAGGAGGTTGCAGATTTCGCGCTCGGTCATGCCGGGCTTCACCTGGCCGATGGTCCACTCCAGCGCCGCCTCCGCGATGCGGACGGCCTCGCGCATCGCTTCGATCTCGGCGGCATCCTTCCTCATCCGCACCGGGCTGATGATCTCTTCAGCCGCCACCCATTCGGCGGCGGGCAGGTGGCGTGCGATCAGATAATATTCCTGAAGGCGCATCCGCAGATGCTCGGCAGCCAGCACCGGGGCCTTGCCCAGCAGCGTAGCGGCCTGCGCCATCGCATCCTCCGGCCCATCCGCGTCCGCCCATGTGAAGGCTTGCGCCTCGAACGGCACGTCACGCTCCCAGGCCGGATACTCCAGCGTAGGCAGGACGAGCACGATATCCTTCGCCTCGTCCGCCGGGAAGAAGGCGAGAAAGGGCCGCTCCATCAACATGAACTCGTGCCCGGTCAAATAGGTCAGGTTGTAGCCAGGCAGCAGGGCCAGATAGTCCGCCCCTTCGTCCTGAAGCAGACCCCGTGTTTTTTGCAGTCGTTGTTCTAGCATCGCATCCTCTCTAATCAGACTCAACGCGCGGGGTCAGGCGGCAGCATGGCACCCACCCCGCGCGACGGTGGCTCACTCCTGCTCCGGCTCTTCGGAGATTATGATCTCGCTGATGAAAAACTTGGTATCCTTGATCCGCTTGACATCCTCCACGAGGTTGGCCTGCACCTCCTCGTCGTAAAACCCGGCCTCGAAGCTCTCACGGTCGGGCCACTCCGAGATGGTCATAAAGCGGTGGGTCGGCTCGGTTCCGGGCGGCCACGAATCGTCGATGCGGGCGAAGTCAGTGCGCACGACGCCCGGTATCGAGGCGTTCGATTCCTGGTGCTCGGTCAGACGCCACTTGAGGAACTCCTCCTCGTCCTGGCCCTCCGCGAGGTTGTAGAAAACCGTCAGACGTATCATGTGTGTGCCTTTCAGGCTATCAGGATGTTGGATTGAAAGAGTGAACAGTGATGAGGGGGAATACCCTCTCACCTGCAGACGGGTCGCCCGCGCGTCACAGCCATTGTGAACATGACAAAATGCTAATCGGACGCGCTGGCGTCCTGTTCTTCCCGCTTGAGAAGGGCCGCCACCAGCGCCGACGCGGTCTGCTCCAGGTGCTCGCGCGTCAGCTGCGTCGCCAGATCGGCGTCGTGGCAGCGCAGCGCATCGAACAGCTCCTGGTGCTCGTCGACCGTGTGTTCGGCCCGGTTGGTCAGACTGTGGAATATCCGGCGGTAGCGCTCGGCCAGATCGAGATAGTGGATAATGAGATCGTACAGGCGCGGCTGCCTCGCGGCGGCGTAAATGGCGACATGGAAGCCGCGATTGAGGCGGATCAACTGCTTGACATCCCCCCGCTCGTTCACCCGATCCATTTTGCGCAGGTGGGCTTCAAGCTCGCCGAGTTCTTCCTCGGTGATGCGCTGCGCAGCCAGATAGGCGGCATAACTTTCGAGGCCGATCCGAACGCTGTAGATTTCTTCCAGCTCCTCAAGCGAGAAATCGGCCACCGAAGCGCCCCGGTGCGGTGACAGCACGACGTAACCCTCAGACGACAGCTTTTGCAGCGCCTCGCGGATGGGCGTGCGGCTGACGCCAAGCTGCTCGGCCAGTTCGTCCTGCACCAGACGCTCCCCCGGCCTGTACTCGCGGGCCATGATTCTGGCCCGTATGTAGTCGGCCACCGATTCCTGAATGGTCTGATGCAGGATCGGCTGGTTGTTCAGCGAATCATCTGTCATGAGTCTTTACCGGATAACGCTCAGCTCAGGCAACCGTTCTTTTCTGCTTAAAAAATCCAACCATCAGATGCTAGCCTACGCCCCGCCCTCAACGTCGACAGGTCACCGGGCGAACGACGCTTGCCCTGCAGGTAGCGACGATCCGGTGTCTCTGCCAGAGTGTTTCGCAGAGATGGTATCTATCGTCTTTGATCATCTTTCGTGGGCGCTGTCCTTCGACGGCAAAACGATCGTTCTGTCGAAAACGAGAGTGGTTGAAGGTTGTGGAATTGGACAAACAGGGCGCAGTTGACTATATTGGATATTGTATCCAGTATACGCTAATATGCAAGTTACCCTGATACCCTTCCGCGCTGGTTCGCGATCGGAAAAGCGGCAGATGTTGCTCCACTCCGGCCAGCCTGTTATCCTCGCAAGCGTCGTCACACCACGCACCGGTGTACGATCCGTATCGAAAGGAGCACCGCGCCTTGAATACCGATGTCGTTATCTGCGGCGCAGGGATTTCAGGCATCGCCACGGCCTATTACCTCACCGAACAAGGCGTGACGGACATCCTGCTTGTCGACAAAATCGGGCCGATGATGCTGACCAGCGACAAGTCGGTCGAGGCGTATCGCAACTGGTGGTCGACGGACATCATGGCCCGCTTCATGAACCGCAGCATCGACCTGATGGAAGAGCTGGCCGAGGCCAGCGGCAACGCGTTCAACCTCAACCGGCGGGGCTATCTGTACGTCACCACCCAGGCCGATCAGGCCGCCGCCTTCGAGCAAACCGCGCGCGATTTTGACGCTCGCGGGCTTGGCCCCGTTAGGACGCATTCCGCGCCCGGCTCCGGCTATACGCCCGCCAAAGCCGAAGGCTACACCGGCGAGCCGGTCGGTGCCGACCTGCTGCTCGATCCCCAATTCATCAACCAGCAGTATGAGTACCTGACGGAGGATGCGCAGGCGGTCCTGCACGCGCGCCGGGCGGGCTGGCTCAGCGCCCAGCAGCTTGGGATGTCCCTGCTCGGCGAGGTCAAGCGGCGCGGTGTGAAGGAGCTGCGTGGTGAGGTGACCGCCGTCGAGATGGACGGCGGCGGTGTGTGCGCAGTCGCGGTCCGCACGGCGGACGGCCCGGTCACGGTCAGCACGCGGCATTTCGTCGACGCCGCAGGCCCATTCGTGGGCCACGTCGCCGCGCTGCTGGATGTCGATCTGCCCGTCCACAACGTGCTGCATGAGAAGATCGTCTTTCAAGACCTTGAGGGGATCGTCCCGCGCGACGCGCCGATGATCATCCTCAACGATCCGGTCCACCTGTCCTGGACCGGCGAGGAGCGCGCCTTCTGGGAGGAGGAGCCGGAGTACCGCTGGCTGCTGGACGAGTTTCCGCCGGGCTGCCACCTGCGCCCGGAAGGCACCAGCGAAAGCCCCTGGCTGCTCATCGCGTGGGGGTTTCACGACGAGGCTACCCCGGCCACATGGAAGGAACCGGGCTATTCGGAGGAATTCCCGGAGATCGCCCTGCGGGGCGCGGTCCACCTCGTGCCCGAACTTAAGCGCTACATCGGGCGCACCCCTACCCCGCTGATGCATGACGGCGGTTTCTACACCAAGACGCCGGAGAACCTGCCCCTCATCGGCGCGCTGCCGGTGAAAGGCGCATTTGTGGCCGGGGCGCTGGCGGGCTATGGGGTGATGGCCGCCCCGGCAGCGGGCGAACTGGCCGCCGCGTGGATCACGGGGGGCAGCGAACGGCCCGACTATGCAGAGGCGCTCGCCCCTGACCGCTACGACGACCCGGACTATATGGCCTCGCTCGACGAAGGCGCGCTGGGCGGCGAACTGTAAAGCTGCGTGATATTCAAATTGAGTTTTTTGTTCATTTACCTGAGGAGAGTACATAGATGACCGACAAATCTGGGGACATGTTCAAACTCACCTACGCCACCATGTTCAACCCGCCTGAGGAGCTTCACGACCGCTATGACGAGGCGCTGGAGACGCTCAAGGCGAACATGGGGCAGGATTACCCGATGATCATCGGCGGGGAAGAGGTCACCGCCGCCGAGAAGATCGAGAATCGCTCGCCCATCAATCGCGACTGGCTGCTGGGCACGTTCCAGAAGGGGGACGCCACGCACGCCGAGGACGCGATCGCGGCGGCCCGCGCGGCCTTCCCGGTGTGGTCGGGCATGAGCTGGCAGGAGCGGGTCGCCATCATGCGCCGGGCAGCCGATCTCATCAACGAGCGTATCTTTGAGTTCGGCGGGGTGCTCTCGCTGGAGGTCGGAAAGAATCGCATGGAGGCGTTGGGCGACGCTGCCGAGACGGCGGACCTTATCCGCTACGCCTGCGACCAGATGGAAGCCAACGAGGGCTACATCGTGGCGATGGGCAAAGACCCGCTGGAAGGCTACGACGCGACCAACATGTCTCACCTCGTGCCGTACGGCGTGTGGGTGGTCGTCAGTCCCTTCAACTTCCCGGCGGCGCTGACCGGCGGGCCATCCGGGGCCGCGCTCGTCACGGGCAACACGATCGTCATGAAACCGGCCACCTACACCCCCTGGACATCCCGCCTGCTGGCGGAGTGCTTCCGCGACGCCGGGCTGCCGGATGGCGCGTTCAACTACGTGACCGGGCCGGGCAGCAGTGTGGGCAACGCCCTGATCGACACTTCAGACATCGACGGCATCACCTTCACCGGCTCATACGACGTGGGGATGCACATCTACCGCACGTTCGCCAACGGCATCTACCCGCGCCCGTCGGTGCTGGAGATGGGCGGCAAGAACCCGGCCATCGTCAGCCGCCATGCCGACCTGGAGCGGGCTGCGAAGGGCATCGTGCGCTCGGCGTTCGGCCTTCAGGGGCAGAAGTGCTCGGCCAACTCGCGCGTCTACATCGAGCGCCCGGTATATGACGAGCTGGTGGAGATGCTCGTCGCCGGGACCGAGGCGCTTGAGGTGGGCGACCCGACCGAGCGCAGCGTGTTCCTCGGCCCCGTCATCGGCCAATCGGCCTACGAGGACTTCAAGCGCTTCGCAGAGGAACTCTCCCAGTCGGGCACGATCCTGACCGGCGGCAAGATCTACACGGACGGGGACTTCGCCAGGGGCTACTTCGTCGAGCCGACCATCGCGGCAAACGTGCCGTTCGATCATCATCTGTGGAAGCACGAGATGTTCCTGCCGATCACGATGGTCGCCCCGGTCGACAGCCTCGACGAGGCGATGAAGCTGGCGAACGACTCGGTCTACGGG
>CAZWUX010000014.1:0-5315 GCA_964637665.1 uncultured Anaerolineae bacterium
CCCGGCGCGTTCCACGCGCTGGCCTGGATGATGGTGATCAGCGTGGGCACGTAGGCGATCAAGATCAACACGACCGCGCCCCCGATCCACACCCGCCAGCGATCCAGCACCGGCGGCGCGTGCTCCGGGCCGGAGAGCGCCTCGGCGAGCGGCATCTCGACATCGTTCGCCGTGCCTTTCTTTGTGACGAGCGACCCGATCACGACGACGAAGTACAGCAGGCCGCTGAGCGTGAGGATCGCGCCGCCGACGCCGACGAGCATCATCGCGGTCTGGAAGCCCCCCAGCGCCTTGTCAGCCGTCGCCTCGATGATCTGCTGTGTGTAAGTCGCCTGCGAGAAGGGCACGCGGCGCGGCGCGCCGAGCAGCCCGGCCCAGTGCAGCCCGCGCGACATGATGACCATGCCGATGAACCACGTCCACCCCTGGGCGAGGGCCGCCGGTTTGCTGAACAGCCGCCGCTTCGTGATGTAGGGCAGCAGCCAGTAGGTGATGCCCATAAACGTCAGCGTCGAGGCCGTGCCGACCGTCAGGTGGAAGTGGCCCGGCACCCACGTCGTGTTGTGGACGACGAGGTTGATGCTGTACGAGGCGTTCAGCACGCCGCTGATGCCGCCCGCCGCGAAGATGATCATCGCCAATACCTGCGCGGTGAAGCTCGGATCGCCCCAGGGCAGCCGGAAAATCCACAGGAACAGCCCCTTGCCGCCGCGCTTCTTCCCGGCGTATTCGAGCGAGGCCATGATGGTGAAGGCCGTGATGAAGCTGGGGAAGGCGACGGCATAGGTCAGCACGCCGTGAATCCCCTTCCACGCCTGGTTGATGCCGGGGTCCGTGTACTGGTGGTGCAGCCCGACCGGCACCGAGAACAGGATGAACAGCATGAACACGAGCCGCGCCAGCGGGTCCGAGAACAGCTTGCCGCCCGCCTGTTTGGGGATCATCGCGTACCAGCTCGTGTAGGCGGGCAGCAGCCAGAAATAGACGAGCGGGTGCCCGAAATACCAGAACAACGTGCGGGCCAGCAGCGGGTTCGTGTTCTCGATCAGGCCCAGCGACCAGGGGATCACCATCGTCAGCATCTCGGTGGCGACGCCGATGGTCGCGATGTCCCACACGATCCACGTCGTCAGCGAGGCGACGACCGCGATGGGCGTCTTGACGCCGGGGTTCTCCCTGCGCCAGTCCGCCCACGTCAGGTAGTGGTTGGCCGAGTGTACCCACGTCCCGACGACGACGAGCGTCAGCCCGATGTAGTGCAGCGCGTGCGCCCGCATCGGGACGTAGAAGGTGTAGAGCACGCTCGCGTTGCCGCTGAGCATCGCCCAGCCCGCCAGCACGACGCCGACAAGCATGATGCCGAACGCGATCCAGCTCAGCGCGATGCTGCGAACCGGGCGGTCGAGCGCGCGGGCCGTCGTCAGCATCAGAAACCCGCTGATGAAAAACGTCGTCCACGTCAGCGCGTTGAGCACACCGTGCAGGGTCAGCAGTTTATAGTAGTTGCCGAGGATAGGGATCGGGTAGAAGTTGATCCCCGCGTGCTCCAGCGCCTGAAACAGCCCGATCAGCCCGCCGATCGCGATCGCTACGAACGAGACGATCAGAAACCAGAACGCGAGCCTGCGCTCCGGGCCGTAGTCATAGGTCCGGTCAACGGCTTCCATCGGTGATCGCCCCCTTTATTAAGCGAAAAGCTGGCGCGCCGTCACGGCGAGAATCACCGAGACGAACACGAGCAGCAGGAAGACGTTCGACAGGACGAATAATTTGATGGCCTGTTTGCGCTCTGGCCGGTGGATCAGCCGCACGCTGCCTTCCACCATCAGCGCCGCCGTGATCCCGACCGGGATCACGTAGATCAGGCGCAGTGCGGGGTGCGCGCCCAGCGCGACCGCCGCGATCGCCGTGCTCAGCGCGTGGACGAAGATCCACCAGGCGGTGTGGCCGTTCGTCGTGCGGACGGGCAGCATCGGCACGCCCGCCTCGGCGTAGTCATCCCGGTAGAACATCGCCAGCGCCCAGAAGTGGGCGGGGGTCCACAGGAAGACGAGCAGCGCGAGCGCGATCACGCCGGGGTCCGAGGCCGCGCCGACCGCCGCCCCGCCCGTCATGACCGCCATGCTGCCCGCCGCGCCGCCGATCACGATGTTGAGCACGCTGCGCGGCTTCAGCCAGATCGTGTAAACCCCGACGTAGATGACGGCCCCCAGCGCGAGGTACAGCGCCATGACAGGCCGCGTGGGCAGCACCGCGACGACCGCCGCGACGATCATCGCGATGGCGATCCACAGGACGAGCGCGGGCCGCCCGACCTGCCCGGCGGGCAGCGGGCGCTTCGACGTGCGCCGCATCCGGGCGTCCGTGTCCCGCTCAAGGTACTGGTTGATGGCGGACGCGCCGCCTGCGGCGAGCGTCCCGGTGATGAGGACCGCGATCAGCGTTCGCAGGGAGGGCACGCCGCCCTGTCCCAGAAACGCGCCGCCCACCGCCGAGGCGAGCAGCAGCATGACGATCCGCAGTTTGAACAGTGAGGCAATTGATTTCAGCACGTCACGAACCGTTGGACGCTCCTGTGTTGAGGCGACGAGCCTGGATTCCAGTGCCATTGATTGTAACCTGCTTCCTTTAGCTATTGCTGCTCAACGTCGACGACGTTTACCGAGCCGCTCATGGTATGGTGAAGGGCGCCACAGTACTCGTGGCAGTAGAACTCAAACTCGCCCGGTTCGTCGAACGTGTAGGTGAACTCCGATATCTGGCCGGGGATGACCATCACGTTGACGTTCGTATCCAGAATCTTAAAACCGTGTATCACGTCCTTGCTGGCGAGGAAGAACGTCACCTCGGAGCCGGTCGGCACGGTGATCTCGGTGGGCGTGAACTGCCACGTCTGGGCCACGATGTGGACCTCATACTTGCCGGGGTACACCTCCCGCAGGCCCGGCTCGCTGAAGCCCGGCGCGCTGTCCACCTCGGCGGGCGCGAGCTGATCCACGACGCCGGGGAGCTGCACGCCCAGCCCGAACACGGCGATGGTGATCGCCGTCGCGAACACGAACAGCATCAGCAGGGAAACGCGCATGAAGGTCGCTTCCAGCCGGTCGATGTGCATCATCGGCGCTTACCTCCGGGCCAGCATGTCGGCGAAGTAGACGAGTCCCCACGCCGTCGCGAAGATGAAGAGATAGATCAGAAGGAGGAACAGCGTCCCGGTGGGCCGGAATTCCTCTTCTTCCTCCGTTCGTTCGTCTGCCGCGCCGGGCGCGGCGGCTCGTTCGGCCACGTCACTCCTCCTTGGTGCTGTGCAGGAACGGTCGCTTACGTCAGGCGTCAGACCGCCTCACGGGTAACATAGAAACAGGTGCGCCGCCTCGTTGACGGCGTGTGCGGCCCCGGTGGCCTCTTTCTCGCGCGCCATGAGGCGCACGTCGCGCAGCGCGATCGCCAGATCGAGCGGGGCGCGGTAGTCGGCGCGCACGAAATTCTGATCGCCGACCAGCATGTAGCGCTCCGCCTGTAGATAGGCCATCTCGCCTTCGGCGGGCGGCCCATCCAAACGGTCTGCAAGCTGGGGCTGGCTCGCGACCAGATCGGCGAGCGGCACGGCCTCATAATAAACCCCGAACCCCTGGCCGATCACCCGTTTCACGGCGGAGGCATCCCCCCCTAATAACAGCCAGTCGTCCAGATCGCGCTCGGCGGCGAACGCCGCCCGCCGCTCCGTCGTGTCGCGGACCTCGTCGAACAGGATCAGCGCCAGCGTCACGTCGCCGGACAGCCCCTCGGCGGCGACCGCCCCCTCGAAGGCGCGCATGTCGGCCAGCGTGCGGTCGAGCGTGCCCGTCGGGTCGGACGTGTAGCCGAACCCGAACAGCACGAACCGCCCGGCGAGGTCCTCCGGCGTGACGGCCTCGCCGTGTTGATCGACGAGGCGGTACTCCGGGCCGTAGGCGACGCGCGGCACGACCTTCACCGGCTGGAACACGACGAAGGCCGTCATCCCGACGAGGCCCGCCCCGACGGCCACCCACAGCCAGTTCAGCGGCTTCGAGAAGAAGTCACCCATCGCGGCGGTCCTACGGGTAGGCCCGGATGGCGTGGGCGGCCCGCCACAGCGGCGCGAGCGCCCCGGCGTTTTTCTCGCGCACGACGAGCGCGATGTCACGCATCGCCTGCTCGGTGTCGAGCATCTGGCGGTAATCCGCGCGGATCGTGCCGCTCTCGTCGACCAGCACGAAGGCCGTCGCGTGGACGAAATCGTAGCCCTCCGCGATCTGCTCCGGCGTCAGGCCTGCCGCCTCCGCCGCATCTTCATCCAGCGGAATCTGCTCGAAATACACGCCGAAATCGCCGCCGACGAGCTGCTTAATGGTGAGCAGGTCGCCCGTCAGCCACAGCCAGCCGTCCGGGTCGGCGTTCACCTCCCGCGCCTTCTCGGCCATGCGGGCGGGCGTGTCGCGCTCCGGGTCGAAGGTGATGCTGACCAGCATCACCTCGTCCCCCAGCCAGCCCTTTTCCTCCAGCCCGCGCTGGACCTCGAGCATCTGGGCCGTCATGGCGGGGCACATCGTCGTGCAGCTGGTGTAGATGAAGTCGTAGAGCACGACCTTGCCGCGCAGATCGGCGGCGCTGACCGTCTCGCCGCGCTGGTCGGTGAGCGTGTAGCCGGGCGCGGGCGCGAGGCGCGGCATGGCCCGGAGCGGCTTCACAGCCAGAAATGTGATGATCAGCAGCGTGGGGAGCATCACCGCCGGGAGCAGCCAG
Source organism: uncultured Anaerolineae bacterium (assembly GCA_964637665.1). Lineage (GTDB taxonomy): Bacteria > Chloroflexota > Anaerolineae > Aggregatilineales > UBA3940 > CAZWUX01. The sequence continues at coordinate 4,768 of CAZWUX010000014.1, forward strand.
TGCATCCAGTGGCGGGTGGGGCGGCCTGTCGTCAGATCGGTGGCTTCGGCAGACATATCCTCTAACGTTCGCTGGCGTTCCCGGCGGCCTTCTCGGCGGCGTGCCGGGCCATCATTCGCAGGTTGACGGCCTCAAGCTCGGCGCAAAACGCGCCTTGAATCTGCGCCCAGAAGGCATGGACCGGGCAGGTTTCGTCACGCGGGCAGGTATCAGCGTGCAGCAGGCAGCCGGTCAGGGCGATTGGCCCCTCGACCGCCTCGACGATGTCACGCAGCGTGATGTCGTCGGGGGACTGGGCCAGGCTGACCCCGCCGCTCCGGCCCACAGCAGTCGTGATCAATCCCCCGCGCCGTAGATCCCCGATGACCTTCACGAGGAACGACTGCGGGATTCGCATCTCTTCCCCGATGTCGGGGGTCGGCGTGTACTCGGCGGCTGCCGTCTGAGCGATGGCGACCATCGCCCGGATCGCATAGTCCGCGCGGCGGCTGATACGCAGCATGGAAATATCATACCAATGTTGACCAACATAGTCAATATTTTGGGTT
>CAZWUX010000014.1:5415-23220 GCA_964637665.1 uncultured Anaerolineae bacterium
ACGCAGCATGGAAATATCATACCAATGTTGACCAACATAGTCAATATTTTGGGTTGGAACGACGCGGGGGGGGGGTGAAATGGGGTGTGTGGGGGCGAGATTGCAGGTGTGGGTTTTATGCAAGAACCCCACCCATCCTCGCTGCGCTCGGATTTCCCTCCCCGTTGAGAATGGCAAAGCCATTCTCACAGGGAGAAAGCGGAGCTTTCTCCACAGCATGAGGGAGGGATTAAGGGTGGGGTTTCGACCTAAAATTTACCAATAACCAGATAGTCCACCTGCAACCTAAAAAAACCGTCGTGTCGTCAGTTTGCAAAGGGGGACGGATGGGCCGCAGGCCCACAAGGGATTCTAGCGAAAGGTATCTGGCAGGTGGGGTGCTACAAATCGCGCCGGTCGAAGGCCCGCATCGCGAGCGCGACCGTCGTGATGAGATAGAGCGCCGCGTAGACGAGGAACCAGCGGTTCGGCACGCTGGCCAACCCGAAAGGCGATGCGCCGATGTTGCGCATCAACGCGGTCTGCATGACGTAGGAGGCCCGCCGCCACAGCGCCTCGGTGGGCAGCAGCAGGCTGGAGAGGATGCCCAGGTCGAGGGCCGTCTGGCTGTCCACCATCGCGCCGATCTGCTCGGTCCACGCGCCGACGAAAGCCAGCCCGTAGAGCATGAAGACGAGCACGCCGTTGGCGAGCGTGTTGAGCAGCGTGCTGCCCAGCAGCGTCACGCTCAGAATAACCATCCCCTCGAACACCATGAGAGCCAGCCCCTCGAACGGGGCGCGCGGCCCGTAGCCGGTCAGCAGCCACGTCAGGGCAAAGACGCTGCCCACCAGAAACAGCGTGTAGGCGACGATCATCAGCATGTGGCCCAGCCACCTGCCGAGGAAAATCTCCCAGCGGTGCAGGGGCTTGGCGACGATGCTGTAGATCGTGTTGTTCGCCATCTCCTGTGAGAAGGCCCCGACCGCCATCAGCACGCTCGTCGCCACGATCAGGAAGTTGACGGCGTACAGCGCGGTGAGCATCACCGTGCCGATCATGCTCCGCAGCAGGATCACCCGCCCCCCGACCTGCTTCAGGTAGTCGACATAGGCCGCCCGCAGCCCGAATCCATACAGCGCGAGGAAGGCCATCCCCATCAGAATCGCGATCAGCAGGAGCCGCCGCCGCCACGCCTCGCGCAGCGCCAGCCGGGCGATCAGCCAGATGTGCCGGGCGTGCCCCCGGAGCCGGTCGATCATGCCTCGTTCCCCCCTTCGCCGGGCGCGCCGCTGCCCATGATGCGGACGAACAGCGACTCCAGCGATGCGCGCTCCGGGGTGAGCGCGTACAGACGCGCCCCCTGCGCGATGACCCATTCTGCGAGGCCCGGCAGGCGGTCCTCGCCGTCGACGAACAGCATCACCTCTCGATGATTTTCGGCGTGGACGCCGCTTCCCCACGCTGCCAGCCCGCCGAGCAGCGCCGGGGTGACGCGGTCGACGCGCAGCCGCACGACGATCTGCCCGGCGGCGAGGTCCGCCAGCGCGCCCGCCTGCACGACACGCCCCCGCCGGATGAAGGCCACGCGGTCGCACGTCGCCTCGACCTCGCCCAGCAGGTGCGAGTTGAGGAACACGGTCGTACCCGCCTCCCTCAGCTCGTCCACGACCTCGCGCACGAGCAGCCGCCCGAACGGGTCGAGGCCGGAGGTCGGCTCGTCGAGGAACACGAGCGCCGGATGGTGCATCAGCGCCATCGCCAGCCCGATCCGCTGTAACATCCCCTTCGAGAAGGTGCGGAGATGCTGTGTGGCCGCATCGGCAAGCTGGACGCGCTCAAGCAGGATCGGGATGCGCTCGGCGCGCTCGGCCCGGCCCATGCCCTGAAGCTCGCCGTGCACGTCGAGGAATTCGGCGGCGCGCATCCAGCCGTGAAAGCGGAAATCCTCCGGCAGAAAGCCCACGCTCCGGCGGGACTCCGGCTCCCGCGCGGGGCGGCCCAGAACCCGCACGTCGCCGCGCGTGGGGTGCACGAGGTCGAGCATCATTTTGACGGAGGTCGTCTTGCCCGCGCCGTTCGGGCCGAGAAAGCCGAACACCTCGCCCCGCTCGACGTGCAGCGTCAGCCCCTCGACGGCGACCTTGCCGTTGGGGTACACCTTGCACAGTTCGTTTGTCTCGATCGCGGGGCCGGATGAGGGTGCTGACATAACCTGCCTCAGGTGATGGTGAATATCCCCACCGGGCGGCACGGCCCGGTGGGGAACATAAGCGCCAGACAGTCTACTCCAGCGAGTTCGCGATGGCGAGCACAGCTTCCTCGCCGCCCACGCCGGAGACGGAGGTGATTATGCCGTTCTTCTGCCACAGCACGGTGTGGAGCGGCGCGGCGTTCGGACCGGCGTCGTCCGGCATGAACTCGAAGATGAAGCCCTCCGTGCCGTCGACCGTCACCTCGCGGAACTCGACATCGCTGGTCGGGATGGGCAGCACGAGCGTCGTCGACCAATCGATGGACGATGCCAGCGCGGCGGCCTCATCCGGCGCGTAGCCGAGAAGCTGGAGCATGGCGGTCGCCAGCGCGTCCTCGTCGATTTCCTCCGGGTAGTCGACCGATGGGGATGGCATCTGTGAGACCATCAGCGCCTCCGCACCGTCCTCGTCGTTCCACATCTGCACGACGGATTTCGGCTCGTGGAAGACGAATGTCTGCCCATCGATCTCCTCAGGAACGAGGTCCGGCGAGAGTTCCGCCACCTCGAACAACTCACGCATCAGCTCGACATCCGGCGTAGCCGAAAAGACCATCTCACCTCGCACGACGATGTCATCCGGCGCGGGGTAGTCCGCCGGGGCGCGCAGCCCGAACCCGGCCAACCCCTCCGCCTCGTCGAGCGTCGCCGGATGCTCCGGGTCTCCCGGCTCGACCAGCGTCTCCGTGCGGCCCGGCATGAAGTCCTCGTCCAGCTTATCGTCGATCCGCTCGATCCGCTCGATCTGCGACGCGCTGATGGGCAGCACGGTGATCTGCTCCAGCCGGAAGATGGATAGAAACTCGCTGGCAGCGGCCCGCACGGGCGCGAAGGCCAGCGTGACGGCGAGCACCGCCACGACGGCGATGCCCGTCAGCGCGCGCTGCCATCCTTTGCTCAACGTTCTGTTGCCTAACATGATCCCTCCTGTCACGGGCACGAAGCCCTCGTCATTTTCCTGTTCCAGCAAGCGGGCGAGCGCCCGCTCGCGCTGCGGCGCGTCGAGCGGGCCCGGCGCAAGGGGGCGCAGCCGGGCGTCGAGCGCGGCGGCCTCGGTGCGGAGCGCGTCGAGCCGCTCCCGGCACGGCGCGCACCCGGCCAGATGCTCCGCCACCTGCTCGCGCTCGGCGGCGTCAAGCTCGCCGTCCGCGTACGCACGCAGCCTGTCTCTATGGATGTGCATGGTGTTCTTCCTCCCCGCCGACCTCACGGAACGCCCGGCGAAACGCATCACCCGCCCGGTTGAGCAGCGTCCCGATCGAGCCGGGGGCGACGCCCACCGCCCCGGCCATCTCACGATATGAGAAGCCCATCTGGCGCATCAGTAGAAGCTGGGCGTCGCGCCGTTTGAGACGGGCCAGGGCGGCCCGCACACGGCGCTGAGCCTCGCGGGATGCAGCCAGCGACTCGACTTCGGGGCCGCCGTCGTCCGGGGGCGCGCTCTCCCGCTCGCGGCTGGCGCGGCGGGCCTCCGCGCGGAGCGCATTGTAGCCCGCGTTCATCGCCACCCGGTACAGCCAGCCGGAGACGTTCTTGGCGCGGGCAGGTGGGCGGCGGTACAGCCGCAGGAACACCTCCTGCGCGAGGTCTTCGGCGGCCTGCCGCGTGCCGATCAGCCGGTAGAGCAGGCCGTACACGCGGTCGTAGTGGCGGTCGAACAGCGCCTCGAACGAGGCGGCGTCGCCACCTTGCAGCCGCTCAAGGAGCAGCGCGTCGGACACGATCATGGACGGGTCACCCGTTTCGCCATCAACCATACTCACCCATCTAAACACCGCCGTTCGCGGATTTGTGACAGAAGGGATCCGTTTGTGTGAGTCAGGCGGATAAAAGACGCTCAGGCGTTGTATTCTCGCATCTGCTTCATGCCGCGCCGGACCATCGCCCCGGCGTGGCGCTCGGCCTCGCGGAGAATACGCGCCTCGTCGAGAGTCAGCAGGGCGCGGTCGCGCATCAGCCAGCGGCCATCGACCATGACATCCGTCACATCGCCGCCCTTCGCGCTGTAGACGAGGTTGGCGACGAGGCTGTGCAGCGGGCGCATGTGCGGGGCGTCGAGGTCCACGAGGATCAGGTCGGCGGGCGCGCCGGGCCGCAGCACGCCGGTCCCCTCGAAGCCGAGGGCGCGCGCCCCGGCCCCCGTCGCGAGGCGCAGGGGCAGGTCGCCGGGCAGGGCTTCGGGCGCGAGCCGCTGATATTTCTCGCTCAGCGCGGTCTGTCTGACGGTGGCGAACATGTCCATGTCATTGTTGGAGCCGGGGCCGTCCGTGCCGAGACAGACCGCCACACCTGCCTCCAGCCGCGCCGCCAACGCCGGGAAGGGCATCGCGAGCTTCATGTAGGTGATCGGGCAGTGAGGAACGTGGACGCCTTTCTCGGCGAGCCTCACGGTGTCATCCTCATCAATCGCCAGACAGTGCGCGGCGACGCATCCGCCCGGCGCGTCGAACACGCCCAGCCGGTCGACGTGCTGAACCGGACTGACGCCGTAGCGCTCGACGGACTGGGCGACCTGCTCCGCGCTCTCGGCCAGATGCAGGTGGATGCCCCGCCCGGTGTCGTGCGCGATGGCGACCACCCGTTCGAGGAAATCCGGCGGGCAGATGTAGGGCGAGTGCGGGCCGAGGAACGCCCGGATGCGCCCATCGGCCATGCCTTCGGCCTCATCCATCCACGCGACCGTGCCCTCCAGCCCCGGCCCGACCTCCGCATCCGGGCCGATGCCGAACACGCACCACGTCAGCGCGGCCTTCAGCCCGCTCTCGGCGACGACCTGCGCCACGCGGTCCATGTAAAAGTAGTGGTCGTTGAAGGCGACCGTGCCGGAGCGGATCATCTCGCAGGCGGCCAGCGCCGCGCCCCAGTATACGTCGTCGGGCGTGAGGGCGCTCTCCGCGACCCAGATTTTCTCGTTGAGCCAGCGGTCGAAGGGCAGGTCCTCCGCCCAGCCGCGCTCGAACGTCATCGGGCTGTGACAGTGGGCGTTGACGAAGCCCGGCATCACGGCCCGACCGCCTGCGTCGACAACCTCATCCGGGGCGAGGTCGGGCGGCGCGCTCCCGACGTGGGTGATGCGCCCATCCTCGATCACGAGGTCGGCGTCATAGTGGATATGGCCCGCGTCGTCGAGCGTGACGATGGCGGCTGCGTCCCGAATGTGTGTCACGGCCATGATGCTGCCTCACAAGGGTTCGGATGAGAAAAGTCGTGTTCTATAAGCTCAATTTTACACCCTGATAAAAAACCCCCCTGTAAGCCTCGCGCCTCACAGGGGGGTTATATAGCACCGGACTCGGTTTTACAAGCTAATCCGGCTCGACCGCTTGCTCATCGCCCTTATACCGCTTCGACATGATGCGCCGGATGCGCTCCTCGCCGCTTTCCTCGCGCGGGCCTTCCTCCTCGCCCGGCGGGTAGGGCACGTAGGCCTCCGCGCCGCGCACCAGCACGGAGCGCGGACGCCAGTCGTCCTGGTAGGAGCGCAGCTCGTACTCGTCGAGCCGGGCGCTTTTCTCCTCGAACACCTCGTCGGAGAGGATGCCGCGCTGGAGCAGGCGGCGCAGCGCCCGCTTCTGCTCGTTGATGATCTGGCGCTGGACAAGTTCGACATTCTGCTCGACGAGGGAAGGGTCCTGCGCGATCATGCGCTCGGCTTCCTGCCACTGATCGTCGATCTGCTTCTCGAACATGCCGCGAAGCTGGTTGCAGACCGGTCCGGACAGGACATTGTCTTTGTGAAGCTGATCGAGCGCGCTGATGGCGGCCTGTGACATGGCGATGCTGGCTCGCTTGCGCTCGAAATCCTTCTCTTTCTCGCTGACCTTCGTGATCCCCAACCGGCTGAGCAGCGGGCGGATGGTCAACCCCTGCACGATCAGCGAGAACAGCACGTAGCCGAAGGCCATGATCTCCAGCAGCCCGCGCGATTCGAGCGTGAACGGCAGGCTGAGCACCAGCGCGATGCTGACCGCGCCGCGCAGCCCGCCCCAGAACAGGACGTAGCCCCAGTTGGCCGGGAAGCGCCGGATGCTCTTGTTGACGATGTAGCGCAGGGAAAAGATGACAACCGCCCGCGCGACCAGGATCGCGCCGATGCTGATCGCGATCGGACGGGCGTACTCGATGAACGCGATCGGGTCGATCTCGATGCCGATCAGCAGGAAGATCGCCGAGTTAATGAGGAAGGCGACGAACTCCCAGAACGAGATGATCGTCACCTGCGAGCTGCCGGAGTACGACCCCTGAGACCCGTAGTTGCCGACGTAAATCGCCGCCACGACGACCGCGATCACCGGGGAGACCGCGCCGTGCAGCACTTCCTCGGCCAGCAGATACGTGCCGTAGGCGATGATGGTCGTCAGCGCGATGTCGAGCACGTGGTCCTCGGTGCGCTTCATCAGCTCGCTGAAGATCAGCCCGACGATCAGCCCCAGCGCCACGCCGCCCGCCACCGTCACGAAAAAGGTGATCGTCGTCTGGGCGAGGCTGAACGTCTCCTCACCCGTCGCCACGCCGAGCAGGATGCTGTACAGCACGATGGCCGCCCCGTCGTTGAACAGGCTCTCGCCCTCGACGAGGATACCCAGCCGCCGCTCGACGCCCAGCTCTTTGAACACGCCAACCACGGCGATGGGGTCGGTGGCGGAGATCAGGATGCCGAACAGCATCGCCTCCACGATCTCCAGCGGCAGCAGCATGTGCAGCAGCCAACCGACGATCAGCGTCGAGAGGATCATCCCCGGCACGGCGAGCATGACGATGGAGCGGATGTTGTCGCGAAGCTGGGCGAGGTCGATGTGGTAAGCTGCCTCGAAGATGAGGCCGGGCAGAAGTGTCACGAGGATCAGGTGCGGGCTGAGCCGCAGCTCCGACAGCTCAGGAGGCAGCCTCACCAGGCTGACGGCCAGCCCGGTTAGCACCATCGCGATGGTATACGGCACGCGGAACCGCTGGGCCGTGGCGGCGACGAACACCGCGACGACCATGATGCCGATGACCAGTGATTCAAGGCCGACGGCCTCTTGGAGCATAGTCCCCCCTTATAAGTAGCAATAAATAGCTTCCCGACTGTGATTATAACGGAGGATTTTGAGGGTATCGAGTGAATTTACCCGGATGGGGGATAAGGGGGCGATCAGGCCGCGCGTCGGCGGGCCAGCAGCGAGGCAACCACCAGCCCGGCCAGGGCGATCCCGCCCGCGCCGAGGATGATCCCCGGCGGCGCGTTCAGCGCGCCGCCTCTTACGAGCCGTTCTTTTGGTTGGCCGCCGCCGGGGGCCCCGACCGGCAAATCGAGCGCCGCCACGCCCGGCGGATCGAGCCCGATCACCTCGGCGGTCCAATCCGGCCAGTTAGACGCATCGACCGCCGCCGTTTCGACGATGACAGCGGGCGGCCCGCCCATCAAACAGAAGCCATCCGGCTCACAGTCCGCGCCGGGCAGGGTCAACGTGTAATACCCGGCCTGGGGCGACATCAACCTGACCGCGCCCGTCTGGTCGACCAGTTGGGCGGATTCCGCGAGCGCCGGGACGCGCGCCTCGACCGCGCGGGCGGTGTCGGCCCACAGCACGCGCGTGAACTCGCCATCGCGGATCAGCGCCACCTGCTGGATGCCCGGCCCCGCGACCCTCCGCGCGGATTCGGCCCCTGCGTAAGTCATCGTGATGACCTCATACGCGGCGAAAGCCGGGCGCGGGGAGCGGTCGACGCGCAGCAGACCGTACGGCTCGAAACCGGGGTCAGGCGGCGGCTCGTCGATCCACTTGTAGACGGCGACCCGCTCGACGCCGGAGGCCAGCGCCAGCGCGAACTCCTGCATCAGGAAGGCGGCCTGCTCCTGCTGGGTCACGTCGAAGACCGGCTCCGTCCAGGGCTGGGCCGGGTCGTCGTAGGGCGGGGCGTTCGTCTCATTGATCCATACCGGCTTGTCGAGGCCGTAACCCGCCAGTGTGTCGCGCAGCGCGGCGACGATGTCCGGCGTCGTCATCGGCTGGAAGTAGACGTGCAGTGAGACAACGTCGAAGTAATACCCGTGCTCCGGCGCGGTTGGATCGGCGCTGGCCGCTTCCAGAAAGGTGTTCAGGTAGCCGGGGTCGTGCCAGTAGGTCAGCCCGCCGAGGTGAATCTTCGCGTCGGGGTTGACCTCGTGCGCGGCGAGATAAGCCACCTTGACGAGCTGGTAATAATCGGCGGGCGTGCCCGCCCACTGCGCGCCGTATACGTCGAGCGGGATGTCCGGCTCATTCCAGATGATCCAGCGGTCGACGCGGCCCCTGTAGGCCGCGACGACCTCCCGCACGAAGCCCGCCCACAGGTTGCCGGGGTCGTCGACCGGCAAATACAGCCCGCGCGGAACGCCCGCCCCGGCCACGCCGTCGGTGGCGAAAGCGGGCGTGTGCTTGAGCAGCCCGACGACCTCCCGCCCGCCCTCGATCTCACGGTCGATGCGGGCATAGGGCGCGTGGAATTCATTCCACGTGCCGGGGCCATCCTTTTTCAACTCACTCCAGTAGAAGATGATGCGCGTCCAACCGACGTTCGCCTCATCGGCCAGATCGGGCGTGTGGTACGTCTCGACCGCGCCGAACGTCCGGTCAGACGGATCGGCGGGCGGGGTGGGGATCGGCGGGGGATCGGGGGCCTGAGCGCGAACCGGCGCGGCGAGGGTGAGGGCGGCGAGCATCAGGGCGAGAGTGAGGATCAGCCAGCGGAGGCAAGTATTGTGCCTTTGTAATGTTCTGTGAAGTAACCCCTCCCCCGGCCCCTCTCCATGACTGGGGAGGGGAGAAGCGAGGCGAGGGCGACGGGATTTGCGGTGGGATCGCGAAAAAATCATTGAACAGAGCATCGGGCGGAGGGGGTTCAGACCAAAGAAATGCACGTCTCGTCTACGCCCCGGCTAGAGCGTTCCGCGGCGGTTTTTCAGGATAAACTCGATGGGATCGTCGTCCGGCGAGATGAGCACCTCGCGGGTACGGCCCCCCGTCTCCTCCGGGCCGACGACGCCCAGCCGGTAAAGCGCGTCGATGATGCGCCCGGCGCGCGGATAGCCGACGTTCAGCTTGCGCTGAATCTGGGAGGCCGACGCCTCGCGCTCCTCCTGCACGAGCCGGATGGCATCCTCGATCATCGCATCCGTCTCGTCGACGATGGCCGCCCGCTTGAGCGCCCGCTCCCAGGGGGCGCGGTCCTCCTCCCCATCCCAGTTGTCGCGCCAGAAGTCGACGACGCGCTCCATCTCACTGTCCGAGACGAAGCACCCCTGAAGGCGGACCGGCCCGGCGGCCTCCGGGGCCTGATAGAGCATGTCGCCCTTGCCGATCAGGTCCTCCGCGCCGACCGAGTCGACGATCACGCGCGAGTCGATGCCGGAGGCGACGGCGAACGCGATACGCGCCGGGAAGTTGGCCTTGATCAGCCCGGTGACAACGTCCGTGCTGGGCCGCTGGGTGGCGACGACGAGGTGGATGCCCGTCGCGCGGGCCATCTGCGCCAGCCGCGTGATCAGATGCTCGGTTTCGTCGCCATACTCGGTCATCAGCTCGGCCAGCTCGTCGATCAACACGACGATGCGCGGCATCCGCTTGGTCCAGTGATTGTTGCGGTTGTAGATGTCGATGTTGCGGGCGTGCTCCTCCTCCATCAACCGGTAGCGGCGGTCCATCTCACGGGTGATCCACCGCAGCACGCCCATCACCCGGTCGATCTTGACCTCGACGTTGCCCAGCAGGTGAGGCAGCCCGTTGAAGCGCACCAGCTCGACCATCTTGGGGTCGATCATGATCAGCCGCAGGTGGGAGGGCCGGTTGTTCGCGACGAGGCCGGTCGCCATCGACCGCAGGCAGACCGACTTGCCCGACCCGGTCGTCCCGCCGATGAGCAGGTGCGGCATCTTCGCGAGGTCGGCGGCGACCGGCGTACCGTCGACCCGCCGCCCCAGCGCGATGGCGAGCGGCGACCGGATTTTGTAGAACTGCTCGGACTCGATGATGGGCCGCAGCGAGACGATGCCGGGCTGCTGGTTCGGCACCTCGATGCCGATGTACTTTTTGCCCGGCACCGGGGCCTGAATGCGCACGCTCTGCGCGGCCAGCGCGAGCGAGAGGTCCTTTGCGAGGTTCGCGACGCGCGTCACGCGGACGCGCTCCACGATCTTCTCACCGTCGTCCGTCTCGACCTCGACGGTGGGCGAGACGGCGTACTGTGTGACCGTCGGCCCGGCTTTGACGCCGACGACCTCAACCCGCATCCCGAAGTCTTCAACCGTCTCCTCGATGATGTTGGCGCTGATGTTGATCTCCTCTTTCGAGGGGCGCTCGAACGCCGTCGCGTCGAGCAGGTCGAGCGGCGGGAGCTTTTTGGAGCGTTTGCGGGTGCGCTTCGTGTCGACGTGCTCCTCAAGCTCGAAGCGGATCGTCAGCTCGTCGTGCTGCTGGCGCGCCTTCAGCCGCTCGATCCGCCCGCTGGGCTTATTTTCCTCTTTTCTGAGGTAGGCGGGCGTGTCCTGCACCTCGCTCGTCTCCGCCCGCTGGACGACCGTCGCGCCCGCGCCGCGCAGACCCGTGACGATGGACGGGCGGCCCGGAATCGGGGGGAGATCGACGAAGGCCGGGCCGTCGGGGCCGGATGCCAGCGCCCTGTTATGCCCATTCTCGCTCAGGGTGATCTGAACCGGCGGCGGGGGTTCGGGCTTCGGCTCAAGCCGCTCCGCCAGCGCGCGGAACCACGCCTCGATCTCGGTCAGGTTCTCCACGAGGAAATCACGCTGCATACCCGCCAGCAGCGCCGTCGCCACGCCGAGCAGCGCGAGCAGCACCACCCCGGTGACCACGTCGCCCAGCAGCATGTGGATCACGTCCTGCAAGGCCCAGCCGACCAGCCCGCCGCCCCGGCCCTCCATCGCGCGGGCGAAGGCCTCGACCTCTCCGGCCTCGCCGCCAACCTGAGCGCGAATCACGGCGTGGATGTAGCCCAGCACGAGCACGAACGTGACCTCGCCCACCGCCAGCCGCCAGGGGTTGAAGCTCACCGGGATGCCGACTTTGGGCAGCAGCAAGTGCGCCCCGGCGGCGACGATCACCGCCGAGATGACGAACGCGCCGATGCCGAATATCTGCCGCAGGAGGACCGACCACGCCCCGCCGATCTCGCCGCTTTCCGGGCTGAGCAGCGTCAGGAACGACAGCAGCCCGAAGCCGATCAGAAGAAAGCCGAGCATCTCGTCGGTGTACGGCGGCAGATTCTTCTGAAGCTGCCGCCACCAGCCCGGCGTTTTCGTCTTCGATTTGCTGGGTGGACGCTCCGGCGTGCGGGATTTCACCTTGACGCCCGTCACGCCCGGCAGCGAACGCGCCGGGCTGCTGCTCTTTTTTGACCGGCTCGTCGATTTCCCTTTCGCCGCGCTCCTCGTGGATGATGTCGATTTCGCCATGAATGGTGTGTGTCAGTCCAGAACGTCAGCCATCACGTATCGTGCGTAAATGGCAAACCTGCGGTTTGCTTCGCGCCGCGTGACGCCCGCAGAAATAAAAGCGAGCCGCCGAATCGTGCGGTCCTATGATCATAGGACCGGAGCGGGTTTTCAGCAACCAGAAACAAAAACCGCAGGGCGATAAAGATACCCTGCGGCATAACTTCGGTCGTTGGCTAGATGACGGGGTTAGAACTCGATCTCGATTGAAGTTTCAGTTTCGGCTTCTTCGCCGTTCTGGGAGCAGTTGCGCAGGCTGAGGCCCAGCCGCCGGTTGGGACCGTCGATGTTCAGGATGCGGGCGCGCACCGTCTCGCCCTCCTGCACGACGTTGCGCGGATGGAGGAACTGTCCCTCCGCCAGTTCGGAGATGTGGATCAGCCCTTCCAGCCCTTCCTCGATGCAGGCGAACGCGCCGAAGTCGACGACGTTCGTCACGGTGCCCTCGACGACCTCGCCGACCTGATAGCGGTTCTCGACCGACTCCCAGGGGTCGGGCTGGAGCCGCTTCAAGCTGAGGGCGATGCGTCCTTCGTCCGCGTCGACGTTCATGATGTACACTTTGACGGTCTGGCCGCTGTTCAACACGTCGCGCGGATGGCCGACCCGTCCCCACGAAAGCTCGGAGATGTGGATCAGCCCCTCGACTCCGCCCAGGTCGACGAACGCCCCGAAATCACATAAATTGGTGACGGTGCCGGTGACGGTCGCGCCTGGTTCCAGTGAGTAGAGGACTTCGTCGCGCTGGCCGGGGTTGGCCTGTGCCGCCCGCTCGGAGAGGATGAGCCGGTCCATCGTCGGATCAAGCTCGATGATGCGCAGATCGAGCGAGTGCCCGACGTAGCGGGTCAGCAGACTGCGACGGGTGTACTCGTCCACGTCGACCGGGAAATCGATCAACTGGCTGGCGGGGACGAATCCGCGCAGGCTGTTCCATGTGACGAGAAGTCCGCCCTGGTTGTAACCCCGTACGATCAGCTCGATGGTCTCGTCCTGATCGTGAACGTGGCGGGCGATCTCCCAGTCATGTTGGTTTGGATAATCGTGGGGGGCATTGAGAGGATGGGGCGAGGTGGATTGTTCGGTGGGATGCCACTGGTTGCCGTTGGGTGGCGGCGTGTTGGCCCCGGAGGCGAACTCTCCTTCCTCAAGTAACGCTTTCCAATAGCCTTCATCCAGTATTGGGGTGGTCGAACCTGCTGATTCGTCGTGTGGTTGAAACTCGGTGGACATTGGATGTCTCTTCCTATCGCGCTACCTTCGTCTACTTACGACTGGCGTAAAATCGCCAAACACAACCTGACTCTGTTACAACCGGTAAACTCACTCATCTTGACCTCAGCCGACCTGCCAAGCGACAGGCCATTTAACAAAAGGGTGCGGTGATCCATTGGGACACCACCCCGCGTTCGTCTACTCGCTGTCTCGCGTCGTTATCCGTCTCGATCAGCTACCTGTGAGAGGCCATCCAGCGTAGCAGCGGACACGCTTCGCGTGTCACCATATCAAGGATGCCAAATCTCCTTGAAATTGTCAACCGAGCATCTGTTCGATCTATTACAATGATGTGATGAATAGGACGGAAACTTTCATCCTTCAAATCATCGTGCCGCGTGGCAATCTATATCTACTATAGGCATATTTCTAAATTGCGCCATCCCTCAACCCCTCTATATAAGTAACACTGATAGTGGTTGTGACTTGTGTCGTACAAAAATAATGATGACTGGCGCTGTGTCATCCGTAGAAGCGTGATAACCTCCATTAAGAGCGTGTTGCGGGGCGCTGCCTGACGAAATTCAGGTTGACAGAATAAACTGGTGCTGCAAGAATGGGCAAACCCGATCCGATACGCTACAATAGCCGCCGGAAGGTAAGCGCTTGCGATCACCATCAAGCTACTGAAGCAGTAGGCTATGGCGAACAAACAACCTAACGTAATCGTCCTCGTGCTCGATACGCACCGCGTGGAGCGGATGTCCGTCTACGGATACGAAAAGGACACGACCCCGGCGCTCGGCGAGTTCGCCGAGGGGGCGACCGTTTTCGACTGGGCGATCTCAACCGCGCCCTGGACCGTTCCATCGCACGCCTCGATGTTCACCGGCCTGTACCCCACCGTCCACCAGACAACCCAGTCCTTCACCGCCCTGCCGGACAACATCCCGACGCTGGCCCAGATTCTCGCTCAGAACGGATATGAAACCGTCGGCTTCTGCAACAACCCGCTCGTCGGCGTGCTCGACAACGGGCTGAAGCGCGGATTCAACCAGTTCTACAATTACAGCGGCACGATCCCCGATGCGCCTGACTTCGGCGACGCGACCGCGTGGCAGCGCACTCGACACAAGCTGACGACGACGCTCCAGAAGGCGACGACGCCCATCGAGCGTAAATTCGGGCAGTCGCCGCTGCTGCTCAAGCTGGCGACGATGCCCATTTTCGTGCCGATCTGGTCGCGCACGTTCAACTTCAAGGGCGACACGCAGCGCTCGCTGCGCGATATCTCCACTTACCTGCGCTACCACTTCTCGACCCAGGCCGACACGCCTCTTTTCATGTTCGTCAACATGATGGAGACACACCTGCCCTACTTCCCGCCCAAGAACATCGTCGACCGGTGGGTGCCCTACTACCGCAAGGACCGCGAGGCGCGCTCGTTCATCCAGCGGTTCAACACGGAGAGCTATCGCTGGATGGCCCCCATGCTGGAGCCGTTCAGCGAGAAGCAGCAGCAGGTGCTCAGCGACGTATACGACGCGGAGGTCGCCTATCAGGACCGCCAGCTTCGCAAGGTGTTCCGCGCGCTGAAACGCGCCGACCAGCTTGAGAACACGATGGTCATCGTCGTGTCCGATCACGGCGAGAGTCACGGCGAGCACGACTTCATGGGCCACGCGTTCGTCGTCTACAACGAACTCGTGCGCGTGCCGCTGTTCATCCATTACCCGGCGATGTTCGAGGCCGGGGCGCGTGTCGATCACAACGTCTCGGCGCGCCGCATCTTCCACACCGTGCTGGATGCGGTCGGCATCCCGTACGAGAAGTACGGGCACACCGCCAGAGACCTCAGTCTGGCGCGCAGCGCCGAAGGCCCCGACAAGGAGCCGGAGGACGAGGTGATCGTCTCGGAGGGCTTCCCGCCGCAGAACTTCATCAGCGTGATGGAGATGACCAACCCGGAGGCGGTGGAGACGTTCCGGCTCCAGAAGATGCGCCGCGCCATCTACGGGAACGGGCACAAGCTCATGACGGTGGCGGGCCAGCCGGACGAGTTCTTCGCCGTGCGAGACGATCCGTTCGAGCGGAACAACCTGCTCGACAATCCGCTCGGCCTCGAAAACGACATCATCCGTATGCAGCGCAAGATGGAGGACTTCGTGATCCTCCACGAGGCGCACCGCGATGGGACCGCGCCCGCCGGGACGATCGATTACAGCGATAACCCGGAGCTGCTCGAACGCTTGCGGGGGTTGGGCTACATCGAATAGAATAGCTCGCGCCGGGGCCTGGGGAGCGCCCTGCGCGGCTTCGCGACGACCCCTGACGGGCGGCCTGGCAGCGGGCCGCCCGATTTATGTACCTCTGGTTCACATAAGGACGGTTAGATTATGTGGCAACAACTCCTTGACTGCATGGGCCAGCGCCGGGTGGCGTTGTGTATCCCCTGGCGCGGCGAGGCGGTCCCGCTGATTTTCTGGTACGGCGTGCTGGCAGCGGTCGGCATCGCAGTCGGGACGTACTACGCGAGCAAGCAACTGGAGATGGAGAACGAGGACCCCGACACCGTGTGGGATGCCCTGCTGTGGGTGCTCATCCCGGCGCTGCTCGGCGCGCGCCTGTGGTACGTCGCGCAGGCCGCGTTAGGCGGCAGCACCGCGTTCTCGCTGTCACGCCCATTGGAAATCCTCAACCCCCGCACGGGCGGCATGAACATCTTCGGCGCAGCCGTCGCGGGCGTCATCGCGCTGATCGTCTACGTGCGGGTGACGAAGGTCGACGGCTGGGCGCTGGCCGACGGCGCGCTGATGGGCCTGCTGATCGGGCAGGGCATCGGGCGCTTCGGCAACTTCATCAACATCGAGCTTTACGGCCCGCCCACCGGGTCGAACTGGTTCGGCATGATCGTGCCGGACGCCTACCGCCTCGCGCAGTTCAGAGGGCTGCCAGCCGACACGCGCTTCCACCCGACGATGCTCTACGAGGCGGCCTGGCTGTTCATCTCGTTCGGCGTGCTCTATTACCTGTACCGCCGCTACCAGAAGCAGGTGATCCGGGGGGCGCTGGCGGGCGGCTACTTCATCCTGGCCGGGTTCGGGCGCTTCATTATGGAGTTCTGGCGACCCGACCAGCCCGGCATCCCGCTCGACAACGGGGTCGTGCTCAGCTTCTCGCGCATCCTGTCGATGGTCTACGTCGTGGTCGGCCTCGTCATCGTGCTCGACCGCTACGGCTACGTCCGCATCCCCTTCATCGAGCGCCCGCAGTCGATCCGCAAGCGGGAGCGCTGGTATGAGGAAATTCAGAAGCGCCGCCGCCGTGAGGAGCGCGCCCGCGAGCGCGAGCGCATCCGGTCGGAGCGCCGCCGCGAGCGCCGCCGCCGGGCGGGTATTCAGGAAGATGACGAGCAGGCCCCTGAAACCTGATAGGGGCCGGTAACGCAGGAAATTTTCGGGCGCAGGGCGGGTCGTACAGGGCCGCTGCGCCCGCTTATTTTTAGAGGAGGTGTGATATGGGGAGATCGATCACCGCCGCCGGAATCGCGCTGCTCGCCGTAGGGCTGGGGGCGTGCGCGCCCGGCGGGGCGATGCGCTCCCCGACCCCCTCACCGGCGCCGACCGGGACGCCCGCCGCCATCCCGACATCGACCGCCACACCGGCCCCCACCGCCAGCCCAACCGCAACCCCAACCGCGACCCCTGCGCCAGCGTCGACCCCCGGCTGGGAGGGCGCACGCCTGCCCGCCCCGACCGGGCCGTACGCCGTCGGGCACCGGCAGATATCCGTCGTGGACGAAGCCCGCGACGAGGTCCACACGGCAGACCCCGCCGATCGCCGTGAACTGTGGATCGACGTGTGGTACCCGGCGGACCCCCCGCCCGATGATGCGACGCCCGGCCCGTACATCGACGAGCGGCTGGCGGAGGCGCTGGGGCTGGGCGAGGACGTGAACAGGTGGCTGGGCCACGCCGTCGAGGGCGCATCGCCCGCACAGGCGGGCGGCGCGCTGCCGGTGCTCGTGTTCAACGCCGGGTTCAACGCGTTCACGGCGGGCTATACCGCCCTGCTGGAGGAGTATGCCAGCCAGGGCTACGTCGTCGCGGCGGCGAGCCATCCCTACGTCGATCAACTGGCGCTGCTGGCGGATGGGGAGATGGTCACGTACCCCGGCGACGAGGCGTTCCTCGACGTGTGGGAGGACGGCGATCCGTTTGGCGGGGAGATTTACCTCGTATGGATACCCGACACGCTGGCCGCGCTTCAGCAGCTTGACGCGCTGAACGAGCCGTTTTTCGGCGGGCGGTTACAGCTCGATCGATTAGGCTTTATCGGGCATTCGTTCGGCGGGGGCGTCGCGGCGGAGACCTGCCGCATCCTCGCCGAGCGGTGCGCGGGGGCCGTCAACCTCGACGGCAGGCACCCCGACCGGCTTCAGGAGCTGGGGATGCCCGCGCCGTACCTCTACATCGCCGCCGAGGCGACCGGATCGGCAGCGTCGGACGAGGTGCGGGCGGTAGTCGAGCACCCGCTGGACGAGGCGACGGTGGTCGACATCGCGGGGGCGACGCATTCCGGCTTCAGCGACGGCGCGTTGCTGGCGGAGGCGCGGGGGGGGCTCGACGACGAGACGCGGGCGATCTACGGGGAGATCGACCCGGCGCGCATGGTCGAACTCGTGCGGCGCTACACGCTGGCCTTTTTCGACCGGACGGTGCGCGGCGACCAGACGGTGCGCGGCGTGGACGCGCCGACGCTCGCAGAGCTGGCCGAGTCCGACCCGGAGGTGACGGTCCAGACGTACGCCCCGGACTGATGGGCTAACGATGCGGCGGGTTTTTCAGCCAGAACCCCACCCTTAATCCCTCCCCTTGCAAGAGGA
>CAZWUX010000014.1:23320-29049 GCA_964637665.1 uncultured Anaerolineae bacterium
CCAGTAGTTCCAGATAGAGGGATTTTCAGGCTGGAACATAACCTAAACTGATTGACGCATCACAAGACGGTTATCTCAGGCGGTTTCCCCGGCCAGATGCGCGTCGCGGGCAGGCTCGCCCGCCTCGTCTTCCTCCGCCGCACCCGGATCGATCTCGGCGATCTCGACTCGCGCGGTGATCTCATCCACAATCGCCTCGATGTCGATGGTCGCCTCAAGCTGCTCGATCTTCTCCATATTGGCCTGCGTGGCGGGGTGGCGGGCGATGATCGAGCAGCAGTCCTTGTAGCGGGCGACCGCCTCCTCCTGGAGGTCGATGCCTTCTACGAGGTTGACGATGTCGACCTTGTCCCAGCCGATGAGCGGGCGGAAGATGGGGATGTCCACCGCGCGGTCGACGGCGACGATGTTCGCCATCGTCTGCGAGGCGACCTGCCCCAGACTGTCGCCCAGCACGAGCGCGTCATAGCCGTGCTGCCCGGCCAGCCGCTCCCCGATTCGGACCATCAGCCGCCGGAAGGCGATCAACTCGTGGCGCTCCAGCCGCCCCGGCAGGCCCAGCAGGGTCAGCTGGAAGGGCGCGTAGTTCGCCAGAAAGACGCGCCCCGACCGGGTGTAGACGCTCAGCTTATCCCACAGGCGCGGCATCTTGGAATTGAGCACGCCCGCCATGCGCGGGTAGACGTGGACGTGCAGGAAGTCGACGTGCGCGCCGCGCTTGGCGAGCAGGTAGGACGACGCGATCGAGTCGTACCCGCCGGAGATCAGCGAGAGCACCCGCCCGTTCGTCCCGACGGGCAGCCCGCCCGGCCCCTCGATGCGCTCCAGATGGACGAAGCTCTCCTTCTCGCGCACGGAGATGTGGACCGTCACGTCCGGGTTGTCGAGGTCGACCGATGCGCCCGTCCGGCGGTCGATGATACCCCCGGCCACGTTGTTCACGTCGCGGCTGGTGAAGGGCAGGCTCTTGATCGCGCGGCTGGTGCTGAGTGCGAAGGTCATGCCCTCGTGCAGGGCATCTTTGGCGAGGTCGTAGGCCGCCGCGCTGATCGCGTCGAGGTCGGTCGCGCAGGTCACGGCGGGCGCGAACCACGCGACGCCGAACACGCGGGCCAGCTTCTCGCGGGCCTCGTCGGCGCGGGCCGGATCGACCCGGACGAGCACCTGCCCCATCTGCCGGACGACCTGGCTCTGCTTCAGGCCAAGCGCCGCGCGGATGTTGTTCATCAGCGCGTGGACGAACTCACCCCGGTTCTGGCCCTTGAGCGCGATCTCAGCGTACCGGACGATAAACGTCGTCATAAAAGTACCGTCTGTTTCCCTGTACCTGCGTTACGTACGTTACGGTCGATTTGCGTCCCCGATCATACCGCGCCCGCGCCGCTCCCGCCGCCCGGATCACCCAACCAGCGCGGCGATCTCGGCCTCCAGCGCGGCGATGTCATCCTCCGACGTGATGGCGTGCAGCTCGACGTGATAGGAGCGGCTCTCGCCCGGCGCAAGCTCGATCAGCGTGCCGTCCGCGCGGGCGAAGGAGCGGCCCCGCACGTCGTTCGTGCCCGGCTCCATGCCGACGACGTAGGTGCCCTCGCCCATCATCTTCCACTCGTTAAAGACGGGCAGCGTCGACGGATCGTAGCGGACCGCCAGTCCGAAGCCCTCGCCGATGGCCGAGTTGACCAATCCCGCCGTCACGAAGCCGTCTTCAGCCGCCGCCATCTCGTGCGCGAAAACCTGCTCGGCGTAGCCCGCGATGGGCGCGGAGAACTCGGTGTGCGTGTCGACCCCCGGCTCGGCAGCCGCGTCACGCGGGGTGATGTGGACCGTCGGCGCGATCAGCCGGGAATCGGCGTCCACCACCGGGAACCCGGCGTTGACGTGGTAGAGCATCATATGCGGCTGCGAGGCGAACCCCTCGTTCGTCACCGTATCCGTGATCGTGAAGGAGGTCGCACCCAGCCGCGTCTCGATGCGGCGTTTGAGCAGCAGGTTCTCGCCGAAAATGACGGCCTGCCGGACCTGCCCCTCGACGAATAGAATGTACTCGTCGCCCTCCCAGTAGCCGCCCGTGTGGACGTGCTCCGCCGGGATGGTCGAGACGCGCCCGTGCAGCGGCATCGGCTCGCCCTGATCGACGCCCGGCGCGCCCATCGTCGCCAGCCCGCAGGTCACGACCAGCCCCCCGGCGAAGGTCCGCAGCCAGCCCGATCCCTGCGGCTCATAAAAGGTAGGATGCGCCGGGCCGGTGGGTGAAATCCACCCCAGCGGTACGTCGCCGACCTGCGCGTCGTAGATATCCAGCGCCCGGTCGATCAGCACGGTGAAGGTCAGCCCGCCGCCGGTCCGCACGCTGGCGGCACGCGCGCCGCGCCCCCGCCCGTCCGCCAGCACGATCTCGCGCACGCCTGCGATCTGGTCGATGTGGCCCACACGCCGCAGCAGCTCCTCGCGTGTGTAGGTCTGCCCAAACAGCCTCGCCATCGGTTTCTCTCCTTGTCGGGATAACGGGTTGGGTTCTCTCAATGATGTGCGTATTTTGCCGCGCCCCAGAATAAATTGCATAATTACCCGGTTCTTCTAGCGCGATCATCTACATAAATTTGATTTATCACCACATCTTCTGTAGCAAAGGTCTTTGAATTGTCAGCTAAACTACGCTCCTCCCTTAACGTTGCCTCCGTCGTGCTGAGCTTGATTCCACTTATATTGATCGTTTTCTACGTTGCTCAGAACGGCGTGAATGTCCCACTGGAAGATGAGTGGGATGCGAGTATTCCAATCGTAATGAAAACCCTGGAGGGCCGCCTGACGTTCGGCGACCTGATCGCACAGCACAATGAACATCGCGTTCTATTCGCAAATCTCGCCACTGTGTTTCTCACACTCACGACGGACTGGAACGTGAAAGCGGGAATGTATCTGAATATTGTGCTTGCCGCGATCAATCTGGTGTTAATAGCCAGCCTCTTCTACCACGATGAGCCGAAAAATGTGTTGTATGTGATGGTGCCGGTTGCGTGGCTCATCTTTTCATTTCGCCAGAACTTTAACTGGTTAATGGCGTTTCAGGCCACCTGGTATTTTAGTGTGGTCTGCGCGTTGTCGGCGCTCTGGCTTATTGTCTGGCGGCCAATCAACTGGTGGCCGGTTACCCTGGGGGCTATCTTTACCGCTCTCAACATCTTTTCAATGACGACGGGTTTTGTGATGTTAGTGGTTACGCCACTCGCTCTATTCCTGCGCGGCTATCGCAATAAGTGGTACTTTATATTCTGGCTGGCGTTTTCCGTAGCCATTACCGGATTGTTCTTCGCAGGGTATAAGTTTTCAAACGCCATATACACGGGCTTTCAACCCCTCAATCTGATCACATATGCCAGCATGTACCTGGCAAACCCACTGCTGGCCCCAGCTACCCTTTCGATAATCCAGGCCAAATACCTGTCATTTTTGCTAATCTGTATAGGAGCATGTTCGTTTCTTCTGAACTTCGCTTATCTGTGGCTCTCTCCTGACGGCCAACATAAGTCTTTCACCTGGCTCGCCCTGGCTTGTTTCGCTGTTGGTGTGGCCCTGCTCACAGGTCTGGGGCGATTGCAGCTCTTCATAGCCGCGCAGAACCAGCCTTTATCGAGCCGGT
Organism: uncultured Anaerolineae bacterium; assembly: GCA_964637665.1. Classification (GTDB taxonomy): domain Bacteria; phylum Chloroflexota; class Anaerolineae; order Aggregatilineales; family UBA3940; genus CAZWUX01. Next base: position 26,961 of record CAZWUX010000014.1, read on the forward strand.
ATGTGGCATATAGTTCGTTGTTCTGGGTGGCCGTGATCGCTCAGATGGCGCTGGCGCAAGCGCAGCTCTACCGGTCTAAGCGACGGCCACTCTGGAAAAAATTCTTGGCATACAGCAATCTCTCCGTGTTCATTATCCTGGCGGTATTGTATTGTCGCGCAAACTACGAGGACGCAATAGCGCCCGTGCGCATTACGGATGAAGCAAAAGAGTGTGTCGTCAACTACCCTGTCACTCAAGATGAAACGTGCCTGAGGGCCGTGTATCCGCTGGACCTCTCGCGCATCACCGGGCACATCTATGAAATGGAACGCTATCAGGTAGGTTCGTTTGCAGATGTGTCACCTGACCCTCCCCGGTAAACAGGCATTTCTGGTGAGTGAGATTTCGGCTGAGCGTCTGACTGGATGATGGTATGCCTCTGCCCGCCAAGCGGCGTCAGCGCGCCTTATTTATAGAAATATGGGTAATTATCAATAAGGTTGAGTCGCCGCCTCTACACCTCCGAAAACTCGACCCAATTCAGGTTTCAGATATCTAGCGCGAGGTCCGATTTTAGGTTAAGGTAGGAGCTACTTGACCGTTGTAGGTCCCCCTTTAGCGTGGAGAAAGAAGGAGCATTTTACATGCGAACCAAACGTTTCTTGCCTGTTCTGGCGCTTATGCTGGTGCTGGTGCTTGCACTGAGCGCGTGCGCCCAGCCAACCGAAGAGCCGGCGACTGAGGAACCCGCCACTGAGGAGCCGGCAGCGGGAGGCGAGGTCTTCCGGGCTGGTATGGTTTCCGACGCAGGCGGTATCGACGACCGTTCCTTCAACCAGACTTCATGGGAAGGCATGCAGATGGCTGAAGATCAACTGGACGGCGTCGAGGTCGACTTCCTCGAGTCGCAGGCCCAGACGGACTACGGCCCCAACATCCAGCAGTTCCTCGACCAGGGCTTCGACATGATCGTGACGGTCGGCTTCCTGCTGGCAGACGACACGGCGACCTTCGCCACAGAGAACCCCGACACAGAGTTCGCCATCGTCGACTTTGCCTACGATCCGGCGATTGACAACGTGCTCGGTCTGACCTTCGCGACCGACGAGGCGGCCTTCCTGGCCGGGTACGCGGCAGCCGGGATGACCGAGACAGGCGTCGTCGGCACGTTCGGCGGCATCAACATCCCGACCGTCTCCATCTTCATGGTGGGCTTCGAGTCGGGCGTGAACTACTACAACGAGCAGAAAGGCACCGACGTTCAGGTGCTTGGCTGGAACACCGAGGCCAACGAGGGCACGTTCGTCGGCAACTTCGAGTCGACCGACGATGGCCGCCGCGTAGGTGAGGACCTGATCGCCGAGGGCGCGGACATCATCATGCCCGTCGCCGGGCCGGTCGGGCTGGGCACCGCCGCCGCCGCGCAGGACAACCCCGGAACGAAGGTCATCTGGGTGGACACCGACGGCTGCGTCTCCGCACCGGACTCCTGCCCGCTGTTCCTGACGAGCGTCATGAAGCGCATGGACGTGGCCGTGTTCGAGGCCGTCAAGCGCGGCTCGGAAGGCGCATTTGAAGGCGGCATCTACACCGGCACGCTCGAAAATGACGGTGTGGCGATCGCGCCGTTCCACGAGTTCGACGACCAGGTTCCGCAGGAACTCAAGGACGAGCTTGACACGCTCCGCGGGCAGATCATCGCGGGCGAGATCAACACCGGCTGGGCCGACTACCTCGCTTCGCTCAGCGAGTAACCGACCCGATGCACTCGGAAGAGGGGCAGGGCTTCGTGCCCGCCCCTCTTTTCAATTAAGAACGACCGATGATACAATCCTCCCACCTCGGATCGGTCTCCCGCTTCTGGCCGGTCCGCCTGAGGTAGGTGTTCGCTGCCTGTAGTCGGCGTCAGTTCAAATTCCCAAATGCCCGGATAGATGTTCCTCTGCCCGGCAGACTGACGGACGAAAGGAGTCCCGCATGACCCCTGTCCTTGAGCTGCGCAACATCACGAAGGCCTTCCCCGGCGTGCTGGCAAACGACAGCGTGGACCTCACCCTCGAAGAGGGCGAGATTCTCGCCCTGCTCGGCGAGAACGGCGCGGGTAAGA
>CAZWUX010000015.1:0-10604 GCA_964637665.1 uncultured Anaerolineae bacterium
CGTGATCTCGCTGCCGAACACGGTGGTATAGGTCTGCGGGTAGGCGCTTTCTTCGGCGGCGGGGGCTTCTTCTTCCGCCGGTTCCTCGGTCGCGGGGGCCTCAGTCGGCTCTTCAACCGGCGGCTCCGTGACCTCGTCTGCAACCCCGGCGGGTTCCGTTGCAGGCCCCGCCGGGGCCGGTTCCGCCGCCGGGGGGGCCGTCGAACAGCCAGCAGCCAGCAGGAGTGCGGCGGCAAGCGCGATCCACCTGAGGGTCCGGGTGGGATCAAAAACTCCCGCCCGGCGGGCAGGAGGTTGATTCAATCGAATAAAGGGCGGCATGTTCCCTGTCCTTTCCGCGAAGGCTTAGCGAACGCAGCGGGAGCGGGCGTCCTGGCTTTCCACCTGAGGGTGGATGACAGTTGCGGGACAGCGCCGGACTTGAACCGGCTTCGCCTTTAAGCCCTCCCATCCGGGGGGTCGGGCACTCAAGCTGCGAAAAGTTATCGGAAGTTGGAAGGTGCGGTATGATGGCCTTGCAGCCATCACTGTTAGCAATTATAACGGGGTTATGCTGACCGTCAACTGAAAAACCGCTGGATGGACCTATGCCAAACCTCACATCTGACGCGGCGAGGCGCGTATGACGCGCGCGCTCGTCACCGGGAGCACGGGCGGGCTGGGCGCGAACATCGTCGCGGCGCTGAACGCGCGCGGCGTGGAGGTCGTCGGCCTGCGGCGCGACACGTCGCCCTCGGTCGCGGTCGAAGGGCTGGCGCTGACGCCCGTCACGGGTGACATCCTCGACCCGGATTCGCTCGGCCCGGCGGTGGAGGGCGTCGACTGGGTGTTCCACGCAGCGGCCATCGCTGACGACTGGCACTACCCCGCGGAGACGATCTACCGCGTCAACGTGGAGGGGACGCGCAACGTGGTCCGCGCGGCGCGGGAGGCGGGCGTCACGCGGTTCGTCTACACCAGCTCCGTCGCGGCGCTCGGCACGCCGGGGCCGGAGCGGCCCATGCTCGACGAGTCATCGACCTTCAACCTCGATCCCGGTGTCTGGCCGTACGGGCACAGCAAGGCGCTGGCCGAGGAGGTCATCCGCGAGGAGGCGGGGGGCCGGATGCGGACCGTCGCGCTGCTGCCGTCGGCCATCATGGGGCCGTGCGACTGGAAGTTCATCTCCGGGGAGCTGATCGTGCGCGCGCTCAAGCGGCAGGTGTTCCCCTTCCCCGACGGCGGGCTGAACTTCGTCGACATGCGCGACTGCGCAGCGGCCCACGTCGCCGCCGCCGGATGCGGCGACCCCGCCCCGCGCTACGTGATCGGCGGCCACAACCTGACGCACCGCGAGGCGCTGACCACCATCGGGGAGGTGCTGGGCGTGCCGGTGCGCATCCTGCGCGTGCCGGGGTGGGCGCTGCCGTCCATCGCGGCGGGCGTCACGCTGCTGCACCGGGTGGGCGTCGACCTGCCTGTCGAGCGTGCGCGCGTGCTGCTGAGCGGGCACCACGTCTACGTGGACAGCAGCAAAGCGGCCCGCGACCTGAATCTGCGCGCGCGGCCTTTTGCCGAATCGGTGCGGGATGCATACCATTGGTACCGGGATCACGGTTATCTCGAACGGCGCGGCGTCCCGGCGCACAGGCTGGCCGAGGCCGACTCCGCATCCCACTGAACCGGACTACGAGAGCGAGGCGCATTTCTATGGCTGATCAACCACGTTTCGAGTGGGGGAAGATCTTTCTGGCAGTAGGGCTGATCGTCGGCATCACGACGGCGGTCGGGTTCGCGGTCCCGGCGGCCCTCACGCTGGCGCTCAAGCTGGGGCACACCGGCATCGTCGCCGGGGGCGATCTATACCGCTGGGGGTTCTGGATCGTGGCGTGGCTGCTGACCTTGTGGCAGGGCATGACGATGCTGCGCACCGTCCACGACGCCATCGTCGACGACATGGTCGTCACGGCGGGCATCGCCGCCCTGCTGCTGATGATCGTGCGGATGTTCATCTCGCTCGTGTACGAGCCGATGAACGCCCAGGGCGAGCTGCTGCCCGTCGTCACCGCGCTCGACACCGGGGGTGCGCTGATGATGGTCGTCGTCGCGCTGATCAGCGCGCGGATCAACCGCTACTGATCCGCGCCCCCGCCGCCCGACAAAAAACACGGGGCAGAGACCCCGTGTGTCGATACGTCACCCCGGCAGGTGGTGCCGGGCTATGTCTCGCCGTCCGCTTCGCCGGGCGGCTTTTTTCTGGCCGCCATGAGGCGCTCCAGCAGGCCCGGCTTGTGGTCGGGCACGCCGGGCCTGTCGGCGGGCGGTTCCGGCGCGGGCGGTTTGGATGGCAGCGGCTCCGCTGATTTTTCGGATGGTGGGGATGGTGAGGATGTCGCCGGGGCGGCCTGCCGCGCCTTTTCAGGCGGGGCGGGTTCCCGGTTTGCCGGTCCGGTGGGTGGGGTTGCAGATTCTTGCCCCGGCGCGGCTTGCCGGGCCGGTTTTTCAGGCCGGGGTGCGGGTTTCGCCCGCCCGTTTTTGCGGTGGGGGTCCTTCGCCAGCGCCCGCCCGACGACGTTGACCATCTGCGCGATGTCGAGTTCGGCCTTGCTCAGCACGCCGACGACCGGCCACGCGGCGAGCTGGCGCTGGTCGTTCTCCTCCAGCACCTTCGCTGTCGCGACCAGCACGCGGAGCGGGCGATCGTCAAGCTCGCTGCGCAGGTGGGACAGAAACGCGAAGCCGTCCATGTTGGGCATCATCAGATCGAGCAGGATCAGGTCCGGCATGGGGTCATCCAGCTTGTCGACCGCCTCAACGCCGTCCTTCGCCGTCTCGGTTGTGTGCCCCGCCATTTTCAGCGTGATGTTGAACAACTCACGAACGTCGCGTTCGTCGTCCACGACGAGAATACGCGCCACCTCATCCTGCCCTTCGTCTGTCGGCTGTGCCCTGACTATAATCAATCGCCAGACGGCGCGCCAGCAGGTGATCTCTCCATTTTCATACGATGAAACCCGGTAGTGAGGACAGGCAAACCCGCGCCCGCAGGCGTTTGCGCGCCATCCCACCGGACCGGCGAGATCAATCCTCAGAGGTGAAGACGGGCAGGTGGCCGAGCGCGACGATGTCCTGCCATTTGGCGCGGTCGCCCTCGGTGAAAACCGCCGCCTGCGCGACGATCTCACCGCCCGCCTTGTTGACGACGAGCTGCATTCCCTGAAGCGTGCTGCCGGTCGAGATCACGTCGTCGACGAGGATCACGCGCTTGCCGTTCAGCAGGTTGCGGTCCTTCTCGTCGAGGTAGAGCGTCTGCGCCTCGCCGGTCGTGATCGACATCGTCTCGGCGGTGAGCGCGTCGCCCATGTAGAGCTTCTCGTTCTTGCGAAGCACGATCCAGGGCAGATCCATCTCAATCGCCAGCGCGAAGATCAGAGGGATGCTCTTGGCCTCTGGCGTGACGAGCGCCTCGCCGTTGAACGCGACCAGCTTTTCGGCCAGCGCCTTCGCCGCTGCCAGCACAAGCTCGGTGTCGCCCAGAATGTTGAGCAGCGCGATCTTCACGCCCGGCGCGACCTCGAAGAGTGGCAGGTCGCGCTGCACACCCGCGACCTCCACCGGGTATACTTCCCGTTTTTCGTCTGTCATGAGGGGCCTCTCTGGCTGTCGTAGCAGGTAACAGGAAATCGTCCGTCGAAATTCTACAACAAATCGCCGCGCGGGGTAAGGTGTGCGGCGATTTTTCCCTCCGACGAGGGTATGCGAATGTATCTGTGGGCGCAAAAAAGGCCGCCGTATTGATTATGAACGGCGGCCCCGGCGAGTGAGCGGCGGCGCTACGATACCTGAATCACGCTGTCGACGTAGCGGGCCAGATCGGCGAGGTCCGGCACGTCGGAGATGGACATCAGGTAGGTGCGCAGGTTGGGCGAGAACGGGTAGCCGAGCAGGACGTTCTCGCGGGTGCGCCTTTTGAGCAGCGCGCGCCCCAGATCGTCGTTGCAGAGCGCGCGGCCAAACATCAGGTTCAGCATGATGCGCTCCATCTGTGAAATCTCGAAGAACACGATCCCACCACCTTTCCCCAGGGATAATCAGAGGCTTGCCCTGATCGATCTCCGGGGGTTCGGCGGTCGAATCTTTCTTACGTGGTTGGGATATGCTTTTCGGGGGCTAGGGGTTGATGGCGCGGTAGTCGATCAGCGTGAGGTTTTGCCGCACGCCGAAGTCGTCGAACGCGGCGAAAAGCTGGCCGCCCTGCTCGGCGGCATCGCGCACCATCCAGTACACGATCTCGTCCATGCGCTGTTCCTGAAAGATCAACTGGTCCTCCGGGAAGTGGGTGTAGGACCCGCTGCTGGACGCGTTGTACGTCGCGTGGAGGATCAGCTCCGGCTCGCCCGCGGGTTCCGCCGCCAGCGCGTAGATATTCAGCTCGGACGCCTGCCCGACGGGCAGCGGAATCCCGTCGAGGCGCGGGCCGGTTTCCGTCCACGTCAGCGGGCCGGCCCAGGGGTGGGTGGCGACGTAGGCGGCGGCCTCCGGCGGAGGGCCGTCGCGCAGGGCCTCGATCACCGGGTCGAGCTTCTCCGCGATGACCTGCCCCATGAACGCCTCCGGCGCGCGCGTGGGCGTGGGCGGGAAGGTCGGCGTTGGGGAGAAAAACGGCGTGACGGTCGGCGGGATCGGGGATGGCGTCGGCAGAGGGGTGGGCGTTGCGGCGGGGTCGCCCGCGTCGAGCAGCACGATCTGCGCCGTGTCCCCGGAGGCCATGTATGCCACGTCCAGCGCGACATTGCGGCTGGCGGCACCCATCGTCAGCGCCTCGACGGCCAGCCCCGGCCCGGCCCCGCTCAGCAGCCACGATCGCTCCGCGCCCCCGGCATCGACGCCCCACCCGGTCAGCATCAGGGCCTCGCCCTCCCACGCGACGCGCGCGACCGGCGTGAGGCCGTTAGACGCATCGCCCCCCGGCACGTACAGATCGATGGCCGTCAGCGCCTCCACGTCGAGCGCCGACCCACCGATCGTGATCCGCCCTCCGGCGTAGGCCAGCCGCCCCCGGAGCGCGTCGGCGCGCGCCCACCACGCCGCCCCGCCCTGTGGCGGGGACGGCTCCTCGACGGCAGGCAGCGCGGTGTCCAGCACGTAAATCGCCCACTGATCGGCGGGCGTCGACGGCTCTGCCGGGGTGAGCGTCAGGCGCGCACCGGGCGTGCCGGGGTTGAACTCGGTCGGGAGCGGCGGGCGGGCGGTTTCGGAGGGCGTGGCGCTGGGGCCGGACGTGGGCGGCGGGGTGGCGGTCGGCGGGCCGGATGCCGGAAACACCCCGCTCGTTCGGATAAGAAGGACGCCGAGCGCGGTGACGGCCAGGACGAGCACCAGCAGGCGCAGACGCCTTAAGCGTCGGTCTTGCATGTCAGCCGCCCGCCTGCGCATCCCGGCGCGTGAATGGGGGGTGATGCCACGTGCGGATCGCGGTGTGTCGCATATGGCTGCCGATCTGCGCGGATCATAATCGGGCGGATGATAACGCACCCTGCGCGGGTTGCACAGTTGGCGTGCGAAGGCGGCGGTCGGGAACCCAAACGTCGATGGTTGAAAAACGCTCCACGCACGTTGAGCAACGTTAGTTGCACAACACTTTCACCGGGAGAAAGCTGTGCTTTCTCCATGCTCGCCGGGTGTGTGGTAGGCGAATCTACGCGGCTCTAATGTCGCGATTCGCGCGATGCTGGTATGATCGGGGCGGAATTCTGCGGGCACGAATCGGCCCGCCGTGCGTATAGACTCATGACGACCGGTTGAGTTCAACGGCAGCGCGAACGGACGAATGGCACGGAACGGCAAGCAGCAGAATGGTAATTTGAAGTCGAAGCGGCCCCGCCACCGCGTCCCCTGGTGGCGGCGGCTGTTGATTCTCGCCGTCATCCCGGTGGCGGTGGCGGCGGTTCTGTGCGCGGCGGCGGCGGCTCTGCTGCTGACCCCCGCCCACCCCGGCGAGCCGCCCCGCGCCGTCGCGTGGCTGGAAACGCTGGCCCCGCCCGGCTTCCCCGTCATTCCGACGGAGGAGGCGAGCCTGACGCCATCCGTCACGCCGACCGAGACGCCCAGCCCGACGCTGCCGCCCTGGGTCACGCCGACCGTCACCCCCACCCCGACGCCGCCCCTCACGCCCGACGGCGAGGTCCGGGAGGCCCGTGTCCCGATCCTGATGTACCATTACGTCAGCGTGCCGCCGCCCGGCAGCGATGAATACCGGGTCGATCTCTCCGTCACGCCCGATAGCTTCCGCGAGCAGATGGCGTGGCTTGCCGACAACGGCTACGAGGTCATCTCGCTTCCGGAACTCGTCTACGCGCTCGAAACCGGCTCGCCCGATCTGCCTGATAACCCCGTCGTGCTGACCTTCGACGACGGCTATGTCGACAACTACGAGAACGCCTTCCCCATCCTTCAGGAGTTCGGCTACCCGGCGACCTTTTTCATCCTCACCGACGTGACCGACCGCCGCCAGCAGGGCTACATGACGTGGGAGATGCTGCGCGAGATGCACGAGGCCGGGATGGACATCGAGGTGCACGGTCGGGAGCACGTCGAGATGACGGATCGCGAGCCGGACTGGCTGTACTACCATCTCGTCGGCCCCGCCGAGACGATCGAGGCCAACCTCGGCTACCAGCCGCATTACCTCTCGTACCCGGCGGGCAAGTACGACGAGGACGTGATCGCCGCCGCCAGCGAGCATGGCTACTATGCGGCGGTGACGACCGTGCAGGGCGGGCTACAGACGAGCGAGTCACCCTACGAGCTGCGTCGCCTGCGCGTGCGTGGCGGCTGGCCGCTCGGCGCGTTCGCGTCGGTCGTGCAGGATTTCGCCAGCGTGCAGTGAATGGCAAACCATAGGTTTGCTTGTTACTCCATCCGGGCTGCGCCCGGCGGGCCTGCGGCCCGTCCATTCATCCCCCACCAGAGGTGGGGGCTTCCTGGAAATGGAGTGACGAGATTATCCAGCGTCGAGGGAGGTTGACGGTGCGCCGCATTAAGAACATGACCCCTGCCCAGATCATCCGCACGGCCATCCTTGCCAGCGTCGGCTTCTTCATCCTGTGGATCGTGCTGGTTGCGCTCGGATGGCTGCTGTTTCGCCTCGCAGGCGTCAATCCCGATTTCTGGGGATCGCTGGAAGGGCTGGCGTCGTCCGCCACACTCGCGACGGTGGTGGGCGGCGGCTTCGTGGCGCTGGCGCAACTCGCCGAATCCGTTGACAGCCGCGAGCGCGAGATCGTGGCCCTTAACATGGATACGTACAACAGCATTTTCGAGCGTATGATGAGCGATGAGAACATCGCGGCCCGGCGCTGGATTTACGAGAATCTGCCCCCCGATCCGTCTGCCGGGTTGAGCGGCCTGAGCGAAGAGGGCAGGCGGCACGTCAAGCTGGTGCTGAACTCGTTCGACCATCTGGGTTTTTTGATCCAGCAGGACTGGCTGTCGGGTGATGAGATCATCGCCTGGGTCAGCCCGTTCGTCGTCAAGGTTTGGGCCAGGCTGGAGGCCTACGTCGATCACGAGGCCGCCCGGCGTGAGGAGCCTGATTATTACGAGGCCGTGCGCGATCTTGCCGAGCGCTGTAAGGGGTGGCGTGAAGCGCACGGGCTGCCGACGGAGCCGACGTGGGTGCAGGACGCGATGTAGGCGTGAATCGCCTGAATCGGCTAACTTGAAACACTCCCGGTAGAAGTTGAGAGCTTCTGATAGAATTTTCGCCTATAGTCAGGCTGTGATATGTTACACGACGCCCACTTTGTTGTGGGCGTTTGACTGCCAGCAAAGGATACGATGAACCCCAGTTCACGTCTGCCCGGTTTTTATAAGCTCGGCGTTACGGAACGCCGTGATACCATCGCCGCGTGGGCGGACCTCACCGAGGACGAGGCGGCCACGCTGCTCGGCGCGCCGGGCCTGACGCCCGATCTGGCCGACAAGCTGATCGAGAACGTCGTCGGCGTGTTCGGGATGCCGCTCGGCGTGGCGGCCAACTTCGTCGTCAACGGGCGGGACGTGCTCGTGCCGATGGCGGTCGAGGAGCCGTCGGTCGTGGCCGCCGCCAGCCACATCGCCAAGATCGCGCGGGGCGTGGGCGGCTTCCGCGCGGAGACGACCGCGCCGGAGATGATCGGGCAGATTCAGGTGCTCGATCTGGACGATCTCGACGCGGCGCGAGACGCGGTGCTGGCCCACGAGGACGAACTGCTCGACATCGCGGCCTGCTGCGATCGGACCGTCGTCGAGCTGGGCGGCGGGCCGCGCGGCATCGAGGTCCGGGCGCTGCCGGAAACAGCGGTCGGGCCGATGTTGATCGTCCACCTGATCTACGACTGCCGCGATGCGATGGGCGCCAACATGGTGAACACGGCCTGCGAGCAGCTTGCGGGTCCGGTCGAGCGCATGACAGGTGGTCGAGTCGGTCTGCGCATCCTCTCAAATCTCGCCGACCGGCGGTTAGCCCGGTCCGAAGTCGCCATTCCCGCCGAAGCGCTGAGCTTCCACCATTATTCGGGTGAGGAGGTGGCGCGCGGGGTGGTCGAGGCGTGGGCGTTTGCCGATGCCGACCCCTACCGGGCGGCGACGCACAACAAGGGCATCATGAACGGCATCGACCCGGTCGTGATCGCGACGGGCAACGACTGGCGGGCCATCGAGGCCGGGGCGCACGCCTACGCGGCGCGGGACGGCCAGTACCGCTCGCTGAGCAGGTGGACGTTCGTGGACGGCGCGCTGCATGGCTCGCTGGAGCTGCCGCTGCCGGTCGGGATCATCGGCGGCACGACGCGCGCCCACCCCGCCGCGCAGGTCGCGCTGAAAGTGCTCGGCGTGGAGAGCGCCCGCGAGCTGGCGGGGATTATGGCCGCCGTCGGGCTGGCCCAGAACCTCGGCGCATTACGCGCGCTGGCGACGGAGGGCATCCAGCAGGGCCACATGGCGCTGCACGCCCGGCAGATCGCGCTGGCGGCGGGCGCGTCCGGCGCGGAGGTGGACGCCGTCGTCGAGGGGATGCTGGCCGAAAACACCATCGACCTTGAATACGCAAAACGCCTGCTGCGCGACGCGCGGCAGCGCGATTAAACAATCACTACGAGGAGACAGCGCATGAGCGAGAACGGCAAAGGCGGAGAGGGACGCGCTGCGAGCGGCCCGACCCGGCTGCAACGGCCCATCCGGGAGTCGGGCATCGTCGGGTATGGCGCGTACGTGCCGCGCTACCGGCTGCCCGCCGCCGAGGTGTCCCGCGTGTGGACGGATGAGATGGGCGGCACGCCCATCACGGAGAAGTCCGTGCCCGGCCTCGACGAGGACGTGGTGACGATGTCGGTGGAGGCGGCCCGCAACGCGCTGGCCCGCGCCGGGATCGACCCGGCGGATATCCGCGCGGTGTGGGTGGGCAGCGAGTCGCACCCCTACGCCGTCAAGCCGACCTCGACCATCGTCGCGGAGGCCATCGGCGCGGTGCCGAACACACTGGCCGCCGACTGGGAGTTCGCGTGCAAGGCGGGGAGCGAGGCGATGCAGGCCGCGCTCGGCTTCGTCGGCTCCGGCATGGCGGAGTACGCGCTCAGCATCGGCATGGACACCGCGCAGGGTCGGCCCGGCGACGCGCTGGAGTACACGGCGGCGGCGGGCGGCGCGGCCTACCTGATCGGCCCGGCGTCGAACAGCCTCGCCGTGTTCGAGGCGACGTACTCCTACGTCACGGATACGCCCGACTTCTGGCGGCGCGCCCACCAGATATATCCCTCGCACGGGGATCGCTTCACGGGGGAACCGGCCTACTTCCGGCACGTGTTGGCCGCCGCCAGCGCGATGATGGAGGAACTCGGCGCGGGGCCTGCGGATTTCGATTACGCCGTGTTCCACCAGCCGAACGTCAAATTCCCGTCCCGCGCGGCGAAGCTGCTTGGCTTCACCCGCGAGCAGATCGAAACCGGCCTGCTGGCCGGACGCATCGGCAACGTGTACGCCGGATCGTCGCTGATCGGGCTGAGCGCGGTGCTCGACGTGGCCCGCCCCGGCGACCGCATCCTGATGGTGTCGTACGGCTCCGGCGCGGGGTCGGATGCGATGGTTCTGCGGGCGACGGACCTGATCGCCGAGCGGCAGGGCCGCGCCCCGACGACGGAGACGTACATCGCGCGGCGCACCGAAATCGACTATGCGACCTACGCCCGCTACCGCCGCAAGCTAAAAAAGTGACAAAAAGCACAGATTCGCCGGGTTTGATAGGTTTTGAGAGGCTCTGCGGGGTCCTGCGGTAGGTTATGGGAGTGAATTGCACGTATTATTTAGTGCAATACGCAAGCGAGGGCCGGATGGACCGGCCTGAGAAAGACTGAACGGACAGAGGAACCAGACACGCGATGAAGATACCACATCACTGGCGGCTTAAAGAACAACGCTACGGGCTGACGGGCACCGTCTGCACGGGCTGTGGCAAACGCTTCTTCACGCCGCGCCCGGTGTGCGACGTGTGCAGCACCCCGTCGAGCGCGCTGGATGACCGCTTCGAGCGGCATTCCAGCCGCCGCGAGCACGTCTATGAACCTGCCCAGCGGTAAGGCGCGATAGCG
>CAZWUX010000015.1:10704-25487 GCA_964637665.1 uncultured Anaerolineae bacterium
GCGCGATAGCGCACCGCTGGCCGGGATGATCGAGGGAAGCAGATTACCGGTATGAAGATTCCGCAAAACTGGCGGCTGGCCGGGCCGCGATACGCGCTGCAAGGTGAGGTCTGCCCCCACTGTGGGGCGGCTATCTTCCCCCCGCGCGACGCCTGCCCGGAGTGCGCCAAACCCGCTCAGGACGTTTTCACTTTTTCCGGTAAAGGGGAGATTTACAGCTACACCGTCGTGCTCGACCCGCCAGAGGGGTTCGAGGACCAGAAGCCGTACGTCGTCGCGCTCGTCCGGCTGGACGAGGGGCCGATGGTCACCGCGCAGATCACGGATCTCGACGGTGACCCGGCGATCGGGATGCGCGTCGAGATGGTGACGCGCCGCCTGCGCACCGACGGCGAGGAGGGCATCATCGTTTACGGGTATAAATTCCGCCCGCTGCTCGTGCCGGAAGTTTAACGCATCGACCGACGGTTTTTTGCCGGGCATAATCAGCGCCGCCGCCTCCGGGTGGGCGGCCTTTTTTATTTTTGGGCGGATTAGAAAGCGGGGATCGGCACACGATAACATGAAAACGTAAACCGAGACTCACAGGCAGCGGAAACCGTAAATGACCAAGACGATGCAGGATCACCAGACTCAACCCACTTCGCTGAAGGATAAAGCCCTCCACGTCGGGGGCGCCGCCGTCGACCTGATCAAAGAAACCGTGCGGGAGTGGAGTGATGACCGCGCCGCCGAACTCGGCGCGGCGCTGGCGTTTTACACGGCGCTGTCGCTCTCGCCGCTGCTCGTTCTGGTCGTCGTGCTGGCCGGGGCGGTGCTTGGCAGGAGCGGGATTCAGAGCCAGATCGTCGATCAGGCAGGCAGCGCCATCGGCCAGAACGCGGCCAGCCTGTTCCAGATGATCCTGAAAAACGCGGGCAATCGCGGCTCCGGCCTGATCGCGACGATCATCAGCCTGACGATGCTCATGTTCGGCGCGTCGGGCGTGTTCGGCCAGCTTAAGAAGACGCTCAACCAGGTGTGGAAGCTTGAGGCCAGCCCGGAACGCGGCATCTGGGGCATCGTCAAGAACCGGCTGGCCGCGTTCGCGATGGCGCTGGGGGCAGGCGTGCTGCTCGTCGCCTCGCTGTCGCTGGACAGCGCCCTCGCCGCGCTCGACTCGACGCTCGGCACGGCCCTTCCCGCGCTGCCCGCCCTGACGAACCTCGTGCAGATATTGCGCACGGCGCAGGTCGCGAAGTTCTTCGTCTCGTTCGTCGTGTTTGCGGCGCTGTTCGCCTTCATCTACAAGACGGTGCCCGACGCGGAGATCGCGTGGGAGGATGTCTGGATCGGGGGCGCGGCGACCTCGCTGCTGTTCACCGTCGGCAACCTGCTCATCGGCCTCTACCTGGGGCGCGGCACGGTCGGCTCGGCGTACGGGGCCGCCGGATCGCTCGTCGCGTTTCTGGTGTGGGTCTACTACTCGGCGCAGATGTTTATCTTCGGGGCGGAATTTACACAGGTGTATGCGGATAGGTATGGATCAACCGTCCGTCCGGACGACGACGCGGTGCGGGTTCACGACGAAGCCTGATCGGCTGCTCCGGCACCAGACGTTAAAAGCCCCCGGCGGCTGGCCGGGGGCTGTGATCGCCGAATTCGGGGCGGGCGTCAGTCTTTGTTGCTGGCCGCGCTGACGAGGTCTTCCCAATCGTCGTCGATGTACTCCGCCGAGTCGACCTGTCGCAGGCTGAGGCCCATCCGGCGGCGCTGAGGCTCGATGCGCAGGATGCGCAGCGTCAGCACCTCGCCCTCGTTCACGACATCGCGCGGGTGCGCGACGCGGTGATCGGCCAGCTCGCTGATGTGAATCAGGCCCTCGATCTCAGGCCGGTCGATGAGCGCGGCGAACGCGCCGAACTTGGTCAGCTTGGTGATGCGGCCCTGCACGAGCTGCCCGGCGCGGAAATCCTCCTCGACCACGTCCCAGGGGTCGCGCAGGCAGTTCTTGCGGCTCAGGCCGATGCGCTGGCGCTCCTTGTCGAGGTTGATGACCTCCACCTCGATCTCATCCCCGGCGTTGAGCACGTCTTTCGGGTGGTCGACGTGCCGCCACGCAAGTTCGGACAGGTGCACGAGGCCATCCGCCCCGCCGAGGTCGACGAACGCGCCGAAATCCGTCAGTCGGACGATGCGCCCGGTCCGGCGCTGCCCGACCTCCAGCTCGTCGATCAGCTCGGCGCGGCGCTCGGAACGCCGCTCGCGGTCGGCGGCGCGCTCGGAGAGGATCAGCCGGTTGCGGCTGCGGTCGACTTCGAGCACCTTGACGGCGATCTCCTCGCCGACCATGTCGCCCCAGCGCTCCTCCGGCGTCGAGCCTTTGCTCTGGCGGCGGCGCTCCCGCCCGACCTGCGAAGCGGGCACGAACCCCCGCACGCGGCCAAACGGCACGATCAAACCGCCCTTGTTGAAGCCCGTAATCTTGCTCTCGTAGGCCTCTTTCGATTCGAGCAGTTCCTCGGCTTTACCCCAGTCCTTCTGCTCCATCGCGCGCTGAAGCGAGAGCACGGTGTGGCCCTGCCGGTCCTCCGGCGTCACGACGACCACCTCGATGTCGCCGCCGACCTCCAGACCGGCCAGCACGTCGGCGTCGAGCCGTTCAAGCTCGCGCCCGCGAATGATCCCTTCGGACTTCGCGCCGATGTCGACCAGAATCTCGCTGTCGGAGATGCCGGCGATCGTGCCGGTGACGAGCTGGCCGCGTTCGGGCGCGGTGATGCCCTCCAGCGGCGACTCCTCGCTCATGGCCTGCAAGAAGAGGTCTTCGTCGGAGGTTTCCTCCGGCGCTTCGGCCTCTGCCTCGGCTTCGCTGGTGGCCTGCTCCGGCGCTTCGGCTTCCATCCCGGCTTCTTCCGGCGCTTCAGGCTCCGCCTCCGCTTCGGTTTCGCTCACGGCCTGCTCCGGCGCTTCAGCTTCGGCTTCCGCTGGGGCTTCGGCCTCCATTGGGGACGTATCGTCCTCCGCCTCGGCTTCGACTTCGCTCACGGCCTGCTCCGGCGCTTCAGCCTCCACCTCGGCCTCTGCCTCGACTTCTGCTGGCGCTTCGGCTTCCATCCCGGCTTCTTCCGGCGCTTCAGGCTCCGCCTCCGCTTCGGTTTCGCTCACGGCCTCCTGTGGCGCTTCGGCCTCCGTGGGCGGCACCTCGGCGGCAGCCTCGTTCAACGCCGGGCCGCCATCCGGCGCGGCGTCGGTCTGTGAGGCTGGCGGTTCCTCCATTGGAAGATCGTCATCCGGTTTGGTCTCGTCGGGAGCGGCCTCGAGAGCAGGCTCTTCGGGGGTTGAGAGGGCTGCTTCATCCTGTGGCTGTATCTCTGCGAGTGCTTCGGGCTGCGGTTCTGCTTGATCCTCGGTGGCTGCCGCTTCCCCCACATCCGGCTGCTCAAGGACCTCTTTCTCGTTATCCATGCGGACTTTCCCTCTTAGCTTATGCGGGGTCGTGCCTATTATAACCGGGGCAAAGGCAAATGACCATCCCATAAGTAGTAACACGGCAGGCCCAAAAGGGATGCACCCGGCGGGGCCTTGCAGCCCCTTCCCCGCTCAAGGTACAATGCCCGCATGGACCCCACACCCCCTCTAATCACACTGCTCACCGACTTTGGCGAAGGCGGCAGCTACGTGGGCGCGATGAAGGGCGTCATGCTGGGTATTACGCCTGACGCCCGGCTGGTCGACATCAGCCACCAGGTCGCGCCGCAGGACATCCGGCAGGCCGCCTCAATCCTCGCCAGCGTGTATCGCTATTTCCCGCCGGGGACCGTCCACCTGATCGTCGTCGATCCGGGTGTGGGCGGACAGCGGCGTCCGGTGGCGGTGGAAACGCCGGGCGGGCGCTTTGTAGCGCCCGACAACGGCGTGCTGACGTACGTCCTCTTGCAGGAGGAGTCGTACCGGGCCGTCGAGCTTGCAAACTCGCGTTTCTGGCGCGACGCCGATCCGAGCTACACGTTTCACGGGCGCGACATTTTCAGCCCGGCAGCCGCCCATCTGGCGGGCGGCGTGCCGCTCGACGAATTCGGCCCGCCCTGTGACGACCTCATCCGCTTCCCCCTCCCCCCGCTCGACGTGACATCCAACGCCATTCGCGGGGAGATCATCCGCATCGACCGCTTCGGCAACGCACTGACGGATATCGCCCACCTGCGCTGGCTGGACGAGAGCACGCTGGAGTTCCGCCCGCTGAATCCCGACCTCGCTCAGAACCCCCCGCCGCGCTTCGAGGCCGCCGGGGCGAGCGTGGCGGTAGGCTGGCACCGCCTCGAAAGCGTGCATCACCGCTACGGCGAGGTCGCGCCACGCCACCCGCTGGCGCTGGTCGGCAGCGGCGGCGAGCTTGAAGTCTCCGTGAATCAGGGCAGCGCGCAGGACCAGCTTGGGCTGAAGGTCGGCGATACCGCCACCCTGTACCTGGGCCATTCCTGACCGCTGAACCCGCTGGAGGATAGCCACATGGACCGCTTCATCATCGAAGGCGGCGTCCCGCTCAACGGGACCATCACCGCCAGCGGCAACAAAAACGCCGCCCTCAAGCTGCTCCCGGCCTGCATCCTGACCGAGGAGCCCGTCACGCTGCACAACGTGCCTGCCATCGACGACGTGCGCACGATGATCGCGCTGCTGCGCAGTCTGGGCGTCGAGATCGCCGACGAGGGCGCGGGCACGCTGCGCGTCCACGCGAAATCGATCGATTCGTACGTGGTGGACAGCGCGCTCGCCGCGAACATCCGGGCCAGCATCGTGCTCGCCGGGCCGCTGCTGGCGCGCGTCGGCCAGCTTGAGTTGCCCCCGCCCGGCGGCGACGTGATCGGACGGCGGCGGGTCGATACCCACGTGCTGGCGATGGAGCAGCTCGGCGCGAAGTGCGAGTTCGACCGCCGCTTCATCTTCTCCGCGAAGAAGCTCAGCGGGGCGGACATCCTGCTCGACGAGGCCAGCGTGACGGCCACCGAGAACACGATCATGGCCGCCGTGCTGGCCGACGGCACGACCGTGATCCGCAATGCCGCCTCCGAGCCGCACGTGCAGGACCTCTGCCACTTCCTGAACACGCTCGGCGCGCAGATCGAGGGTGTCGGATCGAACGTGCTGACCATCCACGGCGTCGAGCGGCTGCACGGCGGGGAGTTCCGCGTCGGCGCGGATTACATCGAGGTCGGCAGCTTCATCGGGGCGGCAGCCGTCACGAAGGGGCGCGTGCGCATCCAGCAGGCCGCGCCGCAGCACCTCCACATGATCGAACTCGTCTTTAACCGGCTGGGCGTCCACTGGGAGGTCGACGGCGAGGACGTGATCGTGCCCGAATACCAGCCGCTCAAGGTCAAGGCCGACATCGGCAACCAGATTCCCGAAGTCAAGGCCCAGCCGTGGCCCGCCTTCCCCAGCGACCTGCTCAGCATCGCGCTCGTCGTCGCGACGCAGGCCGAGGGCACGGTGCTGTTCCACGAGTGGATGTACGAGAACCGCTTCTTCTTCGTCGACAAGCTGGTGTACATGGGGGCGCGCGTCGTGCTGTGCGATCCGCACCGCTGCCTGATACAGGGGCCGAGTAAGCTGCACGGCGAGATGGAGCGCATCACCAGCCCGGACATCCGCGCCGGGATGTCGCTGCTGCTGGCGGCGATCTGCGCGGAGGGCACGACCGTGATCCGTAACGTCAACCAGATCGACCGGGGCTATCAGGACGTGGACGGCAAGCTGCGCAGCCTGGGGGCCAAGATCGAGCGTATCGCGGAGGAATAAGGCAGCAGCTTAGGCCTCGTCTGACGCGTCCTGCTCTCCCGCCTCGTCGGCCCCGCCGTTAGACGCATCGCCCGCCCCGGTACCCGAACTCGCGACCGGGGCGTTTTCATCCTGACCCTCGGCCAGCACAGTGGCCTCCAACGATTCGAGCCGTTCGACAGCACGGTGAAAATCCTCAGAATCATCGAACACCCCGGCCAGCGGATCGCGTGGCTCGTAGGCGCGGGCCTTCTCCGCGAAGGCGGGCAGTTCGGCGTCGGCGAGCGTCTGGCCGCGCTGGGCCTCGGCCAGCGCCGGGTTGACGCGCGGGTCGACCGTCAGCCGCCACACGCCGGGCCGCACCTGCCGCAGCACCGAGCGGCAGGTGTCGCAGCGCACCGTGCGCCGCACGCTCGGCGCGCCCAGCGACCGCGTGACCTGCTCTTCGAGCGTCAGCGCGCCGCGCTGGCAGACCGGGCACGTCTCCAGCACGAAGCCGTCCGCGTAGCGCGCCAGCTCGCGCCGCCCGCGCCGCTGCCGCCAGCCGACCAGCAGCACGACGAGCGCCAGCGCCGCCGCGCCGCCGCCGATCCCGATCAGGGTGCCGCGCGGGGGCGGGCTGATGCGGGGCAGCGCCACGCCGGGGGTGGATGGGGAGGTGGTCGATTGGACCCCCGCGCCGGAAACGGCGGTGGCCGTGCTCGCGACGGTCGCCGTGGCCGTGGGGGCGATGCGTGTATCGGTCGGAACCGGTGACGCGGTGGGGGGGGCTGTTTCGGTCGGCGAGGGGAGCGGGGAAGGCGTCGGGGTGGCAGGCGGCGGTGTGGCGGTCGCCTCCGGCGTGAAGGTCGGCGTGCTCGTCAGGACCGGTGGGGAGGTCGGCGGCAGTGAGGTCGGAAGCTGCCCGGCCTCGACGCCCTCCCCCAGCCCGACGTAATCCGCCGAAACCCAGCCCTGCCCGCCATCCCACTCGATGAGCAGCCAGCGCCCGTCCGGGCTGCGCCCGCGCACCGTGATGGCCGTTCCGGCGGGCAGCCCGCCGACCGGGGCCCAGTTGGTCGCCGCGCCCGCCCGCACGACGAGCACGCGCGCCTCGACCTCCCCGCTGACGGCGCTGTCGGCGGGTTCCGTTTCCTCCGGTGTGGGGGTTGGCTCGCCATCCTGCGGCGCAGGGGCAGCCAGCGCCGCCGACGCCCACGCGAGCGCCGCCGCCAGCCCGATCAACCCCGCCGCCCATCTCAACCGCTGGTTCATGGCGATTTGCCGGTGCGCTGCCTGTTTAACTGGTTGACTCGTTGGCGGCGGCCTCGTCGACCGTCGCCTGCGTCTCCTGCTGCGGGATGATGGCCTCGATCACCCGGTCGATGAGCGCCCACAGCACGTTCTGGTTGAAGCCGACGATGATGCAGGCCAGATAGAGGCCCAACCGGCTGCCGCCCTCGACCGCCGAGACGACCTCCGGGCTGAAGGCGAGGCTCGTCGCGCGCAGCACGAAATACGTCACGACGCCGAGCGCGATGCCCATGAACGGGTTGGTGATGTACCAGGGTGTGTGGATCGGGTCGAAATCGCGCTTTTTGGCGATGTGGTTGATCAGCACCCACAGCGCCCCGATGACGCCGCCCAGCCCGCCGTACATCCCCGGCAGGAAGGTATCGGCCATCCAGCCAGGCACGAGAGCGGACAGCGCCAGATCGACCCGCTGCACGAGCAGCGATCCAATGAACAGCAGCAGCAGCCACGTCACGAGGTAGATCGCGATCCACGTCCCGTGCGTGCGCGACCACTGCCGGACCTTCTCCTCAAGCCGCAGGCGGGACTTCACCCGGTTGACGAGTTCCTCCGCGTTGTCGAAGTGCTCGGTCCCGGCCACCAGCAGCTCGCGCGCCCGCTTGAGGTCCCTGATGGCCGTCTCCGTCGACTTGTAATGGCCCCGCACGTCCGAGACGACGATGTTATACGTCTCGTTGATCTCGTTCCACAGCGCGTCGATGCGCTGCTGGGTGATCAACAGCGCCCCCAGCTTCTCGTCGGGCGGAAGCTCCTCCGGCCCGGCGGCGGACAGCGTCGACGCCCCCGCCGCCGCTTCCTCGGCGAAGGGGTCGTGGGGCCGCGCGTCGATCAAGCTCTGCGGCACGACGACCAGCGGCTCACTGGCTGGCAGCGCGGCAGCTGCCTCCTCGGCGGGCGGCAGCGAGGGGGCCGCCCCGAACGGCGTCTCACCCGCCCGCGCGAACGGCTCCTGCGCGCCGGTCCGGGCCTCCGGCTGGGGTTCGGGCTCCGCCTCCGGCGCGGCGGGCGTGGGTTCGGCTGGTTCGGGTTCGGCGGGGGCGGACGGCTCCGGCTGGAGGGATGCCGCAGCCGGTTCGGGCGTGATCATCTCTGCACCGGGTTCTTCCGCGCCGAGTTCTTCCGGGCTGAGGTCGCGCGGCAGCGGTTCGTCGGCTGGCGCGAAGAGGGCCGCGCCGCTCCGGCTCTCGCGCCCCATGCGGATGATCTCGTCGACGGCGGCGTCGCGCGGGTCTTCGTCGAACGGGTCATCCCCGCCGAGCATGGCGGCGTTCGCCTCGCCGCCCACCAGAATATCCCATCCCATCCCGGCCAGCGATGCGTCTTCCGGTCCGTTTTCTTCCATCTCGTCGTCGTGATCGGTTGTGGTGCCGGAGCTATCCATGCTGCACAATTGCCTCCGCTAATTCCCGGTATGCCGCCGCCCCCTCGTGGCCGGGGGCGTAGTCGAGAATGGTCTTTCCCATGACGGGCGCTTCGGCGAAGGCGCTCGAATCGTGCACGACGATATCGAACACCTTGTTCTTGAAAACGGCCCGCAGCTCGCGCACGACCTGATCGGCGTGGCGGTTGCCGCGCCGGTACATCGTCGGCAGCAGGCCCAGCAGGCGCAGGTCGGCGTTGAGCCGCCGCTTGACGCGCCACACGGTTTCCATCAGCGCCCGCACGCCGCGCATCGCAAGGTAGTGACACTGCACCGGCACGAGCACCTCCTGCGCGCCGACCAGCCCGTTGAGCGTCAGCAGGCCCAGGCTGGGCGGCGTGTCGATCAGGATCACGTCGAACGGAATCTGGTTCTGATCGAGCGCGCGCTTCAGCCGGAAGGCGCGCTGGCTGGCCCGCGCCAGATCGATCTCGGCGGCGGCCAGGTCGATGCTCGCCGGGGCGAGGGCCGTCGCCTCGCCGAAGCCGGTCGGCTGGAGCACCCGCCCCAGCGACATCGACTCGCTAAGCAGGATGGAGTACATGCTGTACGGGATGTGATAGGGATCGACGCCGAGCGCCGCCGTCAGTGCGGCCTGCGGGTCGAGGTCGATGAGCAGCACCCGCTGGCCGAGCTGGGCCAGCGCCGCTCCAAGACTGGCGACGGTGGTCGTCTTGCCGACGCCGCCTTTCTGGTTGGCGACGACGATGGTCCGCGTCAACGTCCTGCTCCTCTGATTCGCCCCCGTTTGTGGCGGCAGGGGCCGGTATATCATCAACTGGCAGCGCCGCGAGCGAAAGGAAAGGACAGCGCCCGTAAACCCATCGCGGCCCGGCCCGTTCGCACGGCTTCCGGCCCGTCGTTCGCTGGCCGGATGGTCGCATTATAGCACACCTGCACATCGCCAAATAATCGCCCCGCCTGTGCTTGACGCGTTATCGCCCTCAGGCTATCATCCTCACCTGTGAAGACCAAACGCGAGATTCTACAGGAGCTTGAGCAAGCCCGCGCCGACCTGCTGGCGTCGATTGAGGGCCTGTCGCCCGACGACATGCGCCGCCCCGGCGCGGTCGGCATCTGGTCCGTCAAAGACGCGCTGGCCCACCTCGCCGCGTGGGAGGCGGAACTCGTCACCGCGCTGAACGAGGTCGAGAACAAGCAGGTGCCGGGCATCATCGACATCGAGGACATCGACGAGTGGAACGAGGACCGCTATCGCGAGAACGTCCGCCGGTCGCTCGACGTGATCCTCGACGATCTGGCGGGTGTCCATACGATGCTGCTGCGGATGCTGGGCGACATGAGCGAAAAGACCCTGACCGATAACCGCCAGTTCCGCTGGATGGAGGGCGAGCCGCTCCTGTTTCTCGTCGAGGAAAACGCCACCCTGCACGAGCAGGAGCACGCCGGAGACATCCGGCGCTGGCGCGAGGAGCAGGGGCTCTGAGCGCCGCCGCATGGGGAGCGCACCCCCGCACACGCACGCCGATTATCAAACTCAACCGGAGAGGCGATGAGCCGCGTCATCAACCCCAACACCCCTGGAAAACTGCGCAGCAACCTCATGCGAACGGCGGCAGAGGTCATCCGCCGCCTGAGCGTGAAGCATAAGGTCGACGACGAGGCCCGTGACATGGTCGCGCTGCTGGTGTACTGCTTCCGCGAGATCGACGCCGGGATCGACGATTCGGTCCGGGCGTGGGAGAAACGCAACTACTGGGTCAAGGCCGAGAAATTTCGCCTGCGCTGGTCGTGGGTCCGGCAGGCGGCCAGCGACCTCGAAGGGATCGTCCGGTCGGACAGTTGGGATCGGCTGCCCGGCGTGCTGGTCGAGCTGCTGCCGGAGTTTCAGGACATCAAGATCGCCCGTTTCACCCGCAGGCCCAGTCTGTGGCAGGGCACCTACCAGCGTTTGATGCACGAACCCGACCACCCCTCTAACAATAACAACCATTGCCCTGAAGCATGATAACCACCCGCCGCCGTTTCGACGTTTTTATAGCCCTGCTGATCCTGCTGGCCCTCGCGGCATGTGGTGGCGCGCCAGCCGCCGCCCCGCCCCCCGCAACCGGTGGGGCCGCTCCGGCCACCGAGCCTGCCGACCAATCCCCGGCGGCCAGCCCGACCCCGGCCAGCGAAGACGCCGCCGCGCCGACGCCCCCGCCCCCGACCGTGCCGTTCGAGGGCGAGGGCCCCTGGGAGGCGGATTTCCCGACGGCGGACGGCGTGACGCTGCACGGCACGCTGTTCGGGCAGGGCGATACGGGGATCGTGCTCGCGCCGAATTACCCCGGCGGGGCCGCCGCGTGGCACCCCTTCGCCGAAGCTGCCGCCGAACGCGGCTACCGGGCGCTGGCCTTCGACCTGCGCGGGCACGGCGAATCGGGCGGTGAGGCCGATCTGGCCGCCGCGCCGGATGACGTGGCCGCCGCTGCGGCCTTCTTGCGCGATCAGGGGGCCGAACGTATCATCCTCATGGGCGGTGGCGAGGGCGCGATGGCGGTTATTCTGGCCGCCGCGTCGGGTGAGGACATCGCCGGGCTGGCGGCGCTCTCCCCCATGCGCGAGGACGATGGGCTGGCCGTTGCAGAGGCCGACCTCGCCGGGCTGAATATCCCCAGCCTGTGGATCGGCGCCCGCACCGACATGGAGCACGACGCCGAGGGTATGGCCGGTCAGGCGGGTGGCGAGCCAGAAGTCTGGATTTACGAGGGAAGCAGCCTGCACGGCACATATCTTTTCGAGGGGATCGACGCGCCTGATCTCACCGGGCGCCTGCTCGACTTCGCCGAAAGCGCCGCAGGCAGGTAGCGCGCCGCGCCCGCGTGCAAACCGGACGCCGGGGCGGGCATCGCCGGTTTTATACACGAGCGGCGCGCGGGACTTCTATCACCACCCTGAATACCCGCTCGTTTAAGGAGGATCACGATGGAACTGACCGAGTTCCTGACGCTGCTGGCGCAGGCGCTGCTGGTCATCGCCCTGCCGGTTCTGATCGCGGCGGGCATCCAGTGGCTGCGCCTTCAGGCCCAGCGGCTCGGCGACGAGCGGCTGGCGACGGTGGAGCGCATCGTGTCGACGGCGGTTGCCGTCGCGGAGCAGACCGGCGTGCTCGAAAGCCTGGCCGGGCCGGAGAAACGGCAGCGCGCCATCTCCATCGCCGAGGACTGGCTGGCCGAGCGCAACATCCACATGGAGCTTGACGACCTCGTCAACGTGGTCGAGGCGGAGGTTGTGCGCCAGTTCCAGAATCCGTCCGCCCCGGCGGACACCCCGGCGGCCCGGCAAGAGCTGCTTGAGAAGGCAGTCGAGTCCGCCGTGCTGGCCGCCGAGCAGAGCGGGCTGGCCGGGCTGATCGAGAACGTCGGGCGCGAGAAGAAGGCTTACGCGCTGAAGATGGTGAACGACTACCTGTCGCAGTACGGGGTCACCGTGCCGGAGGACCTCGTCAGCGGCCTGATCGAGGCCACGCTGCTGCGCTACAAGCTGGCGGCGCGCGGCCAGCTTCCGCCGGAATCGTAAATTCCGGCTGGAACTACGCGTGCAGCCCGCGCCGGTTGCTGTTAAACTGAAAGAGACGGCGGCGCACGCGCTGCCGCACCGGAAAGCTGTATGGAGTCTTAGTGGTATAATCTGTAGATGATCCCCTGCCTGAGGAAGAGATAACGCATGACAACCACCCCGCCGCCGCCCGGCTCTCCGGCCCCGGCGGAGACCCCCCCTGAGGTCAATACCGAAACGGTCGCCCGGTTTCGCCGCCAGGCGTGGTGGCAGGTCACGTTCCCGGTGGTCGCCGTCACCCTGCTGGCGGTGGCGGGGGTCGTGCTGCTGATCGTGCTGGGCGGCCCGGCTGCCGTTTCCATCGTGGCCGATTATTCGCTGTGGCTGCTCATCGCGCTGGCGATGGCGCTCACGGTCGTGCCGCTCGCCATCGCGGGCGGGCTGGCCTATCTGATGTTCAAGCTCATCGCCGGGACGCCGCCCATCACCTACAAGGTGCAGACGTTTTTAGAGAAGGTCTACGAAGCGGTGGACTCCGTCACAGACCGCATCGCGAGCGTCATCATCACCGTGCGGAGCGTGCTCGTCGGGGCGGGCATCGTTTTCGCGAAAGACGAGGGCGCGGATGACCGGCAGGCGGGCGCGGCGAAAGCCGATACGGGCACTACTGACTGAAGCGAGGAGAGATTACCATGTCACAGGTTAAACAGGTCGTAGCCAGTGCCAGAGAGACGGCGCTGGAACCCATCGAGGAGATGGGCTGGCGTCCGCGCACGTACGTGCTCGGCGGGCTGATCGGCGGGGTGCTCGGTTTGCTGTCGGCGTTTCTGTACGTCAGGGCCGTCGAGAACCAGCACGGCGCGGACTTCGTGCCCGAACCGCCCACCGCTGGCGATTCCGTGCGGCTGGGCGTGTCGCTGCTGACCATCGTGCGGACCATCACCGAGTGGGGGTCGCGCTGATCGCCCTGTAAACCTGATTTTGCACTTCAGCAAAATCCCCCTGTGGGCCTGCGGCCCATCCGTCCCCCCTTGCAAGGGGGGACACATCTGAGCGAAGCGAAGATGAGGGGGGTTCAAGTTGAGTATAAGAACTAAGTTTATAGAGCACTAAGCACGGCATGAATATGCGATTGAGGACGGGCAGCGCGGGCTGCTCGTTTTTCGTTTGCAGTGGAGGGACGCGCCCCGCTACAATCCGGCGATGGTTAGCCGACTGCGCCGCCTGATGAACGCCCCCACCCCCCGCCGCCTCGCGGCGTGGACCCTGCGCGCGGCGCTCATCGCCGTGGCGCTGTGGCTGATGGCCCCCCGCCCGCCCTACGTCGTGATCGGCCCGCCGCAAACCGTCGAAACCGAGCATCCCATCACCTGTGTCCACACCCGGCTCGTCGACGAGGTCGAGGAGTGGAAGGTGCAGCGCAGCCTCCAGATGGTGCGCGAGATGGGCGCGACGACCATCGTCGAGTTCTTCCCCTGGCCCTACGTGCAGCCCTCCCCCGGCCCGTTCGACTGGGGCCGGTTCGACCCCATCGTCGATCACGCCGAGGCACAGGGGTTGCAGATCATCGCCCGGCTGGGCATGGTCCCCTCGTGGGCGCAGCCCGACCCGGACGAGGTCGACGTGGACCTCACCAATAACTACCTCGCAGAAGCCTATTTCGACGACTTCGCCGCCTACGTCGAGGCGTTCACCGCGCACTACCGGGGCCGGGTCGACACGGTGATCATCTGGAACGAGCCAAATCTGGCCTTCGAGTGGGGCTACCAGCCGCCCGATCCTGCGCGCTACGTCCGCCTGCTCGAAGTCGCGACGCCCGCCGCCCGGCGCGGCAACCCGGACGTGACGGTGCTGGCCGGGGCGCTCGCCCCTACGCTGGAGCCGCCCGGCAGCCCGCACGGACTCAACGAGATTGACTACCTGACCGGGTTATACGAGCAGGCCGGGTTCGCGGACCTGTTCGACGGGTTGGCCGTGCACAGCTACGGGTTCAAGTTCCCGCCCGACGATCCACCCGCGCCCGACGTGCTGAACTACCGCCGCCTGGAACTGCTGCGCGACATCATGGTGGATTACGGCGACGCGGACAAGCCGGTCTACATCACCGAGTCGGGGTGGAACGATCACCCGCGCTGGACGAAGGCCGTGCGGCCCGGCCAGCGCATCCTGTACACAGTCGAGGGGCTGGCCTACGCCGAGGAGAACTGGCCCTGGGTCGAGCGCGCCTGCGTGTGGGCGCTGCGTTACCCGGCCCCGGTGCGCTCCTACCCCGACAACTTCACGCTCGTCGGCGAGGACTTTACCCCCAGGCCGATCTACGAGGAACTGCGTGCGTGGGCGCGCGGCTGGGCCGATCCGTTGGAATCAGAACCGTAAAGGTTAGTATTTCGTTTGATTTTTCTGTAAAATGAGTCTAATCTAATTGTATGCGTCGGGTGGGGACAGGGGAAGCTGCTGAGACTGCGAGGCGCTGCTGATGCGTAAATCGCCCTTCTTGCCGGTGCTGCTGGCAGCTGCTGTCTGCGGCCTGGTTTTCACGCGGGTTCCGGCGGCGCAGGCGCAGGAGCCGACGCCCACCCCGACCCCGACGGAAACGGCGACGCCCACCGGCACGCCCACCGCTTCGCCCACCCCGACGGCATCCCCAACCCCATCCACCGGGGAGGATGTAGCGCTCACACCCACCCCAACCACGTCACCCACCCCTTCGGATGAGGGGAATGAACTGCTCACGCCCTCCGCCACTGCGTCCGCCGTCTCAACTGCGTCGGCTACACCCACGCCGACGCCCACCCCGACGGACACGCCG
>CAZWUX010000015.1:25587-28187 GCA_964637665.1 uncultured Anaerolineae bacterium
CCGACGGACACGCCGGAGCCGACGCCGCTGCTTCAGGCCGCCGCCCAGGCCGACGTGCCGATGGTCCCCGGCACGGTCGCCGTCTCCGCCGACGTGGAAGACGCCGTTCACGCGGCCCTGCTCGCCGCGTACGGTGATCTGATCCCGGAGGTCAGCTACTTCTCGATCTCCTCCGTTCAGGCATTAGGCGATACGTGGTTGTTTGTGTCGGCGGTCGGGCTTTCGCGGTTGGATGACGAGGTCGGCTGGCGGCTGGACGATGCGGAGTGGGTCGGTCTGGTGCTGCTGCATCTTGGGGCCGATGATGTGTGGCTGGGCGAGGTCGAGGGCACGGAGGAATTCTCGGCGCTGCTCGCTCAGGTGCCCGACGCGCTGCTCTCTCCGGAGGCCAAACAGAGCATCGACCCGCTTCTGCGCGAGGTGGCCGCCGCCGAGACGTACCGGTTCCCCTGGCCGACGGGGACCCGCATGATGTACGGCCAGCTGGGCGTACACGACAACGGCTTCGCGACCATCGTGACCGACTGGAAGGCCGTCGACTTCCTGTCGGATGGGGATACGTCCGCCGGGCACGCGCCGAACCGCCTGCTGGCGGCTGCGTCGGGCAGCGTCAGCTACGTCTGCAACGACGGCACGAGCGTCGCCATCCGCATCGGGAATCTGTTCTACACACATCTGCTGTCGAACGGCAGTCTGGGGGTGGGCCACTATTTCGGCCAGGGCGACGAGCTGGGGCAGATGCGCCCCGGCTCATTTAACGACACCTGCGGCTACGCGAGCCAGGGCGACAGCTGGTTCCACGTCCACTGGGGGTTCCCTAACGCGTCGACCCTCACCGTCGAGGACTGGACCCTCAATCTGTCGACCGAGTACTGGTATCGCGGCAGCTAGGTAGCGGGCATCTACTCGTGGTTCCAGGCAGGCCCCAACACGGAGACGGGAGCCTATACCCTGTATTCTGACCCCGGCTACAGCGGGAGCAGCTACACCAGGGACACGACGATCCGCAACCTGGCGGATGTGGGCTGGAACGATATCGCGGAGTCGATCCGCATCTACGACGGGTACGAGATCATCGCCTGCGTGGACTCGGATTTTCAGGGCACGTGTGGCCGCGTGTCCGGGTCGGCGTCGTACAGCGATCTCAACTCGCTCGCCAGCGGCCTGCGCAAGGGGCTGACCTCCATCTACGTGTGCGTCGAGGGGGAGTGCCCCCGTCCCGCCGCGCCCACCAATTTCCGGGTGACGGCCACCACGCCGACCAGCGTATCGCTGGCGTGGAGTGACGTTTCCAGCATCGAAACCGGGTACGCCATTTTCCGGGCGTCGGGCACATCCAACATATTGATCGGCACGGAAGGCATGAACGCCACATCGCACACCGTGACGGGCCTGACCTGCGGCACGTCGTACACCTTCCGCATACAGGCCACCTGGCCCGGCGACGACTCCACCCTGCCCTCAGTAGACGCCACCACAGCCCCCTGCGCGCCCGCCAACGACGACATCGGCAGCGCGTACACCATCGGGTCGATCCCCTACGCCAACACGCAGACGACGGAAGGCGCGACGAGTGCGGGTGACGATCCGGGGCTGCCGTGCATGGATGGTGCGGTGGGCTACCACTCCGTCTGGTATAAATTCACGCCGTCGTCCGCCGGGTTGGTGTCGTTGGATACGTTCGGCAGTGACTACGACACGGTGCTCGGCGTGTGGACCGGGTCGCGCGGCAGCCTGTCGTCGGTGGCGTGCAGCGACGACGTGGGGAGCGTCAAGCAGTCCCAGCTTGCGTTCAGCGCGGTGGGCGGCCAGACGTATTACGTCGAGGTGGCGGGATTTTTCTCGTATTCCGAGGGTTCGCTTCACATCAACGCCGAGTGGTTGACGGCGGGCGTCGGGCCGCTCATTTACGGGAGCCACGCGGTCAACGACGACACGTCGGGCGACAGCGTCGGTGACAGTGACGGCGTGGCCGAGTGCGGCGAGACGGTGGAACTGGCTATCGTGCTGCGAAATCAGGGGGGCGAAACCGCGCAGGGCATCAGCGCCACGCTGAGCGAGAGCGATCCGTATGTGACTTTTCCGTTGTTCAACGCGGACAGCGACTACCCGGACATCTCTGGCGGCTGGACGGCGACGAACAGCAACGATTTTGACATGGAAATCGCATCTAACACGCCGAACGGGCGCGTGATCACGTTTACGCTGGCTATCACGGCTGACAACGGCGGCCCCTGGAGCGATACGTTCACCATGCCGGTTTCTTGCGACGGGGGCACGACGTTCTCCGACGTTCCGAGTGAGGGCAAGGAATGGATGGAGGAGTGGATCGAGGCGTTCTACGATGCCGGGATCACCTCCGGCTGCGCCGCCGCGCCGCTACGCTACTGCCCGGAGCGCGCCGTGACCCGCGCCGAGCTGGCCGTCTTCGTCATGCGCGCCATCAACTATCCCAGCCTACCGCACACCCCGCCGGATCAGTCCGGCACGTTCGACGACATGCCCGTTGCCGGTAAAGAGTGGATGGAGGACTGGGTCGAGGAGTTCTACGACTATGGCATCACGTCCGGCTGCTCCGCCGATCCCCTGAGCTTCTGCCC
>CAZWUX010000016.1:0-24101 GCA_964637665.1 uncultured Anaerolineae bacterium
GCTTCTGCTCCTCCGTGCCGAAACGCAGGATCGCGTCGCAGTAGAGAGAGTTGTTGACGGACATGATCACGCCGTGTGACGCGTCGGCCTTCGATATCTCCTCGACGGCCAGCACGTAGGCCAGCGTGTCCATGCCCGCGCCGCCATATTCGGGGGGCACCTCGATCCCCATCAGGCCCATCTGACCCATCGCGTCGACGGTCGCCTGTGGGAACTCGCCGGACTCGTCGAACCCGGCGGCGATGGGGGCGATCTGCTCCTGCGCGAACTTGCGGGAGGCCTGCCGGATCATCTCGTGCTCGCCCGTGAGCGTCAGGCTGGGGCCGGGCGCTGTGTCAACGGCCATCGGGTGGCTCCTTTGTTAGTCGGTCAGTGGCTTGCTTCGCAAGCTTTCAGTCTGTCAGGACGCTCACTTCGTTCGCTTTCAGTTGTCAGTACGCTCGCTGCGCTCGCTCTCCGTTATCAGTCAATGCCCGGCGAGATGGGGGCGGGGAAAGCCGCCCGGAAAGAACATCGCAACCTGGCTACACGACCCTGAGAGACGCATCCCTGCCTGAACGTCCGGCCAAGAGCAGTTCATTCACCAGAATCCATGCCCTGGGAAAATCGATGCCGTGTTTCTTCAGTATACGTGGCGGGCGCGGCCCGCTGCAATCCGATCACTTTCTGTGCAGGGCGGGCGGAGACGTTATAATGCCCCCTTGAGATTAGCTCGGAGCAGATATGGCCGTAAAAGACCGGATCAACTTCTCAACCATCATCTACCTGCTGCTCGCGGCGGCGTTCGTCTACGCGATGTACCAGTACCGGGACCAGCTTGCCGACATCGCGACCGTCATCCAACAGGGCGTGTGGTATTTCGTCGTGGCGACGGTGTTCGTGCTGGCAGTGGCGATGTACAACCAGGCGATGCTCTACACGAGCATTTACCGGCTGCTCGCGATCCCGTCTGGCAGGCACGAACTGCTGCCGGTGTACCTCGTGAGGCGCTTCGTGACGGTCGCCGCACCCAGTGGGGGGTTCTCCGGGTGGGTGCCGTTCATCCAGTTCGCCCGGCAGCGTGACATCGCGGTGGGGAAGGTCTTCGCCGCGAATCTCGTGTACACCATCCTGTGGTACAGCACATTTTTCATTTTTCTGTTCATCGGGTTGATCACGCTGTTCCTCGCGCACGACCTCCAGTGGTTCGAGGTCAGCGCGGCGCTGATCATGCTGATCACGGACGTGATCATGATCGTCGGGCTGGTGCTGGCGTGGGTCGCTCCGGCCACGCTGGAGAAGGTGCTGCGCTGGCTGGCGAAGACGATGACGCGCGTTTTCGGGTGGTTCAGGCGCGAGCCGCCGATCAAGGAAAGGCAGTTCATCCGCTTCGCCACCGACCTCGACAGCGCGGTGGACCAGATGCGGCTGGCGGGTATGCGGCGGCTGCTGACGCCCGTCGCCCACGCGCTGCTCAACGAGGGGCTGCACATCATCATGTTTCTGCTGGTGGGGCTGGCGTTCGGCGTGCGGCTGAACTTCGGCGTGCTCGTGGCGGCGTACAGCGTCAGCGTGCTGTTCTTCGTCGTGTCGCCGACGCCGGGCGGGATCGGCTTCGTGGAGGGCACGCTGATCCTCGTGCTGACCGCGCTGGGGGTACGCGCCCACAATGCGACGGTGATCACGCTGGCGTACAGGGGCATCAGCTTCTGGCTGCCGTTCGTGCTGGGTTTCGCCGCGCTGCGGTGGTTCAGGCAGCACCCGGAGAACGGCGATCCCGACGATGACATTTCCCCGCTGTCGCCGGACCGGGCGTTACAGACCGGAGACGATGCCTAGTAGATCGGCCTCCAGAGAACCACTGGATGGGTTCTCGACGATCCGGCCCACTTCCTGCTCATCCGCGTCGTAGATGATAAACGTTGGCACGAGTGTGGCGCCCAGGGCCGCGCGGCGCGCGGGGTCCTCGTCGGCGTCGAACACGTCCCACGTCCAGCCGGGCAGATATTCGGCGATCCGCGCCATGCGGGGGATGTTCCGCGTGCAGTCGGGGCAGGTCATGCAGGCCGCTGCGAGGACGTGGGCGTGGGGCATCGCCCGCAGAACCCGGTCGAGCAGCCCGGCGTCCGGCTCGTAGGCCTCGTACATGTGGTAGTGGGCGGCGTCGTGAGTGATGTAGTGATGCAGAGCCGTGTCCGGTTTAGCTGCCACTGGTGGATCGTCCTTCCTGTTGTGGGAGATCATGTCGATCGATCACTTCCGCGATGAGATCGTCGACCCCGTAGCCGGGGTCCCCGGCGTCGCCGAGCGGATCGACGAACGTCTGAACGCCGAGCAGGGCATAGGCGAGGTTCAACACGCCGTAGGCCAGAGCGTCGAGATGGTATCCGCCCTCGGTAAAGAAGATGATACGCCCGTCGCACAGTTCGTCCGCCATGCGGATTAGCTCGCGGGCCAGATGGTCGAACGTACGCAGGTCGAGCTGGAGCATGGCGAGGGGATCGGCGTAGTGAGCGTCGAACCCCGCCGATACGAGGATCAGGTCAGGCTGGAAGCGGCGGGCGGCGGGCCAGACGATCCGCTCGTAGATCGCCTCGAAGGCGGTATTGCCGGTCCCGGCCCGCAGGGGCACGTTGATGGTCGTGCCGCGCCCCGCGCCCGCGCCGGTGTCGGACAGCATCCCGGTGCCGGGATAAAAGGGGTGCTGGTGGGTGGAGATAAACAGCACGTCCGGGTCGTCGTAGAAAACGTCCTGCGTGCCGTTGCCGTGATGTACGTCGTAGTCGACGATCATGACGCGCTCGATCGCAGGGTCGGTCAGGGCGTGGCGGGCGGCGAGAGCGATGTTGTTGAACAGGCAGAAGCCCATCGCCCGGCGGGGGGTGGCATGGTGGCCGGGTGGGCGGAGCACCGCCAGCGCGTTATCCGCCTCGCCGCTCAGGACGGCGTCGACGGCCTCGACCGCGCCCCCGGCGGCGAGCAGGGCGATGTCGTAGGACCGGGCGCGGATGTAGGTGTCGGGGTCGATCATGCCGCCGCCGCGCTGCGCAAAGGCCCGCACGCGGTCGACGAGGCGCTGCTGGTGGACGGCCATCACCTGTTCGAGGGAGGCAGGCCCCGGCGTGATGCAGATCGCGCGGTCGCGGATACCGGCCTCGTCCAGCACCTCCCAGATGCGCTTGATGCGCCCGGCGTGCTCCGGGTGGCCGCTCAGCGTGTGGCGCATGTAGTCCTGATGGGTCACGTAGACTGTGCCCGCCATCTGTCTCTCTCCCGGCTGCTGCGGGGCGTCTATTTTGATTGTATCATGTCTGGCCGCCGCAGACTCGATCCGGGGGCGGGGATGCGTTATACTCCCGCGCCGTTAAGGGCCTATCCGTAAATCTACTGCTATCCATTTACGCCAGGCTGGAAAACACCTGCTCGAATAGGGCAGATACGGAACAAAATTACCAGACATGAGGTGCATTTTTGACTGAGCAACAGGGCTTTACGCTGTGGATGACGGGCCTCTCCGGGTCGGGCAAGACGACCATCGCCAAGATCGTCGAGGAAAAGCTGCGGGCGCGTGGGTTGAAGATCGAACGGCTGGACGGCGACATCGTGCGCCAGTCGCTCACGCGCGACCTGGGCTTCACGAAAGAGGACCGGGATAAGAACATCGAGCGCGTGACGTTCGTCGCCAAGCTGCTCTCGCGGAACGGCGTGGGCGTCATCGCGAGCTTTATCTCCCCTTACCAGAAGGTGCGCGACATGGTGCGGGAGGAGACGACGAACTTCATCGAGGTGTTCGTGTATGCGCCGCTTGAGGTGTGCGCGGAGCGGGACGTGAAGGGGCTGTACAAGAAGGCGTTCGCCGGGGAAATCCCGAATTTTACCGGCGTGTCGGACCCCTACGAGGAGCCGGAGAACGCGGAGATCGTCGTGCCGACGCATGAGGAGACGCCGGAGGAAAGCGCGGACCGGTTGATCGCGTACCTTGAGGAGCACGGCTACATCCCCGTCAAGGAGACGGCGTAACCCCACCCCCCTGAAGCAGAAAAAGCGCCCTCGACGGTGAGGGCGCTTTTTGATTCGGGCGGCTCGCGATCAGTCCGAAAGGCGCTGTTTAGCGAATGCTTGAAGCATGGCGACCATGCTGGTGAGTCCCTGCCCCTTGCCCATCGACAGGTCGTCGCCGAACAGGTCGAACACGATCTCCGGGGAGATGCGCGCGACGGCCTCCGGCGGCTGGCCGGTCAACGTCTGGTCGAGGATGGCGGCCAGCGCCATCGCGGAGAGGCCCTGCGGGTTCTCGACGGCGAAGTGCGGGTCGATGGTCCCGTCG
The DNA here is from genome assembly GCA_964637665.1 of uncultured Anaerolineae bacterium. GTDB lineage: Bacteria > Chloroflexota > Anaerolineae > Aggregatilineales > UBA3940 > CAZWUX01. The sequence goes on from CAZWUX010000016.1 coordinate 4,307, forward strand.
GGCCGATCCTCCACCCAGACGTACGCCTCCGACTCGCAGGCCGGGACGCGGTGATCCTCCGGGTAGGGGCGCTCAGCGATCCGCTCAGGGACCGGCTCGAACTGGTCGGCGTAGTAGATCAGCATGTCGTACCGCTCGCGCCGGTCGGCGATCCACGAGAAGTCGTCGAGCACCTCCCGGAGCGGCGCGGGGTAGTTTGACGTATCAGTCATCGGCTCTCCGTCCTGCGGGCTGGGAAATGGTTATTTTTCGACCGGCACGCCGACGAGGTTGCCCCACTCCGTCCAGCTTCCGTCGTAGTTGCGGCACTGATCGTAGCCGAGCAGGTAGTGCAGCACGAACCACGTGTGGCTGCTTCGCTCGCCGATGCGGCAGTAGGTGATCACGTCGTCGCCGGGCGCGAGCCCCTGCTCCTTCTCGTAGACAGCGCGCAGATCGTCGGCGGGCTTGAACGTGCCGGTCTCGCCGTCGACGGCGCGGCCCCAGGGGACGTTCTTCGCGCCGGGGATGTGCCCGCCGCGCAGCGCGCCCTCGTTGGGATAATTTTCCATGTGCAGGCGCTCGCCGCTGAATTCGGCGGGGCTGCGCACGTCGATCAGCGGGCGGCCCGCCTCGACGTGCGCTAACACCTGATCGCGCATGGCGCGGATGTGGCGGTCGTCGCGTTCGGGGGCCTCGTAGTCCGTCTCGTCGTAGTTGGGAACGTCGCGCGTCATGGCGCGGCCTTCGTCCTCCCACTTGCGGCGGCCCCCGTCCATGATCCGCACATCCGCGTGGCCGAACAGCTTGAACACCCAGAAGGCGTAGCACGCCCACCAGTTGCTCTTGTCGCCGTAGAGCACGATGGTCGTGTCAGGCGTGACGCCGATGCGGCGCATCAGGGCCTCGAACCCCTCACGGTCGATGTAGTCGCGGCGCAGGGGATCGTTCAGGTCGCGGGTCCAGTCGACCTCGACCGCGCCGGGGATGTGGCCGGATGAATAGAGCAGTGGGTCTTCGTTGGACTCGATAATCCGCACGTTGGGGTCGTCTTTATGCCCGGCGACCCAGTCCGTCGAAACGAGCACGTCAGGGTGGGCGTAGCCGCGCTCCTCAATGGCAGTCATCGTTTCCCCCTCCTTGTGGCATGACGAAAAACGAAGGCAGATGACCTCCGGTTCTCGATAAGGCGTTCATGGCGATGCACGATAAATTTTTCTTATCGTCGTCGTGTTTAAAGTTTAGCGCGCCGGGCGGGCAGCTTCAATCGGGTGGGGGATCAGCCGGGAGCCAGAATCGCTCGCCGCCGACCGCGCGGGTATAGGCGCGGATCGCCGCTGCCATCGCGTCGCGATCGGGCCAGAAGGTGCTGATCTGTGAGTGGTATTCGGCGATGGACGCGATTTTGGTGGAGAGAGCGTCCTCGGTGAGGGGCACGATCACCGGTTCCCAGCGGGCGGGGTCGCCAAGTGCGGCCTCAACCGCGCCGGGATGGGCGGCGTAGGGGTAGTCCTCGTAGAAGCGAATCCCGCCGGGCGGCGCATCGCAGGCAGAGGCGGCTTTGCGGAGCAGACGGTGATCGACGTGGCCTCCAACTGCCATCGGCGCGTAAAGGACCGCGCCGGGCGGAATTTCAGGAAGCCGACTTAAGGCGGCGAGGGCAGGGTCCGCAGGATGGACAGGGCCGAAGATGGCGGACTCGCTCGCGTAGAGCGCGGCCCCGGTCGTGGGATCGCGGCGGTAGATGCAGTCGGGCAGGGGGCGGTGGATCACCTCGATCCCCGCGCTGAGAACGGCCAGGGCGCGGTGATCCTCAGCGCGGCGGGCGGCGGGGGGATCGTCGAAACCGGCGTCCGGCGTGGAAGCGCGCCAGCGGTCGTGCAGGGATCGGGCAAAGGGGGAGAGGGGATCGCCGGGGGGTGGGCTGGCGGCAAACACGGTGACGACGGCAACCGACTCGCCGCGCTGGGCCTGCCGGTAGATCGAGCCGCCGCAGCTTAGAACGGCGTCGTCGAGGTGGGGGGACAGGTAGATGTGCTGCGCGGTGGGCCAGACGAGCAACGACCTGTCGGTCGCCATCAGCCGAGGTCGGCGGCCTGAAGCCTCTCGGCCTGATCGCGGGTGGCGAGTTCGTCAATGAACTCGTCGAGGTCGCCGTCCATCACGGCGGGCAGGTTGTAGGAGCTGATCCCGATGCGGTGATCGGTGACGCGGCTCTGCGGGTAGTTGTAGGTGCGAATCTTCTCGGCGCGGTCGCCGGAGCCGACCATCGAGCGGCGGGCAGCGTCCTGCTCGTCCTGAAGGCGCTGCATCTCCATCTCGTAGAGGCGGGCGCGCAGGATGCTCATCGCGCGGAGCAGGTTTTGCGTCTTGCTGCGCTCGTCCTGACACTGGACGACCATGCCGGTCGGCTTGTGGGTGATGCGGATCGCCGTGTCGTTCTTCTGGACGTGCTGGCCGCCCGCGCCGCCCGCGCGGTAGGAGTCGACCTCCAGATCGTTCTGGTTGATGTCGACCTCGACCTCGTCCATCTCGGCCAGTACGGCGACGGTGGCCGTGCTGGTGTGGATGCGGCCCTGGCTCTCGGTGACGGGCACGCGCTGCACGCGGTGGACGCCGCGCTCGTACTTGAGGCGGGAGAACGCGCCCCGGCCCTTGATGAGGAACACGACCTCCTTGAATCCGCCGACGCCCGTCTCGTGGCTGCTCAGCACCTCGACCTTCCAGCCCTGATTCTCGGCGTAGCGGACGTACATGCGGTACAGGTCGGCGGCGAATATCCCGGCCTCGTCGCCGCCCGCGCCCGCGCGGATCTCCATGATGACGTTTTTCGCGTCGCGGGGGTCCCTCGGCAGGAGCATCCGGCGCAGCGATTCCTCAAGCTCGTCGCGGCGCGCGGCCAGCTCGTCGATCTCGGCGCGGGCCAGATCACGCATCCCGTCGTCGTCCGAGTTCATCAACTGCTCGGCTTCCTCGATCTGTTCGAGCACGTCGCGGTATTCGTAATAGCCGCGCGCGATGTCCTCTAAATTGCTGCGCTCCTGCGCGTATTCGGCCACCTGCTCGTAATCCGCCGCGATGTCCGGGTTGCCCATCAGGCGGCCCAGTTCCTCGTAGCGTTCGGCGACGCCTGCCAGTTTGTCTAACATGCCGGTCCTTTTTATCCCTCACAAACAGCGCCCCCGCGCTGATCGCCGGGGGCGGGTCTATGGGGTGGATTATAACAGGGGAGTGGAGGATGAGCCACAAGGGGGGAGTTCAGGACAGGGGAGCGTGCGCTCGTCGCGGGGGATGTCACCGTCGCGCTGCCACCCTGTGACGCTGAAAGACGCATCGCAACCGTGGTGGGGCGACGGTCGGTCAGCGCCGCCGACCCTCGCCCTGCCGCCAGGGGCGCGTCATTCACATGACTCAAATTGATCGACCGATCGACCTATCCCGCGACCGCCGCCCGAAGGGCGGCCTCGTCGATGGGGCCGGGGCGCAGGATGGTCAGCGCGCCGCCTGTCACGTCGACGACGGTCGACGGCGTGCCGCCGGGGGCGGGTCCGCCGTCGAGCACGAGTCCGACCGCCGCGCCAAGCGCCGATGCGGCTTCTTCGGCGGTGAGGGCGCTCGGTTGATCGGACAGGTTGGCGCTCGTCACGGCCAGCGCGCCGCCGCAGGCGTGGATCGCGGCGCGGGCGGCGGCGTGATCGGGCACGCGCACGCCGATTGTGGGCAGTGAGGAGACGATGTCCGGCACGTTGGGGCGCTTGGGCACGACGATGGTCAGGGGGCCGGGCCAGAAGGCGGCGGCGAGGCGGCGGGCGGCCTCCGGCACGCGCTCGGCCACCTGATCGATCGCGGCCCCGGCGGACAGCAGAATGGGGATCGCGCGGTCGGGGGGGCGGCGCTTGGCGGCGTAGAGAGCGGCGACGGCGTCCGGCTGCCAGAGGTCGGAGGCGACGCCGTACACGGTATCGGTCGGCAGGATGATCAGCCCGCCTGCTTGGATCACGGCGGCGGCGCGGGCCGGGGCGTCGGGGTGATGGGCGGGCAGCCAGGCGGGCAGCCAGTCGGTCATGGGACCTCCACAGAAATGATGCGGTCCAGCCCGGCGAGGTCGGGGAGCAGAGCCACACGGGCGGCGGGGAAGGCGGCCTCGCAGAGCCGCACGGCGCGCGGACCCTGATCGTGGCCGATCTCAAGCACGAGCAGGCTGGGAGATGTGAGGCGTGGGGGCAGATCGGCCAGCAGACGGCGGACGTGATCCAGACCGTCCGGGCCGCCGTCGAGCGCGACGCGCGGCTCCCAGCGCCCGACCGCCAGCGCGGCCAGTTCCTCATGGTTGACGTAGGGCAGGTTGGCGGCGACCGCGTCGAACGGCCCGGCCAGCGGCGCGAGCAGGTCGGCCAGGATGAAGTCGATGCGATCTGCGACAGCGTGCCGCTCGGCGTTGCAGCGGGCGACCGCCAGCGCAGGGGCGGATATGTCGGTGGCGGTCAGCCGGGCGCCGGGGCGCTTCAGGGCGAGGGTCACGGCGATGGCCCCGCTGCCCGTCCCCACGTCGGCCAGCCGGGGGGCAGGGTGATCCTGCGCATCGAGCCACGCCAGCATCACGTCGACCACTGCTTCCGTCTCCGGGCGGGGGATCAATACGTCGGGTGTGACGGCGAACGTCAGACCGTAAAACTCGCGCTCGCCGACGAGGTGGGCGAGCGGCTCGCCGCCTGCGGCGCGGTCGATCAGCCCGGCGAAGCGGGCGGCGGCCCCCGCGTCGAGGGGGGCCTCCGGGTGGGCGAGCAGCCACGCCCGCCCGCGCCCGACGACGTGTGCGAGGATCGCGTGGGCGGTTGTGGGCGTGAGGGGGGTATCGCCCGCCCCGATGATCCGCCGGGCGTGGGCCAGTGCGTCGCCCACCGTGTGGATCGCCGTGCTGCTCACCGGCCCGCCGCCGAATCCGCGCGGGCGGTTTCCAGCGCCGCCATCACCCCGTCGAGGGTCGTGACGCCGCGCACCGCCGCCACGAAATCGCCCAGCGACGCGCTGCGGTAGCGAAGCTCGCGCAGGGCGGGGCCGATGGGGTCCGCGCCTGCCGCGCCGGGCTCGTCGGCGTAGGAGCCGTAAAACGCGAAATAGGCTTGATTCAGCTTGCGGATGGCGTAGCCGTTCTCGACGAACAGGCGGCGGCGGGCTTCCATGTACCCCTCAGCTTCGTCGACCCGGCCTGCGGCCAGCAGCGCGTCGGTGCGGACGCGCGTGGCGTGCATCTCGGCGAGGAAGTCGAAAACGGGCGTCTCGTCCTCGGCGGGGAGCGGTTCAGGGGGCGGGGTGGGGGCGTAATCGGGCGGATCGCCTGCAAGGTCGGGGTAGTAGCGGGCCACCACCGTGTAGCCGACCTCCGCCCCGACGATGCTGGCGACCGTCTCGTTGATGGTGACGAGGTCAGGCGTGACGCCGTAGTTGAAGCCCAGCGGGAAAAATGCGAGGTAGTGGTGGGTCCACTCGTGGGCGGTGACCTCGTAGACGGTCGGCAGGCTGCCAGTCTCGATCAGCATGGCGGGCCAGACGGCCAGCCCGCCGATGGGTGTGACGAGCGATGACACATCCATCTCGGCGTCGACGCGGTTTTCCAGCCGCTCCATGCCCTCGACCGTGAGGCCGTGCTCCAGAGGGTACGCGCCGACCCGCTCGATGTGGTCACGGGGGGAGAGAATCAGCATGGTCGGAAGCTCGGTGAAGCGGATCTCGACCGGGGGGAGGGTCTGGCCGCCCGCGTCAAACCCGAACCGGGCGAGTTCCTCCGCGACCTGCGCTTGAATGATGCTCTCGGCGAGGGCCTGATGCTCGTGCTGCCAGGCGCGCAGTGTATCGCGCTCGGCGCGCAGATCGGCGCTGGCGGCGGCGGGGTCGGGCACGTCGGGATCGACGTAGAGCGCGCGAATCTGCGCCTCCAGATCGCCAATCCGCCCGACGACGGATAGGTACTCGCGGACGGCGGCGGCCCGCTCGGACTCGGTCATGTAGCGCTGCGGCCCGACGGCGGCCATCACGGCCTTGTCGGCCAGCGCGTTCGCCTCCCATGCGGCGAAGTCGAACAGGTGATCGCGCGCGTAGCCCAGCGCCCGGTAGTCGACTCCGGCCTCGTCGGGGCGGATGCCGGGCACGAATGCGGCGAACAGGCCGAGCAGCAGCACGAGGCGAAAGACGCGCATGAAGGCGCGCCACTGGCGGCGCAGATCGACACGGGCGGAGATATCCGCAGCAGGCAAATGATCGGCGAAGCGTTTCATCCCAGTGGGGAGTATAGCGTCCGGCGCGCGGCGCCTGCCAGTCGCACGGAAGCGGACCGGTCCGGGGTCGACGGGGGCGGGATTTACCTTTAATATCTGTGGGGGAGAAACCGATCGGGAGACGCATCGGGCATGAGCTTACAGACCCTCGTCGAATGGATACGCGCGCATCGCTGGGTGGCGCTGGCGCTCGTCGTGCTGGCCCTGCTGGTGATGGGGTACGCCGCGCTGAGGCGGGCCAGAGGCCTCCGTGAGGGGATCGCCCCGCCGTCGGATGGCTTCGCGATGTGGCGCACCGCCGATCCCGACGAGCGGCAGGCGATGATGACGACCCGCGCGGGGGTGGCCTGCCCCGGCGCGCCGTTCATCCTGCCCGCCGACGGCTGGATCGGGCTGCTGTACGGCGATCCGCGCAGCCCGTACACGCAGGCGCACAGGCACCAGGGGATCGACATCTTCAGCCCCGGCCCGGCTGGCGTGACGCCCGTTTTAGCCGCCTACGATGGCTACGTGACGCGCCAGCCGGAGTGGAAAAGCGCGCTGATCATGCGCGTGCCGGAGGACCCGCTCCAGCCGGGGCGGCAGATATGGCTCTACTACACGCACATGGCCGATGAGACGGGGGAAATCGACTTCATCAGTGATGCGTTCCCGCCCGGCACGCGGGAGGTGTTCGTCGAGCAGGGCACGCTGCTGGGGTACACCGGGGATTACAGCGGCGATCCGCTGCGGGGGGTGTGGGTCCACCTGCATTTCTCCATCGTGCTCGACGATGGGCAGGGCAACTATCGCAGCGAGCTTGAGTTCAACAACACGGTCGATCCGTCGCGCTACCTCGGCCTGCCGGTCAACGTCGCGTGCGCGCCGCTCGTCCCGGCCTGCGATCCGAATCCGCTGTGCGAGGAGGCGGTGCTCAGCGCGGCGGGGGATAGGTAGTCGGTCAGTCTTTCAGTCGGTCAGTCTATCAGTGGCTCGCTGCGCTCGCTTTCAGTTTGGTGAATGAACCGCTCTGGGGGGGCGAGGGGCGACGGCGCTGACCGACGGTCGCCCCATCGTGGTTGCGATGCGCGGAATCAGGGCGCGTGCGTGGGTTTGAGGGAAGGGATTCGCTCCGCCGGGGATCGATGTGTTTCTCTTCGGCAGCTCCGCCGTTTGAACGCTTGCGACCCGGAGGAACGACGACCACCACTCGGCACTCGGCACTCGGCACTTGGCACTCTGCACTTACAAAAACTATCAGCGCCGGAGCGTCGCGACGAGGCGGGACGGGTTCAGCAGCAGGTCGAGCGCGTCCAGCGAGGATGCGACGACGACATCCGCCGCGTACAGGGCCTCGACGTTCAGCCCTTCCGCGCCGATCACGGCGATGCCCAGCGCAGCCTCGCCAAGCATCCCCACGTCGTTGCCGCCGTTGCCCACCGCGATGACGCGCTCCGCGCCAAGCTCGCGCACGAAAGCCGCCTTCTGCTCGCGCTCCTGCCCACGCTGAACGCGGTGGGCGGTCAGCCCCAGCGCGGCGTCGATGGCGGCCTGCCCGCCGTGCGTGTCGGCGGTGAGCATATGGATCACAAGCCGCTCGCCTAAACCGGTCAGGCGCTCGGCTACGCCTTCGACAAGTACCCCGTCGACGGCTAATGTGCCATTTACGTCGAACACGACGTGCTCCAGCGCGAGGTCGCCTGTGCCGGGGATGGACAGTTCGATCACGAAGGTGCTCCCAACCTGAAGACAGGAAACGTATCGACCAACTATACCGCAGAGGCGAGTGGAGGATAAAACGAAAACGCCCCCGGGTTCGACCGGAGGCGTTTTTTCGCGGTGGTGTGCGCGCTGGATTACACGTTGAAGGTGATAAGTACCATACCGGTGCCGCCGTCCATATCCATAACCGAAAAGCTCATACTCTGACTATAGCAGGAAGATGCCGGGCAGTTCCAGTCGGGCGGAATAGGCAGCCTCAGCCGCCGAGCACGGCCATCTCGCGCGGGTAGCGCGTCATGCTCTCCGCGCCCTCCGGCGTGACGAGCATATCGTCCTCGATGCGGACGCCGATCTCGCCGGGAAGATAGATGCCCGGCTCGACGGTGAACGTCATGCCGGGTTCGAGCACCGTCTCGCTCCCGGCCATGATGTAGGGGCCTTCGTGCACCTCAAGGCCGATGCCATGCCCGGTGCGGTAGAGGTAATGATCGCCGAACCCAACGTCGGCCATCGCCTGCCGGGCGGCGCGGTCGACCTCTCCGGCGGTCACGCCGGGGTGGGCAGCGGCCTGCCCCGCCTCGTTGGCGACCCGGACGGCCTCGTAGACAGCGCGGTGATGCCCTTCGAGTGGCCGCCCGACGGCGAACGTGCGTGTAATGTCGGCGACGTAGCCGCCGGAGGTCGTACCGAAGTCGATCAGCAGGACCTCGCCCGCCGCAATGGGGCGCTCGCCGGGGCCGCCGTGAGGCAGCGCCGCGTTGGGTCCGCCCAGCACGATGGGGCTGAAGGCGACCTCGCCGCCGCCCTGCTCGATGAGGGCGATGCGCAGCATCGCGGCGATCTCGTGCTCGGTCATGCCGGGGCGGACTTCCTCCGCGACGGCGGCGAGCGCGTCCTCGGTGATGCGGATCGCGGCCCGCATGTGGGCGACCTCGGCCTCGTCCTTGTGGAGGCGCAGGATGTCCATCAGCGGCCCGGCGTCGACGGCGATCACGTTGGGGACGCGCCGCCGGATGAGGTCGAACTCGCGCACGCGCATTCGCAGATGCTCGACGGCGATGCGGTAGGCCTCCGGCAGGGCCGCCACCGCGCTCATGAACGCGGATTCCGGGCCGTCTACGTCCTCGTAGGTGAACGTCTCGGCCTCGAACGGGGAGGCGTGCTCGAATCGAGGAAGCTCAAGCGAGGGGAGCGCTAACACGGGCGCGCCCTCAGGTGGAACGAACATGACGAGCGAGCGCTCGGAAAGGTCGAAATCCAGCCCCGTCAGATAGCGCAGGTTGGAGCCGGGAAGCAGAGCGAGCCAGTCAACCTCGCGCTCCTGAAGCGCGCTCTGGAGCCGGGTGAGGCGGTCGGCAAACATGGTTCCTCCGTTTCGGGTCAGTGCTTAACGCCGATCAGCTCGACGGCGTCGATCTCGTTCCAGCCGCCGCCGCTCGTCGTCTGGTCGACGTAGACGATCACGCGGTTGCCCTCGTAGTCGGCGTCCTCGACCCGGACGACCAGCGTGAACGGGCACTGGCTCTGGGCACGCGGCTGGGCTTGATAGATGGTGTGGACCTCGCCGTACACGTCGACCACGTCGATGCGGGTGACAAAACCGGGGTTGTACGTCTCGTAGACGACGACCGTCGTCGGCGTGACAAGCTCCGGGTAGAGCAGCGTCAGCGCGCCGCTGCCGTTCGCGTCCGCCGTCGCCCATGCGGAGCGGTAGTCGCCGCAGCCGGGCGTGTTGGGCGGCCCGGCGGCCTGCACCGCGCCCTGCGCCAGCGGGTCGCGCTCGGAGGTGGCCTCGGCGGAGGCGGCGTACTGGCGGATCTCGCGCCGCCCGGAGAGGGCGAGCGTCGGGGCGGCGGCGGTGACGGCGGCCTGGACGGGCGTACGCGTCAGGTTCGAGGCGAGGGTCGGCACGTAGCGGTTCGACTCGGTGCTGACGGCGTCCAGCGTAAGCTGCACGATGTCGACCTGGTTGTCCGATTCGGCCCGGTTGAGCACGATCACCGCGCCCACCAGCAGCACGACGGCGGCCAGCCCCACCCACGTCATCTGGCCGATGCCGCCGAAGAAGTCGGTTATCCGGTCACGCAGCCCATCAAACATAAGCGAGACGCCCTCTCCAGAAAGCCACCCGCAGTATAGCCTACCAGCCGGGCGGCCTGCCAGCCGATCCGGCCCGCAGGGGTTGTGAGGCACCCTCAGGTGCTGTAAAATGGCGGCACCTGGCCGAAAGCAACGCGGGAAGCCGACACGTCGATTTTCTTAACACGCTGCCCGGCTTCCCCTGACGGGCAGGCCCCCCGGTTGACCGATCGATGGCGGGCCTGCTCAGGGATACCCGATGAACTGGGAACGATTCGAGCCACCGGAAGCGCCGCCCCCGCTCGACCGGACCGTTAAGCTGGCGGGCGCGCAGCGGAAAAAAGCCGAGGACGCGCTGACGGACCTCAGCGCGGCGCTGGACGGGCTGCCTGCCGTGCTCTCGCAGCAGGGCGATGTCGTGGGGCAGGCCGGGGCGAGCGACGAGGGCGCGGGGCAGCTTGCCGGGATCGCGGCCCGCATCTGGGAGGACGGCGATCTCTACCTCGCGCGGGAGGCGATCCAGTTCGCGGAGCAGGCGATCCAGGGCCATAGCAATCACGGGTCGTACATGATTTACAGCGTGCACGTCGCCGGTGCGCTGGTGCTGACCGTCGGCTGGAAGCTCGCGGTGCCGCTGCACCGGGTCCGTACGGAGACCGCCTCGACGCGGCTGGCGCTCCAGCGCCTCGTCGAGGGATAGATTAACGCCCTAATCCGGCGCACTGCCGCCGGAGGAGGATAACCTGACTGTTGCCTGAGCAAGATACCCGCCCATCCCTCCCCTCAGACCTCTATACCGAAGAATACTTCCTGACGGCCTGCGAAGGCTATGAAGAATGGTTGGCGTCCGAGGGCGAGCATCTCTCCCGGCGACTCAAGGCCGCGTTCGACGTGGCGAGTATTGAACCGGGGATGGCCGTGCTGGACGTGGGCTGCGGACGCGGTGAGATCGTCCGGCATTGTGCCCGGCTTGGCGCGGACACCTTTGGCGTCGACTATGCCGCCGTCGCGGTGGGGATGACGCGTGACCTGATCGCCGCCGAGGCAGACGATCCCCCGCCGGGGGCGATGGGTGTCGCGCGCGCGGATGCCAAACGGCTGCCGTTCCCCGATGATGTGTTCGACCGGGTGCTGATGTTCGACATCGTGGAGCACCTGTACCCGTGGGAGCTTCAGGAGGCGCTGGTCGAGGTGCGGCGCGTGCTCGCGCCCGATGGGCGGTTGATCGTCCACACCGCGCCCAACCGCTGGTACGATCAATTCGCCTACCCGGTCGTGCGGATCGTCCGCACGGTGATGGGGCAGGGTGACGCCTATCCGCGCAACCCCCGGCAATTTGGCGTGGCGGTCAACGAGCACGTCCACGTCAACGAGCAGGACATGCTGCGAATGCGGCGGACGCTGGCGAGGGCCGGGTTCGCGGCGCAGGTGTGGCTCGACTCGCCGCCGCAGAACCGTGATGAGGGGTCGCTGCTGGCGGCGCTGCGGCACGTCGCGTTCAACTGGCCGCCGTTTAGCTGGTTCTTCGAGCGAGAAGTGTTCGCCGTCGCGCGGGCGGCGCGGTGACCGCGCTGTGAGCGATTGTTATGCCTGACCGGCGGGCGGTCGATGACCTGACGATCGAGGAGTTGGAGCGCATCCTCGTCTTGAAAAAGAGGCAGGCGCGCCTCGAACGGCTGGAACGTTACGAGCAGGTTGGGCGGCGGCGCGGCGATCTGCCGCCCGATGGATCGGACGACATCCCCGGAGACGACACATCCCGGCTTCCCTACCAGTCCTATCTGCGTGATGAGCGCTTCGCGAAGGAATCCCGCCTGCGCGATAGGCTGCTGCTCGCCATCGAGCTGGCGGCGGCGCTGGGGCTCGTCGCGGTGCTGGTTTTCGCCATAACGACGGTGCAGAACATCAACCGGGATGCGCAGGCCGCTCAGGCGGAGGAGGTCGCGCGCTTCCCGACGGCGACGCCGACGGCGGTGCTGTCGACCGTCGTGCTGCCGGGCGGGCATACGCCGCCCACAGACCCGGAGGGCGCGCAGCCGAATTATGATGAGGTCCCGGCCCGGCTGAGGCCGCTCGTCGAGCAGCAGTTTCAGGTGCCGATCAGCTCAGGCACGCCCGCGCCCGGCCAGGCCGTGCGGATTCGCATCCCGGCGCTGGGGATCGATGCGTCGGTCGTGCAGGGCGATGGCTGGGAGCAGCTCAAGCGGGGGGTGGGGCAGCACATCGGCAGCGCGGACCCCGGCCAGCCGGGGAACGTCGTGCTGTCGGCGCACAATGACATTTATGGTGAGCTTTTCCGGCACCTCGACGAGCTTGAGGAAGGTGATGAGATCATCCTGCACACGCAGACGCGCGAGGTCACCTACCGCGTGCTGTACCAGCGGATCGTGCCGCCGACGGAGGTCAGCGTGATGGAACCGGCGTCCGACCCGATCGTGACGCTGATCTCGTGCTACCCGTACCTGATCAACTCGGATCGAATCGTGGTCGTCGGGGCGCTGGTGGAGTAGACGTTAAACCCCATCATTCATCCTCCACCAAAGGTGGAGGCTTTCTGAAAATAGAGTTAAACTCCCGTACGACGCCACGAAAGAAGGAGCATCACGCCATGTCAAGACGACGATCATCGCGCAGCAGAAGCCGGCGTGTGACGAAGAAAGAAACGCCGAGCGAACCGGTCGATCTGTCCAAAGAATACGCTTACGTGATCGAGGACTTGAAGCGGATCGGCATGATCGCCGCCGCGCTGATCGCCGGTCTGGTCGTGCTGTCGTTCTTCCTCTAAACGCACCGCGACAACTGCAACGAAAAGCGCCCGGCCCTGTGATGGGGTCGGGCGTTCTGTTTTATCCTCCAGCCGGGTTTCAGCGCGGTGATCTATAACCGGGCCGCGTGACGAGGACATCCCACGCTTGCGTCAACTGCGGGACTATGAATGTGAAGTTGTCGCGCTCGGCTTCGAGTCGACGGTCGGCACCTCGTACCGGATCAGCCGCTCGCGGTAGTGGGCGGCGAGGTTCTGATTGTGCGCGTCGCCTTCCGGCAGGTTGGAACTCACCAGCACGGGCGGGGTGAGTCCCTTCTCGACGAGGTAGGCGGTGGTTTGCACGGCGATGGCCTCGACGATGGCGACGCCGAGCAGGGTGGAGGTCGGGCCGATCTTGCCCGGCACGCCGGGCAGGTCTAAGGCCGCGTCGCCGCGCACGCCCTGCGTGTCGATCACGATGTCGGCCACCTCGTACAGCTTCTTCCCGCTCGGATGGCGCGACTCGGCGGGCTGCGAGTGCTGCAAGCAGGTGATGGCGATCACGGTCAGGCCGCGCGCCTTGCACTCCAGCGCCACCTCGACGGGCAGGGGGTTGATGCCGGAGTTCGAGATCACGACGATGACGCCGCCCGCCTGAAGGGGATAGCGATCGAGCAGGATCACGGCGTAGTTGGGCAGGCGCTCGGCGTCGCCCTCCAGCGGATCGCGGATCGGGAGGGAGGGGGCCAGACCGCCCGCCCGCCAGTACGCCTCGCGGGCGATCAGCTCGGAGTGACCGCTGCCGAAGAGGAGATAGGGCTTATCGGCGGCGATGGCGTCGGCGACCGCCCTGGCCGCCGCGTCGATCGCCCCGGCGGAATGGTCACGGATCAGGGCGAGCTGATCCATGCAGAGGTTCAGATAGCGCGCAATTTGATCGTCCACGTTCGACTCCTTGCACCTAGATCGTCGGTGATTAGGGTGATGCAATCAATCCTGAAAGGCGCTCAGGGCCTCGCGCAGGGCTGACGTGGGCGCGTGGCTGCCCGCGTCGAAGCCCGCCAGCGCGCGCCCGGCGAGGATGCAGTGCGCGTTCGTGTCGATGCGCTCCACCGCGTCGAAGGCCGCGTCGAGGTCCTTGCCCAGCACGAACAGGCCGTGCCAGGGCGCGATAACGGCAGCGGCCTGTTTACGGATGCGTGCCTCCTGCCCCATCAGCGCGCTCGCGACGTTCTCGGCGAGCCGGTCGCTGTGCGCCGGGGCAAAGGGGACCACCTCGATCGTCCCGAACTTGAGCGTACATTCGAGAACGGGGGGGATCGGCTGCGCGGCGGCGCAGAATACCAGCGCGTGGCGGGAATGGGCGTGGATGACCGACATGCCATCCGGGAAACCGGTCAGGAGGCGGTAGTGTACCTTCGCCTCACGCGATATCTCGCCGTCACCGGCCAGCTTAACGCCCGCCAGATCCGTTACCAGGACCTGTTCCGGGCGCACGTTCCACTGATACCGGCTCCCGCTGTAACGCGACGTGATGCAGACACGGTCCCCGACCCGCACGCTGATGTTGCCACCGGCGGCATCGGTCAGCCGCCGCGCAAACAGCAGCGCGCCGAATTCGGCGATTCTGGCCCGTGTCTGTTCGATGAGGGTGTCCATATTTGTCCTCTCGCTCTACTAGCCGGGCGTGGGATGTTCTGCCGGGAGGCTGTCGAGGATGCTCAGCAGGCTGAGATACGACTCGCGGCCCGCCGTCTCGATCCCGCCCGGCGGGATCGCGTAGTGAGGCTCAAGCGCGACGCCGCCCTCGTAGCCCGCCGCGAGCAGGTCCGAGAGAAGCGCCCCGAAGTCGACCGCGCCCTCGGCCACCGGCACGTAGCGGCGGCCTCTGGGGGCCAGATCGTCCAGCACGATGCCTTTGACGTGCAGATGCGCCAGATAGGGCATCGCCTCGCCCGCCAGCGACGCCACGTCGTGCTCGCCCGCGCGATACGCGTTCGATGGGTCCCACAGCAGGCGGAGCCAGGGCGAATCGACCGCCCGCAGCACACGGAGCGCGCGGCGAGTGGGGCCGAGAAACGTGTGCGGGCAGTTTTCGAGCGCGAGCGTGACCTCCGCCTTCGCCGCCAGCTCGGCGGCGGCCTGAAGGTGCTCGGTGATGCGGTCGACGACGGCCCCGGTCGTTTCGCCATCGCGCCAGAAGCCAAAAACGCGCACCAGCGGGACGTTTAGCTGCTGGGCGACCTCCAGACTGCGTTCGAGCCACGCCATATGCTGATCGTATGT
Organism: uncultured Anaerolineae bacterium; assembly: GCA_964637665.1. GTDB lineage: Bacteria > Chloroflexota > Anaerolineae > Aggregatilineales > UBA3940 > CAZWUX01. The sequence continues at coordinate 19,373 of CAZWUX010000016.1, forward strand.
GCCGACGACGCTGTGGAAATTATCGCTCCACGTCCCCGGTAACACACCGCCGAACAGCGGATAGCGCAGAAAAACGGTCGAGTCGAGCGCCCGAATCTGCATATCATACGCCGCGAGAATCTGCCGGATGCGCTCGATGTCCTGCCCGGTGAGCGTCTCGACCGACGTGCTCCACAGGGTGTGAATCTCGACATCGGACATCCCCCACTCGGCCAGCATCTCTACAGCCTGCTCGAAATCCATAGCGATCTCGTCGGTGATCGCGGTGAGCTTAAACATGGCGGCCCATCCTTTTTGCGGTGCGGATCGAGCGCAGCAGCGGTTATCCGCCAGACCGTGACGCCCGATTCAGAATGTCATCGAGCGCCGCGTGGCACTCGGCCAGCGACGCAAAGACCTCGACGTGCGGAACGTCAGAATCGGAAAGGGTAAGGTGGAAATTGGGAATCAGGACGCAGTACGCTCCGGCGGCGACCGCCGCTGTCACGCCGGTCGGGGAATCCTCGAACGCCAGGCAGTCCTCAGGCGCGATGCCGATCAGCCGGGCGCAGCGCAGGTAGACATCGGGGGCCGGTTTGGGCTGAGCGGTGTCGTCGGAGCCGACGGCGGCTGTGAAGTAGCGCTCGACCCCGATCTGCCGGAGCACCCTCTGAACGTACGCGGTGGGGCTGTTGGAGGCAACCCCCAGCACGAGGTCGCGCCCGGCGAGGTCTTCGATCAGCGGGAGAAGCCCCGGCATCGGCTGGCCCATCTCCGCGATCAGGTCGATCATGTAAACCCAGAAATCGTGCCGGACGACCCGATCCGGTAGATCGATGCCGGTCAGCTCGGCGATGAGCCGCTGGGACACTTCGTGGGACGTTCCGATCAGGCGCCGGTGCTGATCGTAGGTCATCCGCGCACCGTAAGCGCTCAGGCAGCGCTGCCACGCCTCAAGCGCGATGCTTTCGCTGTCGATCATGAGGCCGTCGAGGTCGAAAAGAGCGCCTTTAACCAATTTCCCGCTACCTGTCTCTGGGGGGAGTAAAAGAAGGGGCCGTAAGCCAGCGGGCCGGGGATAAGTTTGAGAATGTCCTATCGAACAAACAGATAGAAAGTTCAATTAACCACTTGACAGCAAAAATAAAAACATGCTAAGCTGTCATATACCTGTATATACCATTTTATACCACTTCAAACGAGCCGGTCAAGATATTCACGTCATTCCGACCCGTTCCCGCCCGCCTTATCCTGATCGTGCTCTTCACAACGAGGCTCTACCGCCTCTAAATCCATCACCCATTCGCTCGTACACCACACGAGCAGCTTGCCACACAAACGGAATGCCTCATGACCTCCGAGCAAGCGACTGTCTTCACCACCGAATCGTTAGCGGAGCAGCACGCTGCGGCCTGCTCCACGTTAGAGGCGCGCGCCTTCAACGTGTTACGCCGGGAGTGGGACCAGCCGGATCAGCCGCCCCGGCGAAAAGACTGGCTGGCCTACCAGGCCCGGCACGACCCCGATCTGGGGTTCGTCACGCTGGTCGATGGCCGGGTGATCGGCTTTTCGATGTGTCACGTCTGGGGATCGCTGGGCTGGCTCGGCCCGATCGCGGTCGATCCGGGGTGGCAGGGGCACAGGATCGGGCAGGTTCTCACCGACCGCGTGCTGGACGCCATGCGCGCGAGGGGCTGCCGGACCATCAGCCTCGAAACGTGGGCGTACAGCACGCACAACGTCGCTTTTTACCTGAAAAGCGGCTTTTCCCCCGGCCCGCTCACGCTCGTTTTTGAGAAACCCACCCCCCAGGGGGATACGCCATTCGACGGCTGGCGTCTGTCGGAGGCTGCCGAGCCTGAACCCGTCATCAGGGCCTTAGCCGACCTGTCAGATGCCGTCGTGGGGGGCCTCGATTACGGGCCAATGATCCGTGCGACACTCGACCTTCGGCTGGGCGACGTATATATCTGGGGCGGTACACAGGCTCCGAGTGCAATGGCCGTCATCCACACGGAATCACACATGGAAAGCCCGCCGCCCGCCTATGCCAGCGCCGAACTGATCGTCATCAGGCCCGGCAAAGAGGCGCTTCTACCCGCGCTGCTCGCGCAGATGGAGGGGCTGGCCCGGTCGGTATCGAAGGACCGCCTGCGCATCTCGCTGAGCGGCATCCACCGGCCCGGAATCGAGCAGCTTATCGAGCGCAAATACCGCCTCATCAAGACGAGGCTGCGCATGTACAGCGAGCAGCAGCCGGTGCCGCCGGAGCGGGTCAATTATCTGAGCTACGTCGTCTGAGTTCGAAGGGGCACAGGATTTATGAGATGTGCGATCGGCGTCGACGTAGGGGGAACCAGCATCAAGCTCGCCGTCGTCGACGAGGCGGGAACGATACACCTGCATCACTCGTTTCCGACTCCCCAACCTGCCGATCCGGTGGCGTGGGTGGACGACGTGAGCCGGAGCGTCTCGGCCTTCATCGACCGCAGCCGGGCGGAGCATTACCAAATCGAGGGGGTTGGGTTCACCGTCCCCCACTTTTTCGACGGCCCGGACTGGGTGCAGCTTCAGACGAACAGCATCCAGGCGTTAGAGGGGTTTCCGCTGTACTCGCCGCTGCGTGACGCGTTCGGCCCCTCGATCGGCATCGTGAACGACCTCAGCGCGGCGGGCATCGCGGAGCACATGTTCGGCAAGGGGCGCGACGCCGAGCGTATGCTGCTGATGGCGATCGGCACGGGGATCGCGACGAGCGTCGTCACGCAGGACGGCCTCGTCCAGTACAGCTGGGGCAGCACCGGCGACACGGGGATGATCATCGTCGACCCCAATGGGCTGGCGGACTGCACCTGTGGGGGGCGGGGATGCCTAGAGGCAGTCGCCGCCGCGCCCGCCATTCGAGCGCGGGCATTGAAAGAGATTAAACGGGGCAAGGAAACGCTGCTGGCCGGGATGCTGGAGGAAAAGGGTAACCTCGAGGCCCGCGACGTGTCGATCGCGGCGAACGCGGGCGATGCCGTCGCCAGAGACATCATGGACCAGGTCGGGCATTTTCTCGGCATCGGCCTGACATCCCTGCTCCACGTTTTCAGCCCCACCCTGATCGTGCTGGGTGGGGGGGTCGCGCTGGCAGGCGACCTGCTGGTTGAGCCTATCAAGCGGACGATGGCGCGTCTCGCCAGCCCCTGGTATATGGCACGGCTTGAGAGCATCGAAATCTCCGCGCTGGGGAAGAACGGCGGTGTGATCGGTGCGGCATCCGTGATCCTGTACCCGGGGCGATACCTTCGTGAGTCTGACCCGACCCACCGGGGGACGCAGCCATAACGCATCGACCGTCGCACGGCGCTCCCTGAACACGGGCAGGCAGGGAGCCGCCGACTCGCCAAAGGAGGTGAAACGGGCAGGAGCAAAGTTGAGAACTGGCGCATCACCTTTTCCACTTCAATCCAAGTAGGGGAGAGATTCCATGAAGAAGAGAACGATACTCTTCGCCGGTCTACTCATTCTTGCGCTGATCCTGGCCGGGTGCACAGCCGCGCCAGCGCCGGTAGAAGAAGAACCGGCAGCCGAGGAACCAATGGAGGAACCGGCGGCTGAGGAACCGGCAGCCGAGGAACCGATGGAGGAACCGGCGGCTGAGGAACCGACAGAAGAACCGGCAGCCGAGGAACCGATGGAAGAACCGGCAGCCGAGGAAGAAGTCCTCAACATCGCGTTCTTTGTCCCCTGGACGGAGGACGTATGGTACGTGGCGGCCATCGAGGGCGCGAAGCAGCGGGCCGACGAACTCGGCTTCAATCTGCAAGTCTTCGACGCCGGATACGATGTCGCCACGCAGGTACAGCAGTGGGATACCGCCGTTGCCTCGAACCCGGATGCCATCATCTTCGCCGGAGTCGATCCGCTGGCACTCGTGCCGAGCGTTGAGGCTGCCGCCGAAAAGGGCATCGTCGTGGTCGCCTACGACCGCCCGCTCTGGGAGACGAACGCCCTCTCGGCGCTGCTGGTCGTCGACACGGTCGGGATCGGACGTGTCGGCGCGGAGATGATCGTGGAAGACCTGACGGAGAAGTACGGCGAGCCGCGCGGCAAGGTCATCCGCGTGCTGGGCGACCTGGCCGACACCTGGGTGACGGACATCAGCGAGGGCTGGGACCCGGTGATGGAAGCCAACCCGGACATCGAAGTGCTCACCGCGACCAGCGGCCCCTGGGAGCCGGAGATGGCGGCGGCCAGCGTCGAGCAACTTCTGGTCGCGAACCCCGACGTTGACGCGATCTTCGTCGACAGCGACTGGCTGTCGTCGGGCATCGTGACCTATCTGGAGCGTGAGGGCTACCCGGTGTCGGGCGAGGACGGCCACATCTTCTACGTGGGTGTGGGCGGGATGCCGCAGGGGCTGGACTACATGCGTGAGGGCTGGAACGACGTGCAGATCAACAACCCCATCGTGGACCTCACCAGCGTCGCGGTTGACATCGCCTTCGCGCTGGCGAACGGCGAAGAACTGCCCGACGAGTGGGTGCGTGAAGGGGCCTTCTGGTCACCGGCGAAGATCTACCCGACGCCTGACTACGGAGTCGCACCCTTCCCCAGCGAGGAAAAGCCGTACATGGGGCCGGTCCTGAACATGGAGAACCGTGTGATCTACCCGGATGAGGCGGACGATCCGACCCTCTGGGGCAACATGCAGTAACGATACACGGACGGCAAGATCGATGATAGCCGGTGGGCTGCCTCTGGC
>CAZWUX010000016.1:24111-27788 GCA_964637665.1 uncultured Anaerolineae bacterium
CTCTGGCATCCAGAATGGGCAGCCCACCGACGCTAGCAGGAGGACTGAATGAGTTTAAGTGCGGATACGGCGGTCGGCACGCCCGGACGGCTGCGGCAGCTATGGCAGCGGCCCGAAGTGCGCGACGCCATCCTTGACAATATGATCTGGCTCATTCTCGCGATAGCCTTCATCGGGTTCTCGTTCATCCCCGGCTATTTCCAGCGAGATATCATCATAAGCATCCTGGTGCACTCGACGTTTCTCGCCATTCTGGTCATCGGCGAGACGCTGTGCCTGCTGACGGGCAACTTCGACCTCTCGGTCGAGTCGATTCTCGCGTTCACCGCGATGTTTGCAGCCGTGCTCATGGGGACGGACAGCCCGACGCCCGGCTGGGGACTCAGCCCGCTGATCGCGATCCCGGCTATGCTCGGCATGGGGGGGTTGATCGGGCTGCTGAACGGCTTCTTCGTGGCGAAGCTGAAGATCAACCCGTTCATCGTGACGCTGGCGACGCTCATCGTTTTTCGCGGCCTGACGATCATCTTCACGATGAGTCAGGCGGTCATCCGCTTCCCCGACCTCTACAACGCCGTCGCGTCCTTCAAGGTCGGCGCGGTCCCGATGCTGGTGATCGTGACCGGGCTGCTCTACGCCGGTTTCTACTTCATCACGTCCAGCACGCTGTTCGGTCGCAAGCTGTACGCGGTGGGCGGAAACCGTGACGCGGCGTTCGCATTTGGCCTGGAACCTGACCAGGTCGTGATGACGGCCTTCGTGCTGAGCGGCATCCTATCCGCGCTCGGAGGGTGGTTCATGTCGGCCCGGCTCGACGCCGCGCTGCCTGGCATGGCGGAGGGGATGGCCTTCGACGTGATGGCAGCGGCGGTCATCGGCGGTGTCAGCCTGCAAGGCGGTAAGGGATCGCTGATCGGGGCGCTGGGCGGCGTGCTGCTGCTGGGCGCGATCAACGCCGCGCTCACCGTCGCCGTCGTGTCGCCGTACTGGTACCGCATCGTGCGCGGCCTCGTGATCTTCCTCGCGGTCGGGCTGGATACGCTCAAGCAGCGGCTACGGTAAGGGAGCCGACAGATGACTGACAAAAACCAACCGCTGCTGGACATGAAAGACATCAGCAAGAGCTTCGGGGCCGTGCAGGCCCTCCAGAGTGTCGATTTCCACGTATACCCGGATGAAGTCGTCGGGCTGGTGGGCGACAACGGCGCAGGCAAATCGACGCTGGTGAAGATCATCTCCGGCGTGGAGAAAGCGGACGAGGGCGCCATTTACTTCGAGGGAAAACCGGTCGTCATCAACAGCCCGGAGGAAGCGAAGGCGCTCGGCATCGAGACGCTGTACCAGCACCTCGCGCTGATCGACAACCTCGACATGGTCGGCAACATGTTCCTGGGCCGCGAGCGCGTCAGGCCCCTGCTGCTGGGCGCGATCAAGGTGCTCAAGCAGAAGGAGATGGAGCAGGAGACGGTCGAAATCCTCGAACGGCTGAGGATCAACCTGGGGTCCCCGCGCGAGAAGGTGGAGGTCCTGTCCGGCGGCCAGCGGCAGGCGATTGCCCTGTCGCGGGCGGTGGGGTGGGGCAAGAAGCTCGTGCTGCTGGACGAGCCGACGGCGGCGCTCGGCGTCCGCGAGTCACGGCAGGCGCTCGAACTTATCCGGCGGCTCAAGGATCAGGGCGTGGCGACGGTCATCATCAGCCACAACCTCGAACACGTCTTCTCCGTCGTCGACCGCATCGTCGTGCTGCGCCGGGGCATCATACGCGGCGAGCGCGAGCGAGAAGGCATCATGCCCGACGAGATCGTCTCGATGATCACCGGGGCTGATGAGATCATCGAGCACATATAGCCCCCCTTTACTGGCGACTACCGGTAACCGTCATAACCAGCCGTCAAAGGAAAAAACGCAGATGTCCCAACACTATCACATGATCGACTATATCCACGAGAGTCCGGCAGCGCTTCGACGGACGTTTGACAGCAATGCCGACGCCATCCAGACCATCGTCAACCGGGTTCGCGATGCGCAGATCGAGCGGATCTTTATCCTCGGCATCGGGAGTTCGTACACCGCCGCCGTGATGGCCGCTCCGGTGTTCCGCTATCACTGCCCGCTGCCCACGCACGTCCTCCCGGCGACCGAACTCGACTACTATCTTGAGCGGCTCGTGGACAGCCACACCCTGGCGGTGGTTGTATCGCGTTCGGGAGAGCGGGATTGGGTGGTCAACGCGCTCAAGGCCACGATCGAGCAGGGCGCGTTCGGGGTCGCGATGACGGGATCGGCGGACAGCCTGCTCGCCCAGAACGCCGAACTCGTGCTGCTGACCGGCGAAGGGCCGGAGATCACCTTCCCCAAGACGAAGAGCGTCATGGCGTGCGCGGCGCTCATGATGCACCTCGCGCTGGCGCTGTCGGACGCCGAAAGCGACGAGACGCAGCGGCGGCTGGATGCCCTGCTCGGCGCGCCTGACGGCATCGAACGGGTCATCGCCACGCTGGAGCCGTCCGTCCAGCAGTTGCTCCCGGAAATACAGGCCAAGTCGCCGGTCGTCGTGAGCGGCACGGGCAGCAACTACGGCGCGGCGCTCGAAATGGCCGTGAAACTTCAGGAGACGGCCTACGTCGCGACGCACGCAGACGACACAGGCGACGTGCTGCACGGGCCGCTGGGCGCGATGGATGGCAGCTGGCTGCTGCTTCCGCTCGTCACGGCGTATGACTACGAGATCAACAAGCAGCTGTTGACCCTCGCCGGGAAGTTCGGCGTGACCCGCCTGAGCATCGCCGAGCCGGGGCTTGACATGGCCGGGCTGGCCGAGCACGTTATGACGCTGCCGGACCGGGTCGACCCCATGCTGACGGCGCTTTACTACCTGCCCGTTCTCCAGATGATGACGTACTACTGGGCGCTGGCAAAGGGGCTGAACCCCGACGTGCCCGACTCGATGCGTGATATTCTAGACGCGATCCTTCCCGAAGGGCGCGAAGAACCTGAACTCAGATAGGCACAGGAGAGGGAGACTGCAATATGGGTTCCAGACTGGATGATCTCGGACTCGAGGGGGGCCTGATCGTCTCATGTCAGGCCGCCCCCGGCGCCCCACTGCATGGCCCGGCTTACATGGCCGCGATGGCGAGAGCTGCCGAGATGGCGGGAGCGGTCGGGATTCGCGCCGATGGCCCGCTGGACATCGCGGCGATCAAAGGGGCAGTGGGTCTGCCGGTCATCGGCATCTACAAAATCCGCCTGCCAACCCAGCACCCGCGTGTGTACATCACCCCAACGGTCGAATCGGCCCATGAAATCGCCCGGCTGGGGGTGGAGATCATCGCCCTGCACGTGCTGCCGGAGTACGACGCCGACGTGGCGTACCTCAAGGAGCGCATCCGCCGCATCAAAGAGGAGATCGACGCGCCCGTCATGGCCGACGTTGCCACGCTCGAAGACGCCCGCTTCGCGGTGGAGCAGGGCGTGGACATCGTCGCGACGACCTCGTCACGCTACGCCTACCCGGATGAGAAAATGCCCGGCCCGCCGATCGACCTCGTGGCCGACATCGTTTCGGAACTCGGCGTGCCCGTCATCGCGGAGGGGCACTACCAAACGCCGGAGCAGTGCAGACAGGCCATCGAAGCGGGCGCGCACGCCGTCGTGGTCGGCACCGCGCTGACCGC
>CAZWUX010000017.1:0-7310 GCA_964637665.1 uncultured Anaerolineae bacterium
GAGCGGCGGCGGCGCGACGACCTGCTGGTGCTCGCGGAACATCGCTTCGAGCAGCGGAGCGGCTGCCTCGGTCAGCAGGTCAGACCACCCCTCCGGGTCGGGTCCGCCGGCTGGTTGATAGGATAGCTGCTCGGCGAGTACCAGCAGAACGCCGCTGACCCCGGATTCTCCTGGCCCCCGGAAGTAGCGATGTGCTTCCCGGCGGCCCACCGGGCGCTCGGCAGGGAAGGCCCGCCGGGCTTCCAACAGCGCGTCCAGAATCGCCTCTTCTGCGTTCGACAAGTGCAGATAGCCCGCCCACAATTTCCCCGGCATGTCGATCTCCGGCGGTGTGAGTGCGCCCAGGTGCAGCAGGGCAGTCAGCGGTCGCCCATCCGCCAGCTTCCGCCCGATGTGCTCCTGAAGCTGCCGCCGGTAGCGATCCAACACCATCACTGCGATGCCCAGCATCAGATCGGCAGCAGTGTTATCGTCGCGCCCCGCACCAATGATGTCGAACAAATCCTGAAACCGGTTGACGACCGCGATACGTTCCTCTAATTCCTGCTGTGGGGGAGGGGGGTAGGGCGTGATGGTGTCCAGCGCCCTCAGCGCGTTCAGGGCGTGCAGCGCGGCGGCTGGCTTCCCGCCCGCCAGCATCTTAAACACCTCATCCCGCACCCGCTCCGGCTGGTTTAAGTGCCCACCGGTTGTCAGGCTTGGGATGGCCTTTCGGATGGCGGCGGTGGTCTCCGGCGTGATGGTCAGCCGGAACTGGAGGGACTGGCGCACCGCGCGCAGCGCGCGGATCGGGTCGCGCACGACGCTGTCCGAGCGGCACTGGCGGATCACGCGCCGGTCGAACAGGTCCGCCTGCCCGCCCAGCGGATCGATCAGCGCGCTCAGATCGTCGAGCGGCGTCGCCATCGCGTTGATCGTGAAGTCGCGCCCTGCGAGGTCGGCGCTCAGGCCGTCGGCCCGGAAACTGGCAACGTCGACGATAATGTCCTCGCCGTCGTGCGTGACGTGTACCCGGCCCGTCTGCCGTTCACGGTCGACCGGGTAGTACGCGCCCCCCAGCGAATCGGCCATCTCGCGGGCGATGGCGAGTCCATCCAGCGGGGTTGCGATGTCGATATCATGCACGGGGTAGCCCAGCAGGGCGTCGCGCACCGTCCCGCCGACGAGATAAAGCTGGTCGGGGGCGCTTGCCTGCCGCGCCAGCACCTCGACGATGTCCGGCCACTCGAACGCGCGCCGGGGTTCAACCACTGCGGGAGTCATCTGCGGGGCCGGATGCCGGGTCGCTCGATCCGGTCACGTTTCGGTGTCGATCACGACGCCCGGCTTGACGACCCCGATGTAGGGCAGGTTGCGGTAGTACTCGTCGATGTCAAGCCCGTAGCCGAACACGAAGTCGTTTGGAATCTGGAACCCCGTGTAATCCACCGGAATGACGACCTCGCGCCGGTCCACCTTGTCCAGCAGCGTGCAGACGCGCAGGCTGGCCGGTCTGCGCGAGCGCAGCAGGCGCAATACCTGTTCGAGCGTGCGCCCTGAGTCGATGATGTCCTCCACGATCAGGACGTGGCGGTGTTCGATAGAGAACGTGATGTCCCTCAGAATCCTGACGGTGCCGGTCGACTCGCGAACGCCTGCCCCGTAGGACGTGATGTCCAGCAGGTCGACCATGTGCGGAACCGTCAGGTGACGCATGAGGTCTGCCATGAACAGCAGGCTGCCCTTGAGGATGCCGATCAGAATCACATCATGATCGACCTGATAATCCTGGTTGATCTCCTCACCCAGCTCCGCGATGCGCTTCTGGAGCGTGGCAGAATCGATCAGGATATGGTCCAGAATCTCTTCGGGGGGTGGCGGCATCGGCTGCTCCAGGGATGGCTAACGATCAGGTCCTATAGCTGGCGCGCGGATACAGGCCGCTCAGGCCGGGCGTCCCGGAATCTCGTGGCAGTGGCGGCAGCGCGCCTCGTACGATTCGGTCGCTCCGATCAGGATGATGGGATCATCGTAATGGGCGGGTTTGCCGTTGATGATGCGCTGGGTGCGTGACGCCTCGTCGCCGCATATGACGCAGATGGCGTGCAGCTTATCGACCTGCTCGGCCTGCGAGATGAGCGCGGGCATCGGGCCGAACGGCTCACCCCGGAAGTCGAGGTCAAGCCCGGCGACGATCACGCGCACGTCCTGTTCCTCGGCTAGCTGGTGACACAGCGCGCTCAGATCGGGATCGAAGAACTGGGCTTCGTCGAACGCGACGACGTTCGTGTCCTCGTCGAGGTAATCGAGGATATCACGCGCCTTTTCGACGGCAATGGCTGTCAGCTCCCGCCCGTCGTGTGAGTTCACGGTGTCGTTCCCATACCGGTTGTCGACGCTGGGCTTGAAAATCTGGACCTTCTGCCGGGCGATTTTGGCCCGCCGCACGCGGCGAATCAGTTCCTCTGACTTCCCGCTGAACATGCTCCCGCAGATTACCTCGACACGGCCCCGGCTGTGTCTCATAGTGGCAGGTTCGCTCCTTCTTGCCGCTGAGAAAACAGTAAGGCGCGACATCCAAGCTGGGGATGCCGCGCCCTGATTACCACGAGTCTCGATCCAGGCCCCGCTGAGCGAGACGCTGGCTGCCTACTCCGGCAGTTCGTAGCCTCGCGAGCGCAGCTCCTTTTTGATGTCGACCAGCGTTTTTGCGCCGATGCCCTTGATGTCGGTCAGACCGCGGTCGCCCGCTTCCTCAAGCAGCGACAGGATGTCGCCCACGACCGTGATCCCCGCCTCTTCGAGCGCCTTTTCGTAGCGGGTGCCGATCTCAAGCTCGGTGATCGCCAGATCGGGCGATATCCCGGCCTCCTGCTCGGCCTCGCGGGCCGACAGGCGTTCCTCGCGGGCCTGAAGCCGCTTCATGAAGCGGTCGACCTGACCCTCGGTATCGACGATACGCTGCTGCCCGGTGTAAAACGGGTGACATTCGCTGCAAATATCCGTGCGAATCTCCGCCTGTGTGGCGCCGGTCGTCCACGTGTTGCCGCACGCGCAGATCACACGGGCCTCTTCATACCAGGTTGGATGGATTCCTTCTCTCACGTCAGGGTCCCTCTTTTCTCGCAGCACGGCCCCTCGCCTGAGGGGTGGCGTACTGCCACTTTTTCTGGAGGCTCTTGCCCTGGCTGGTTTCGATCAGCCGGGTTTAGAGCAGGTTGGGGTCCTCTTGCTGGACGGTGACGACTTTGCGCCCGCCCTTGGCCCAGCCGAAGTTCACGAAGCCTTCGGCGGTGGCGAACAGCGTGTAATCCTTGCCCATGCCGACGTTCTCGCCGGGGTGGAACTTGGTGCCGCGCTGCCGCACGATGATGTTCCCCGGAATCACGTACTCGCCGCTGTACTTCTTGACGCCGAGCATCTTGGGGTTGCTGTCACGGCCATTCTTTGTCGAACCAGCACCTTTTTTGTGTGCCATGATTAATCCCTCGTCTCTGTCCCTGCGGCGGCTGGCGTGCGCCGCTCGATGTTCTCGTGGTCAGCCGGTCGTGATGTCGTCGACGCGCAGACGCGTGTAATGCTGCCGGTGCCCGTACTTGCGACGGTAGCGGACTTTCGGCTTGTACTTGAACACGACGATCTTCTTGCCCTTGAACTGCTCGACGACTTCCGCCTTCACGCTGGCGCCGTCCACGAGGGGCTGCCCGATCGCAGGCTCATCCCCGCCGACGTATAGAATCTCGTCGAACTCTACCGACTCGCCGACTTCGTAAGGCAGTTTCTCGACGACAACCGTCTTGCCGACCTCGACCGGGTACTGTCTCCCGCCAATGCGGACGATTGCGTACATCTATTTTTCATCTCCCGTTCTTCGCTTGCCGCCTGGGTGCGCGGCCCGAAGGGGCGACCCAGGGGAAGAGCGGTATCTAATAACGCGGTTTGACGTAACAATGCCCCGGCTCCGGGGCAGGTCATCATTATAACGAGTCCCGTGCCGGGCTGTCAACGCGGATTTCGTTGGAATCGCGTCATTTTCGGCGGGTGGCATTGCCATCCCGCTATCGCATCTGCCCTGATTGTATCACGAAACGACGATGCGTTACCCGTCCGCGATGCGCCGGACGATGTCAAATAACTCCCCAGCCGAATAATGCGCCCGGTTATGGAAGATCAGCACGCGTGGATGGTCGTAGACGACGAACGACTCGTCGGCGAATCCCAGGTTGATCACGCGCGCCCCGGCGGGGGGCAGGGGATTTGCGAGGTTGGCGCGGCTGAATGGGTCATCCACGAGAGTCCATCCACCCAGGTTGGGGTGTCGCTCAAAGGTCGCTTCCAGTTCGAAGCCCAGTTCACCCGCAAACAGCGCCCGGTAATACGCTGCCGTCAGCGGATAGCGGTCGTCCAACCGGGGGATGGTCCCATAGAGCCGTTTGCTCGACAGGATAACGTACTCTGCCTCCGACACGTCGCTCAGCAGCGCGCGCAGCTTCGCCGCGTCGTCCGGCTCGGCAAACGGGTCGATCATCCGGGCGTCGTACGTCTCGTCGCGCAGGGTGCCGGTCCCGTCCACGGCCATGTCGAGCGGCAGCGGATCATCCCACCGTTCGACTACGATGGTCGTTCCCATGGGGATATGGTGATAGATCCACTCGCTGGCCGCGATCCATGGATGCGGCTGCGCGTACATCCGGGTGAAGCCTGCCGCGTAAGCTGCGGTGCAGACAATGGTCAGCAGTCCGCCGGTCCACACCACCCGTCGCCACGCCGGGCCGCGTTCCGCCAGCCACACGAGTGCGCCTCCGGCCAGCGCAAACAGCGTCGGCGTGAACGGCATCATGTAGCGCGGGAATTTCGCGTAGCCCGCCCCGACGACTAACAGCCCGATCCATGCCCACGTGACGGCGGCGAAGACATCCCCCCGCCGCTCTCTGATGGCGCGGATCGTCGCCCATATCAATCCGGCATAGGCGGCTGCCGTCAACAGCGGGCCGAGCGTCCACCCTATCTGCTGCCCGACAGGGTAAATGATGGGGGGCGTCCCGGCATACTGCCGCACGAAAGGCCAGTCGAACAGCCCGGAGGCCATCCCAAGCTGAAGGCCGGTATTCGTGACAAACAGGGCCGGATCGGCGATCGCGTAGGGGTTCGACAGGCCGAAAGCGAGGGCCGCCGCCACCGCCGCCTCCACCAGGTGATGGCCGCGCGCCAGCCTGAAACGAGGTTGGAGGTGGATGCTCCCCGCCAACAGTGGTACGGCGAGAAGCATCCCCGTGATCTTGATTCCGGCGGCCAGCCCGACCATGATGCCGCTGAGCAGCGCGTCTCGCCGGTGCCGGGTTTCACAATGGCGGGCGATGCACCACATGGCCCCCGTGGAAAACATCGCGAGCAGCGCGTCGACCGTGCCGAAATGTGCGTTCTGGATGGCGAGCACGCTGAACGCCGCAAAGCTGGCTGCCAGCAGCCCGGCCCACGCGCCGAACAGCCGCCGGGCGAGCAGGGCGGTGAGCAGCACCGTCGCCGTGCTGGCCGCCGCCGCGAGCGCCCGCCCGGTGACCATCAGGTGGGCATTGTGCGAACTGCCCGCCACGTTGAGCAGCCTCCCGGCGAAGCTGTCCGGGGGCAGGTTGGCGCACGGGCCGCCCGGCTGGCCGGAGCAGATCGCGCCGAGAACCCAGCTCGCCGCCGCGTTGGCGTACAGCGGTAGATGCCCGTAGGCGTAGGAGCGCGGCGCGCCGTCCGGGCCGCGCAGCGGGTTTAGCGGGGATGCCGCCGGGTGCAGATCGGCGATGGTGCGGGGCAGGGCGATCTCCTGGGCGACGAACAGGATGGCCCGCTCGTCGGGGTGAAACTCCCCCCCGCCGTCCCAGTCCGCGCGGGAGAAGCGCAGCGCCGCCGCCACAATCAGCAGGATCAAAAGGCCCGCCCACCACAGGATAGTCGTCTGCGGCGGGCGGGCGGAAAAGTCTGTTTTGAGGCTGGCAGGCCTGCGTCCAGGCTGACCGGTGTATTCGGCCATACGCCGGCGGCTGTTACTGCTCGCCGAGGTAGGCTTTACGCACCATCTCGTTTTTCAGCAGATCCGTGCCGGTTCCGCTCAGCACGATCTCGCCGGTCTGGAGCACGTAACCCCGGTCGCAGATCGAGAGCGCGGCCTGCGCGTTCTGCTCGACGAGCAGAATCGTTGTACCGGCCTCGTTAAGCTGCTTGACGACATCGAAGATCTCCTGCACGAGGATAGGCGCTAGGCCCATCGACGGCTCGTCCAGCAGCAGGACGCGCGGCTGCGCCATCAGCGCCCGCCCGATGGCGAGCATCTGCTGCTCCCCTCCGGACAGAGTGCCGCCCGGCTGCGCGGCGCGTTCCTCCAACCGGGGGAAGATGCCGTATACCTGCCGCAGCGAATCCTCCATCCCATCGCGGTCGCGGCGCGTGTAGGCCCCGAGGTCGAGGTTATCACGGACGGTAAGGCGGGCGAAGACGCGCCGCCCCTCCGGCGCCTGCGTGATTCCCAGCTCCACGATCTCGTGGGGCGGCAGGCTCGTGATGTCCTGCTCGGCCAGCATCACTTGCCCGGACCGTGCCGGGGTGATCCCGGAAATCGTGTTGAGCGTCGTGGACTTGCCCGCGCCGTTGCCGCCGATGAGTGTGACGATCTCGCCTTCCTCAACGCTGATCGAGATACCTCTCAGCGCGTGGATGTTCCCGTAGTACGTGTGAATGTCGTGAACTTCGAGGAGAGCCATCAGCTTACCTGCTCCATTGGCTTGCCGAGGTAGGCTTCGATCACCTTCTCGTCCTTCTGAACCGCTTCGGGCGTCCCCTCGGAGATTTTTGTTCCATAGTCGAGCACGGTCACCTGGTCGGAGATGCCCATCACGACACGCATGTCATGCTCGATGAGCAGGATGGTAAGTCCCAGTTCGTCCCGGATGCGCAGGATGAACGCCATCAGATCGCCCGTCTCCAGCGGGTTCATCCCGGCGGTAGGCTCGTCGAGCAGCAGCAGGGTTGGCTCGTTCGCCAGCGCGCGGGCGATCTCCAGGCGGCGCTGCGCGCCGTAAGGCAGGTTGCTCGCCAGCGTATTCGCCTCATCCTGCAAGTCGACGATCTCCAGCAGCTCCATGCCTCGCCGGAAGGCTTCCCGCTCCTCCTGCATCGTGGCGGGCGTGTGGAAGATGGCTCCGATCAGCCCGCTTTTCATGCGTGGGTGGTGGCCGACCAGCACATTCTCCAGCGCCGTCATGGCCGCGAATAACCGGATGTTCTGATACGTGCGGGCGATGGACCGCTTGGCGATCTGATCTGGCGAGAGGCCGATGATCGGC
>CAZWUX010000017.1:7320-27331 GCA_964637665.1 uncultured Anaerolineae bacterium
AAAGAGGATGGTGCCTTCCTCCGGCGTGTAAAAGCCGGTGATGCAGTTGAAGAAGGTCGTCTTGCCCGCACCATTGGGGCCGATCACGCTGGCGATGATGCGCTCCGGGACGACGAGGTCGACGCTGTTGACGGCGATTAGCCCACCAAAGCGCTTGGTGAGGTTGCTCGTTTCAAGTACGGGTGTCATGTCGGTATACCTCCCGGCGCGGACAGGGGTTGTTCTGCGGCTTCCTCGGCGGGGAGGCCGCCCTCCTCGTGGGCTTCCAACTCCAGGCGGCGGCGCTTGGACGGCCAGATGCCCTCCGGGCGTAGGACCATCATCGCAACGAGCAACCCGCCGAAGACCAGCATCCGGTATGTGTCCACCTCGCGCAGAATCTCAGGCAACCCCTTCAGGGCAAGTGCGCCGACGATCACGCCGGGGATGCTGCCCATGCCGCCGACGATGACGAGTGACAGGACGTTGATAGAGACGAGCAGGTTATGGTCCTCCGGTCCGGTGAACTGGTTGCGGGAGGCGAACAGCACGCCGCCCAGCCCGGCGAAGGCTGCGCCGATGGCGAAGGCCATCAACTTATACTGCCACGTGTTAATGCCCATCGCCTGGGCGACCGTCTCATCCTCGCGCATCGCGATCCACGCCCGCCCAACCCGCGATGTTTGCAGACGGGACGTGACGAAGATGACGATCAGGCACCCGGCGATGATCAAATACATGAACTGCTGCTCATTGTTGAACGGGAACCCAAACAGCGTCGGCCCGGCGATGTTGCGCACCCCGCGCGGCCCACCGGAGAAGCCCGTTAGCATGTCGCTCTTAGACAGGATGCGGATGATCTCGCCGAAGCCGAGCGTGACGATGGCGAGATAGTCGCCGCGCAGACGTAGTACCGGGATGCCCAGCAGGATGCCCGCCAGCCCGGCCAGAACGACGCCGACGGGCAGTGCCGCCCAGAAGCTCCACATCAGCTGGTGCGGCTCCGGCGCGGTTAGCAGGGCCACGGCGTATGCGCCGATGGCGAAGAAGGCGACGTAGCCGAGGTCGAGCAGGCCCGCCATCCCGACGACGATGTTTAATCCCAGGCCCAGCAGCACGTAAATGCCGACCGTGCCCAGCGTGTAATTCCAGTAGCGCCCGATCACCGCGGGCAGGATCAATACGACGGCCAGCAGAACGGCGTACAGGATGTAGTCGCTCAGCTTGCTCTCGCGCATCGAGCGCATGGCAGGTATGCTGCGGAACCATTCACCCACACCCGCCCACCGGCGGCTGATCTGCGTGCGCCACCCACCGCTGCCCAGCAGGCGGTTCAACAGGCCGCCGAGCAGCCCGGCCACCGCCAGCACGACCAGATCGAGCAGCGCGCCAACGACGGGCGGCTGGCCCAGCGCAAGAAGCGCGACGGCCTCGGTCGATAACTGGGCGAGGTAGACGCGCATGTCAGCGCCCGTAGCCGCGATACTGCCCACGATGACGACGAACAGGCCGAAGATCAACCCGGCGGCAACACCAGCGGCCAGGCTGCCGGTCAGCGCGCTGAGCCAGTTGGGGGTCTCATCTGAGTGCGCGCCGCGCGATCCGGCCCACAGTCCGAACAGGCCGATCAGGATGATGAAGCTTAGAACCATGCTGCTCGGAGGTGGGTTTCCCTGCGTAAGCTCGATATTCTCCAGACCGAACAGGCCGCCGATGATCTCCGAGCCAGTGACCGTGAAGCCGATCAGTGCCAGGAACACGAGGATAAGGGCGAAAGTGATGCCAGCATTGACCCCACGTCGAATTTGCCCACGCATCAGACTTTCTCCTCTGTTAGCACTTCACCCAGGATGCCGGAAGGCCGGAAGATCAGCACCAGCACCAGGATCGAAAATGCGATAACGTCCTTAAGCTGGAAGTCGATACCGAGCAGCGCCGGGCCGATGGCCTCCACCAGCCCCAGAAACAGCCCGCCGAGCATCGCGCCGGGGATGTTGCCGATCCCGCCCAGAACCGCTGCGGTGAAGGCCTTCAAACCGGGAATGAAGCCGACATAATGGTAGATGATGCCGTTGTGAATCCCCCACATGACGCCCGCCGCACCGGCCATCGCCCCACTTATGGCGAATGTCTGTGCGATGACGCGGTTGACGTTGATACCCATCAGGGCCGCGATCTGCTTATCCTCGGCGACGGCGCGCATGGCGCGTCCCAGCCGGGTGCGCTGCACGATCGTATACAGCAGTATCATGATCAGGATCGACAGCACGAAGGTAAACACGCCGGTGTATGTGAGGACCACCGGGCGCCCGTTGATCATGAGCTCCCACCCCTGGCCACGTGTCAGGATGTCCGGGTTGGCGTAGGTGCGCCGCTGTGGGCTGAACACGAGCTGCGCGGCATTCTGCAAGAAGATCGATGCGCCAATCGCGCTGATGAGCGGTACGAGCCTCGGTGCCGCGCGCAGGGGGCGGTAGGCGATCCGTTCCAGGTAAATGCCGCTGACCGTCGAGACGGCCATCCCCGCTGCGAAGGCCAGGATAATCGCAATAATCGGATAGGCATTGAGAAATGATAGCTCTGCTGCCGGGTTGACGACGATGGCCTTGAGCGCCTCCAGCACGAAATACCCGGCGAACGCGCCCAGCATCATGACCTCGCCGTGCGCGAAATTGATCATAAAGAGAATGCCGTATACCAGTGTATAACCGATGGCGATGACGGCGTACACGCTGCCGAGGATCAGACCGGAGATGGCGAAGCGTGCCCAGGTGTCCGGCCCGTAGAGGCTCTCGACGATCAGAACCTGATATAAGCGCCAGAGAAGATAGATGACGAATAACACGCCGATGACGAACTGGACCACCCGGTAGGTATCGACGGGTGTCCGCTTGACGGGGCGAGTGGTTTCTTCCATGTGTCCCCCAGTATGGTAAGTGTAGTCAGCGGGGTGCTAACTGAGTTAGACATGCAGCAACGAGGCAGACAGACGATGCCTGCCTCGTACGCTGCAAATGTCTTGAAACCTGCTTAGACGATGGTTAACGTCTTACTCCATTGGCGCTAAAACCCACGCGCCGTCCTGGACCATGTAGAACGTCGGACCGGCGGTGTTGCACTCGCCAACTTCGTTGCAGGAAATGGTGCCACTCAGGCCCTGGTAGCCTTCCAGACCGCGCACGTTCTCGGTCAGCGTGGCACGCGGAACGTAGAGGTTGCCATCGTCGCCGACAACTGCTGTATCCCTGACCACGCTGATCAGCGCCGCAACGATGTCGTAGCCATTCCAGGTGAAAGCTGACAGCACGCCCGGCGCCTGCCCGTAGGCATCAGTGTACTTCTGGTCGAAGTCTTCCCGTGCCGCGGATTCGGGCGGGACGAGCGAGGTGGCGTATGCCCCCTCGGCGTTGTCCGCGTCTGTCAGGTTGAGGAAGTCCGTGCCGTAGGTGCCATCATCGCTGAAGAAGACCGCATCGCCGAGTCCGGCGGTGGGCATCTGGTTGGCGATGACAGCGGCTTCGGCGCTGTAGCCGCCGAAGAAGACGGCATCAGGCGCCAGCGCGCCGATACCGGCCAACGGGGCGCTGTAGTCCGTCTCGCCGGGGGTGATGGCCTCGACGGTAAGGACCTCACCGCCAAGCGCCTGGAAGTGATCGGCGACGACTTCGGCCAGACCCTGGCCGTACGCGCCACCGTCGTGCATGACGGCCAGTGATTGCAGGCCGAGCACGTTATACAGATACGCGGCGGCTTCCTCACCCTGCACCGAGTCGGTGAAGGCGATGCGGTTGAACACCTTGGAGCCCATCTCCGTCAGGCTGGGGTTGGTGGCCGACGGCGAGAGCATAGGATAGCCCGCCTCGTCGTAAATCGGAATAGCCGCTTCGGTGGAGCCGGAAAACGTGTGGCCCGCGATGGCGACCATCGTCGGCTCAGAGACGAAGCGGTTGGCAACGGCAGCGCCACCCTCCGGCGTGCCCCCTGTGTCCTCGATGACAAGCTCGAAGCTCCAGCCTTCTAGGGGTTCGGCGTCTTCGACGGCGATCAGGCCTGCGTTGGAGATGTCCGTGCCAAACGCGGCGTAGTCACCGGCGGTCGGGCCAGCGTAGCCGATCTTGATCGTCTCGCCCTCAGGGATGACGGCGCAGCCGATGGCGTCTTCGGCACACACAGCAGGCTCGCCACCTTCGGCCATCGCCTCTTCGGTAGGCTCTTCGGTAGCCTCTTCCATGGGCTCCTCGGTAGCCTCCTCCATGGGTTCCTCGGTGGCCTCTTCCATAGGTTCTTCGGTTGGTTCCTCAGTTGTCGCGGCAGGCTGGCAGGCAGCCAGCGTCAGCGCCACAGCTGCCAGGATCAGCAACCACAGCATTCCCTTTTTCATCGGTCTCCTTCTCCTCTTAAGTTTTTAATAAACCTTCCGGTGTTCGCTCACCTGGAGCGCTCCCTCCTACGCATAGATGGCGCAGGGTAGTGACATGCACATTCTCCTTGTTCAGTGTCAGGAGGTTTCGGATGGCAAAAAGCGTCCTCCGCGGCAGGATGGACGCTTACCTTATATCGTTAAACATCCTACATGGTGTACGTGCTGCTGTCAAGTACTAACCGGCACAATCAAAAAGTGTGCTTTTGCTGGGCTCGAACTTAGGGTAAGATGGCACCTATGGAAGGGCAGAATTGGCGTTGTGTAGGGAAGTGCTGGGGCAGGCTCGCCCTGCTGGTTTTTGTGTGCCTGCTCGCCAGTGGATGCGCCCGTCAAGGGGATAAAACAGCGTCCGATCCGCAGCCTGCCGAGCCGGGCGAATTTGCCGCCATGACCAACCCCGATCTCTCCTACACGTTGCAGGCCGATGCAGCAGCAACGGCGGCCTCGGTGGCGGGCAGCGCTGTGCCTTCCACCACCACCCGCGAGCCAGCCGAAGACGCGGGGGCGGGGACCGCGGTCGTCGCAGGCACGCCGCTCGCGGCGCTGACCGGGCCATGCCCCGTGCCGGAGGGCTTCGAGCTTCACGTGCGCGAGGGATTCTGCATCGCCACGCCGGCGGCGTGGACACCGTTCAACGTGGACGGGGGGCTGGCAGCGTCGCTCGGCACGACGCCGGGACAGGCCATCTCGTTGCGTCCTGATTGGGCAGCCGACACGAGTGTCTGTACGCTTATGGTGTATATCATCACCGGGCAGACGGCAGACGAACACCTCGCGGAGCGCTATGATAGCTTCGAGCGGCAGGCCGATCTGGCAGAATTATCGCCCTTGCAGACCTGGGTGCTGGGCGACATCGCGATGCCCGGATTCACCTGGGCCTTTACGGTGGGGGAGGCGGGGGGCACTTATGCGGATGCGCTCGGCTTCAACCGGCTGGTGCACGTCGGCTACAGTGGCACGTCATGTCCGCTTGAGGATCTGCTGCCCGCCATCCAGACGCTGCGCTTTGATCTTGGCCAGTAGATGTCGTCTTACGGATGCCGGGCGGGCGGTGAAAATCTAACCGGCTGTTCGCCCCGTGAAATGGGTGAGGGAAACTGACATGAGTGATATGAGTGAAGAGGAACGTCGGGCGGCAGAAGAGCGCATCCGGCGTATTCGTGAGGGTGGCCAGCCACCGGCGGACCGTTCATCCGGCGCAGCTGAGCCGGGGCTTGACGATTCATCTGACGCGCTGTCGGAGGCTCGTTCCCGCGTGCGGGCAGCTCGCGAGTCACTGGAAGTCGCCGAGCAGCGCACGCGCAGTGGGGGACGCGGGTCGCAGCGGCGCGCCCAGCCGTCCGTCGCTGCTGGCGGACGCAGCCAGCAGGGGATGCTCGTCATCGGCGGGGTGGTCGTGATCGGTATCCTCATTGTCGTGATCATTATTATGATGAGCGCCCTTTTAGGCGGAGGCGGCTCCCCGCTGGCCGCGCCCACCACCCCTGAGCCGTCTGCTACCGCGCCTTCGACTGCCACACCGGTTCCTACCGGCGCGTCTCCAACCGATTCATCGCTTCCTACCAGCTCGTCGACTGGTGGCGGCCCTGAGCTTGCCCTGCCGCCTCTGGCCTGTTTGTTCCAGGAGGGGGTAGGATGTTTCGACTACTGTCAGGACGCAGCCCACGAGGTCGACTGCGATTCGGCCCGGCAGTTTGTCCGCGCCCAGAATGCGGACCCCGATGTCTGGTTGAATTGTGTCGCGTCGGAACCTGGCCCGAACACCGGCGATCCGCAGCAGTGTTTGGAAGAGGCATGGCAGGCCAATAATCCCTGATCGGGATCGGAGAACCTTCATGGCGGACCGCCGATCGCGCAGGGCGAAGCTCGTCGGCTGTGGCATCGCCCTGTTGGGGCTCGTGCTGGCAGGGCTGGCGGCATTCGCTGATGCGCTCAAGCTGGGCATGGTAACGCCGGGCTTTGGCTATCGGCAGTTCCTCGGCACGGCGGCGGGGTTCAGTCTGATCGTCGTGGGATTCGCCATTGGCCTGAGCGGGGACGCTTCTGAGCCGTAACAGGTGGAAGCAGATGTCACCGCCGGGGGATGTCGTCCCGCATCACCACATAGGGGAGCGGCTTATCGAGCCGTTCCCCTGTTCTTATCGTGTGGCGATGCGTTTATCGGGCGGTTGATGTCTACCGGCAGTTTTCGAGCAGCTCCGGGATCTGCTCCGGGTGATCAGCTACCCGCACGCCGACCGCCTCAAGCGCCTGGATTTTCTCGGCGGCGGTGCCGGTCCCTCCCTCGACGATGGCCCCGGCGTGCCCCATCCGCTTGCCCGGCGGCGCGGTCCGCCCGGCGATGAACCCCACGACCGGCTTGGTGACGCTGTCCGCGATGAAGCGGGCGGCCTTCTCCTCGTCCGTGCCGCCGATCTCCCCGATCATCACGATGCAATCCGTCGCCGGATCGTCCTCGAACATGGCGAGCACGTCGATGAAGCTCGTCCCGTTGATCGGGTCGCCGCCGATGCCTACACAGGTCGACTGGCCCATCCCGTGTTTGGTCAGCGCGTCGACCACCTCATACGTCAGCGTGCCCGAACGCGAGACGACGCCCACGCTGCCCGGCATGGCGATATCCCCCGGCATGATGCCAACTTTTGTCTCGCCCGGCGTCAGCAGGCCGGGGCAGTTCGGCCCGACCAGCCGCGCGCCCTTCTGATCGAGGAAGGCGCGTACGCGGATCATGTCGAGGATCGGCACTCCCTCGGTGATGCAGACGATGAGCGGCACCCCGGCGTCTGCCGCCTCGTAGATGGCATCCGCCGCAAACGGGGCCGGGACGTAAATCACCGAGCAGTTGGCCTCGGTCGCTTCGACGGCGGCGCTCATCGTGTCGAATACGGGCACCTGACGCACCCATTCCCCACCCTTGCCGGGCGTCACGCCCGCGACGATCTGCGTGCCATAGTCGAGCATCTGTTCCGTGTGGAAACGGCCTTCACGGCCCGTGATCCCCTGTATGATCAGGCGCGTGTCGCGGTCAACAAGTATGCTCACGGTATTTTTCGCCTCTCGTTGATTAGGAGTTGTTCTGCGCGGCTTCGACCGCTTTTTGTGCGGCCTCGGCCAGCGTTTCGGCGGTCGTCATCTCCGCCTCTTGGAGGAGTTGGAAGCCCTCTTTGGCGTTTGTCCCGGCGAGCCGCACGACCATCGGCACGTCCGGCTGGATTTCCTCGATGGCAGCCAGAATCCCCCGTGCCACCTCGTCCCCGCGCGTGATGCCGCCGAAAATGTTGATCAGCACGGCCTTGACCGACGGGTCTGCGAGGATGATCTCGAACGCCTGCTTGACCGTCTCGGCCTGCGCCCCGCCGCCGATGTCGAGGAAGTTGGCGGGCGATCCGCCGAACAGCTTCGTCATATCCATCGTCGCCATCGCCAGCCCGGCCCCGTTCACCATGCAGCCGATCTCCCCGTCGAGCTTGACGTAGCTCAGCCCGGCCCGGCGGGCGTCCGTTTCGGCCTGCGGCTCCTCTGACGTGTCGCGCATGTCGGCCAGATTGGGATGCCGGAACAGCGCGTTGTCGTCGATCAGCATCTTGCCGTCGACCGCCAGCAGATTGCCGTCCGCCGTGACGACGAGCGGGTTAATTTCGGCGAGCGATGCGTCGCTCTCGCGGTAGGTGTGGTACAGTGCTTTGGCGATATTGATAAATGCGCGCCAGTGTTCGCGCGGCAGGCCGATGCCCACCGCCAGATTGCGCGCCTGATAGTCTCGCAGCCCCAGAAACGGGTCGATCTGCGCCCGGACGATCTTCTCCGGCGTCGTCGCAGCAACCTCCTCGATATCGACCCCGCCGGCGGCGGATGCCATCATGACCGTGCGGCGCGCGGCGCGGTCCATCGTCACGCCGAGGTAAATCTCCGTCTCGATGTCCGCTGCCGGGTCGATCAGCACCTTGTGGACTATCAGCCCCTTGATGTCCATACCGAGGATCGCTCTGGCGTGCGCTTCGGCCTCCTCCGGCGTCTGCGCGACCTTGACGCCGCCCGCCTTGCCCCGGCCCCCGACGAGCACCTGCGCTTTTACGACGACGGGGCCATCCATTTCCTTCGCGATCTGGCGCACTTCTTCCGGGGTTTCCGCTACCTTGCCTCGTGGAATCGGAATGCCATAATCGGCAAACTCGAACTTTGATTGATATTCGTGTAGCTTCACGCTGTCTCCTCTTACGAGTTGAAACGGGTCAGGTGGATGAAAAGCGGGCTGCTTTCATAAGTATAGTGTGATGCGATTCAGCTATCCAGACTCCCTCGCCGGGCGGGTCGATGGCCTTATCAGGGGTCCGGTATGGTGTAGCTAACCAATTCGAGCACCGGCCCCGGTTCGAGCGCCCACGTGCCCTCCTGCGTGCTGGCGATCCCGCCGTCATAATGGATCAGCACCGGCCCGATCCCCTCGGCGTAATACGTCCGGGTCGACAGGCTGATGATCACGTTCTGCGTCGCGCCGGAGGGCCGCGTCACTTCCAGATCGAAAAATACGTCCTGCCGGACGGGCAGCGCCAGAAATTCCCCCGCTGGAACGCCGATCGTCTCTAATTCGGCGGTCTCGTTGACGAAGGCGATCTTCCCCGTGCTGATAGGCAGCGCCCCCGCGTCGTTTTCAATGGGTATGGGGATCGTCCCCCCTGCCTCAAGCTCCTGATCCCATGCGGCGGGCTGCCCCAGCGGCAGCAGGATGGCCGGTGTGGGGAGCAGGTCGCCAGACGGGTTGCTCGTGGTGATGCCGTTCCCCAGCGCAGGATGCCCCGGCGGCAGCGGCGGCAGCCCTGCCAGCGCCCCTTCGCCGCAGATCAGCGTCCGCTCCTGTCCGTTCGCCCGCAGCGTCGCCCCGAACTCACCCACGTCCGCCGCCAGCTCGATCGCGGTCGTGCCGCCGGGTTCCGCAAGCTGGTAAGTCCACGCCGCGCCGTCCCGCAGCGGCCACAACAGGTGGGCGCAGGCGTCACCCCCTTCCACCGGGGCTACTTCCACCTGTTCGGGTAGCTCCGGGGTAGGGAGGGCTGCTTCGGCGGGCGTCGCCGTCACATAGATGATGGTCGGCGCTGCCGGGGTCGCGCGGGGCAAGCAGCCGGATATGGTCAGGCTCAGGAGAGCCACGACGAATAGATAGAGTGAGATGCGGTGTCCGTCGGGCATCGGTTTTTCGCTGGCTGGTGGGCAGGCCATCTGCATGTAGTATAATCGAAAAAGTTGACGCCCATAAGTGGAACACGATGATCAGAGGCGAACGGGATGGTATTCGAAGAAGAACTCGACCTGCTGATCCGGTCGAGCTACCCCATCATTTATGTACCCACCTCGGAGGAGGAGCGGGTCGAGCACTTGATCGACCGGGTCGCCGAGCGCGGCACGCCCCCGCGCGGGGTCTTCACGTGGGATTTCGTGGAGGGCTTCGTCGACGGCGCGGCCAAGCGCAACCCGGTTCAGGCGCTTGAGGTCGTCGAGCGGGCGGCGGATGACATCCCCGCGCTGTTCGTTCTGCGCGACTACCACCGCTTTCTCGACGACGTGCACGTCTCCCGCAAACTGCGTAATCTGGCCCGGCATCTCAGCACGAGCCGCAAAACGTTGATCATCCTCGCGCCCGTGATGCGCATCCCTGCCGATCTCGCCGAGGAGATGACGGTGCTCGACCTCAAGCCGCCATCCTACGAGGCCATCGACGCCGAGCTTGACGCCGTGCTCGAACAGGTCCCTGTCCACCTGACGGCGGGCGGGCGCGACGCGCTGGTCAAGGCCAGCCAGGGCCTCATGATGGCCCGCATCCGGCTGGGGCTGGCGCGGGCCATCGCCAGCTACGGGCGGCTCGACGAGCGGGCCATCCCGTTGATGCTGGAGGAGAAAAAGCAGCGCATCCGCCGCACCGAGGTACTGGAGTTCTGGCCGACGACGGAGACGGTCGAGGACATCGGCGGACTCGACATCCTGAAATTGTGGCTTGAGCAGCGCGCGGCGGCCTTTACTGCCGAGGCCCGCGCCTACGGTTTGCCGTATCCCAAAGGAATCTTGTTGGTGGGCATCCAGGGGACCGGTAAATCGCTCTCCGCCAAGGCGACGGCCAGCATGTGGCAGCTACCCCTGCTGCGGCTGGACGTGGGGCGGCTGATGGGCGGCCTCGTCGGCGAGAGTGAGGCCAAGACGCGCGAGATGATCCGCATCGCCGAGGCGATGGCCCCCTGCGTGCTGTTCATCGACGAGCTTGACAAGGGCCTCGCCGGGCTGGGGTCGAGCTTCGTCGGCGATTCGGGGACCTCCGCGCGTGTGTTCGGCACGATCCTGACGTGGATGGAGGAGAAGGAATCCCCGGTGTTCATCGCCGCGACGGCTAACTCCATCGACGCGCTGCCCTCCGAGGTGCTGCGCAAGGGTCGCTTCGACGAGATATTCTTCATCGACCTGCCCAGCAGGCGCGAGCGCCGCGAGATTTTCGATGTACATTTGATGAAGGTTCGCCCCAACCGCATCCGCGAGTTCGACCTCGACGAGCTGGCCTTCCAAAGCGAGGGGTTCAACGGCGCGGAGATCGAGCAGTCGATCTACGAGGCGATGCACTACGCCTTCAACCAGCGCCGCGAGTTTACAGGCGACGATATTCTACGCGCGATGGCGGCCATCGTGCCGCTCAGCCAGACTGCGCAGGAGCGCATCCGTTCGCTTCAGGAGTGGGCGTCGAGCGGGCGCTGCCGCCCGGCAAGCTCTGACGCGGCGCAGGCCGGTTTGATCGGCCAGCTGTTCGGCGACGCCGGTCTGTCCGGCTGAGGCCCCACTGCGTGGCGGATCACGACTTATTGGGCGATCCCGGCTTTGAGCCATCCGGGCGCGAGCCGGAGCTGCCCGGCCACGACAAGGACCTTGCCCCCATGCTGGGCGGCGAGCGCCGTCTGTGGCCTTCCGTGTCGGCTTACCTGCTTTCCGCCCAGCACCGGGCGCACCGTCGCGGCGAGATGGAGCGCGTGTGGGCCATCCGGCATATGCGGGCGCGGATTCAGGCCCGCAGCATCCAGCAGCGCGAGGACGCTTACGCCGCCGGGGAGGCCGTCCAACCGCTGACCGACGATCAGGCGCTTGCCGAGATTCAGGCTGAACGAAGCGACGTGTTTGAGGCGCTGGAGCAGTGCCGCCGCTGGCTGCGGCCCGTCCGCGCGGCGGAGCTTGAACGCACGCTGGCGGTGATCGACGAGGTCCTCGCGTTCTGGGAATCCCGTGCAGGGGAATAGCCCTTTAGGGATATCCAACTTGACACAATCCGCCTGAATCGTCAGAATCATCGTGAACACAGGCTGTTTTTAACAGCCAGAGGGGGCTTACGCTCCTGTACCGGAGGTAATGGTAAATGTCTCACTTCACGCGGGTACGAACCAAACTACAGGACGTTCAAACGCTGCGCCGGGCGCTCGAAGACCTCGGCTATAACGTCGAAACGGGCGGCGCGGTGCGCGGCTACGGCGGCAGCGTCACACCCGCCGATCTCGTCGTCAGGACGGATGCCGACTACGACATCGGCTTCCGCCAGACGGGTGAGTCGGTCGTCATGGTCGCCGATTTCTGGGGCCTGCGCATCGACCGCACGCGCTTCCTGAACGAAATCACCCAGCGCTACGCCTACCTGACCGTGCTCGAACAGGCCGGGGCGGGGGGCTGGCAGGCCGTCGAGGAGGAAGTTCAGGCCGACGGCAGCATCCGTCTCGTGATGCAGCACTGGGGCTAGAGTCTGAAGCAGGGTTGGAAGACAGGATTGAGAATGGCCGGTAAAGCGGAGATCGAATTCATCATCAAGCCGGATGGAACCGTCGAGGAGCAGGTTCGTGGTGTTGCCGGACCGGGGTGTGAGGACATCACGCGCGGCATTGAACAGGCTTTAGGCGAGGTTGCAAAGCGCGAGCACACTTCCGAGTTCTACGACGAGGCCGAGTCGGCGGGCGATCACGTCACGACGAGCAGTTGAGGCTGTATGGCTGAGGAACAGGTAGAGGGCGGGCCGCTGTTTCCAAAAGAAGTTGAGATCTATGTGGAGGCGGACGGCTCGGTGACGTTCGCCGATCTGGCCGAGGGGCTGCTGCCGGTTGTCGATCGGTTGGTGGATCCGGCTGCTTCTCGCGCCGCCGGGGCGGATCCCGATTCCACGTCGGTCGGCGATCCGGCGGTCGATGCGTCTCCCTAGCCGCCTGCTGCCCCGTCTGTTTTCGCTTGTACGCGAGACTATACATGTCGCTTTGCTGCGCTCGGCGCTCCGCCGCGAGAAGGCGCGGCAGTATGATGTCGTCGCCGAAACGGTGGGCGGTCTGCGCCGCGCCCTGCGCACCCAGCGCCGGAACCACGACGAGCTTCTCCGCCAGCTTGACGAGAAAGACGCCGAGCTTACCCGTCTGCGCGGGGAATACGCCGCCCTGAGGCAGGAAGGGGCGGATACTGCCGCCGAAGCCGCCCGGATGGAGCGCCTTGAGCTTTTCCGGCGGTTGCAGCCCGTGCTCGTCCAGCTTCCGACCGCCTACGCGGCCCTCGCCGCCGGGGCCGACCTGTCCGCCGCCGATTTTGCGGCGCTACTCGCTCCGCTTGAGGAAGCGTTCGCCGACCTCGGCTTCGAGCGCATCGGCGAGGCGGGCCGGGGGGCAGCCTTCGATCCGCGTCTGCACCGCGCCGTCGGGCAGGGCGCGGCGGGCCTGCGGCCTGACGAACAGGTTCGCGTGCGTTACGTCGGCTACAGGATCGGCGGGGAAATTGTCTGCAAGGCGGAGGTGACGCCAGGCATGGCGTCGACACCCCAGGAGAGCGCGTAGCGGGCGGGCCGGGGCTATATCCACATTACAATCAGTCGTTTCTACATTATTATGAAGATCGCAGTTGATTTTGGCACAACCAATACGGTCGTCGCCGTCTGGCGAGACGCCTTGCAGGCCCCGGAGACAATCCGTCTGCCGGGGCTTAGTCTCCCCGCGTCGAGGAGCCAGCCGCCGCTTATCCCGTCGCTGCTATACGTGCTGGACGGTGGCGACGTTGTGGTGGGGCAGGCCGTGCGCGCCGGAGGATACGACATCGGCGGCGACGAGCGTTTTTTCGCCTCGTTTAAGCGGTCGATTGCCGCCTCGACTCACTCCCTGCCGCGCACCATCGACGGGGCCGAATGGGACGACAAGCGGGCGGGCGAGGCGTTTCTCAACGCCGTGCTGAACGCTGTCGCGGAGAAGGAGGGCGCGGTCGACGAGCTTGTCCTGACGGTCCCCGTCCAGAGTTTCGAGCGCTATCTGAAGTGGATGCGCGACGAGGTCACGCTGGGGGTCGGCGGATCGATCCGCCAGCTTCGGATCGTCGACGAGAGCACGTCCGCCGCGCTGGGCTACGAGGTCCGCACGCCCGGTGAGCTGCTGCTCGTCGTTGACTTCGGCGGCGGGACGCTCGACGTATCGCTCGTGCGGATGCCGGTCGGCGAGGGCGAGGGGGGCATCGTGCTCGACGTGTCGGGGGGGCGCGCCGGGGGCGGATCGGCGTCCCCCGGAGTCGAGGCGCGGGTCATCGCGAAGGCCGGGCGCGTGCTCGGCGGCGACGACGTGGATCACTGGCTGCTGGACGAGCTTCTTGCGCGGAACGACGCCGCGCGTTCTGATGTCGGCAGCACCTATTCTGCGCTGAAGGGGGCGTGCGAGGCCGCCAAAATCCGCCTGTCCACCCACGAGAGCGCCGCGATCAGTGTGTTCGACCCGGACACAGCCCGCACCTACCGGGCGACCTTCACCCGCAGCCAGCTTGAGGACCTGCTCGACCGCCACGAGTTTTACAGCGCCGTGCAACGCACGATCAACAAGACGCTGCGCGCCGCCCGGACGCGCGGCATTTTTCCAGAGGACATCGGCGCGGTGCTGCTGGTGGGCGGCACATCGCAGATTCCGTCCGTGCAGCGCCTCGTCCGGGGCCAGTTCGACGCGGATCGCGTCTTCGACGACCGCCCGTTCGAGGCTGTCTCACACGGCGCGCTGAATCTGGCGGTCGGAATGGGGCTGGATGACTTCCTCTATCACTCGTACGGCGTGCGGCATCTCAGCCCGATCACCGGGCGTCACGAGTGGGAGGAGATCATCGCCGCCGGGTCGCGCTACCCGCTCGAGCGGCCCATCCGCCTGATCTTAACCGCCTCACGCGACGGGCAGGAGGCGCTCGAACTCGTCATCGGCGAGGTCGAGGAAAGCG
This sequence comes from uncultured Anaerolineae bacterium, assembly GCA_964637665.1. Classification (GTDB taxonomy): domain Bacteria; phylum Chloroflexota; class Anaerolineae; order Aggregatilineales; family UBA3940; genus CAZWUX01. Next base: position 21,956 of record CAZWUX010000017.1, read on the forward strand.
CGGGTGGGGTGGCCGAGGTCATGTTCGGCGAGCGCGCGATATTAATGGTCGACGGAACGGTTGAACTGCGGCAGGTCGTCGCGCTGAACGACGAGGACGGGTCACGCACTGTGGCCTATCTCGATCCGCCGGGCAAGGCAGGTGAGGATCGCGTCGAGGTCGTGTTCGACGTGGATCGCAACCGGACGCTGCGCGTCTCTGTCACCGATTTGCTGACTGGCGACGAACTGCTGCACGAGGTGCCCGTCGTCGAGCTGCGATGATATAATGGCATATGGCTACCTGCGACAGGAGGCGTGAAGATGTTCGACAGGAACGCGGGATCGAGGCGCTCGCCGCTGCTTGGCGGGAGCCGCCGCGCGCGCGACCCGCAGTTGTGGGGCGCGCTGCTTGGTCGGGATGATCGGCGGCGCGAGCAGGCGGCGCGCACGATCTACGCCAGCGTGGAGCAGTCCCGCTGGTATGCCCGCGAAATTCTGGACGCCCTCCCCTCGCTGCAAGTCTGGCAGCGATTCCATGCGGGCGATGCGCTTTCCCTGCTGGGCGATATCCGCTTCTCGCGTCCCCACTTTCTGCCGGAGATGCTCGTCGTTCCGTCGGGGATCTCCATTCTGGGCAGCCCGGACTATCCCAGCGAGTACCCTGTCCATCCCGTCGACGTAGGCAGTTTTGCCCTCTCCCAGTACCCGATCACCAACATCGCCTATCAGGCGTTCGTCGAGTCCACCGGGCGCAAGCCCCTGCAGCACTGGGGACGCGGCAAACCGCACCCGGCGCGGCTCAATGCCCCCGTCGTCCATGTCTCCGCGAGGGATGCCGAGGCGTACTGCACGTGGTTGAGCGACCAGACTGGCCATGACTATCGTCTGCCCACTGAGGCTGAGTGGATGCTCGCCGCGCGGGGTGGGGGCGATCAGCGCGTCTACCCCTGGGGCGACGACTTCGACAAGGTCCGCGCCAACTGCTGGACGGATGGCCCGGTCGGGCGCGTCGCCGCCGTCGGGATGTTCCCCGAAGGGAACGGCACGTATGGACACGGCGATCTGGCCGGGAACGTCTGGGAGTGGAATTCCTCACTCTACTGGCCGTATCCCTATCAGGCGGGCGATGGGCGTGAGGACCCCGGCACGGACGAGGAGCCGCGTGTCATACACGGCGGCGGCTGGCGCAGTCGCTCGGCGTCCCTGCGTTGCTCGGCCCGGCAGGGGGAGCTTCCCACCGACAGCTTCGACTTCGTCGGGTTCCGGGTCGCCCGCTCTCAGACCCATGTCTGATACCGAGTTTACGCCCGGCTACCTTCGTCTGCTGGAAGCCGGTACGCTGTCCGAGCGAGTCGAGCGGGCCCGGTGGGCGCTGCATGACTGCCGCCTGTGCGGCTGGATGTGCGGCATCGACCGTTCGCAGGAGGTGGGGCCGTGCCGCACCGGGATGCGGGCCGCCGTCGCGACGGCCTACGTCCACTTCGGCGAGGAAAAACCGCTCGTCGCCGGGGGCGGCTCCGGGGCTGTATTCTTCTCGAACTGCGATCTGCGCTGCCAGTTCTGCCAGACGTATCGCTGGAACGTCAGAGGGCACGGCCAGCCGCTTTCTACCCGCCAGCTTGCAGACGTGATGCTCGACTTACAGGCGCGCGGGGCTGCCAACATCAACCTCGTGACGCCCACCCACGTTGCGGCGCAGGCGCTTGATGCCGTCTATCTCGCCGCGTTGGACGGCCTGCGGCTGCCACTCGTATGGAACTCTGGCGGCTACGACAGCCCGGAGACGCTGGCTCTGCTCGACGGCGTGGTGGACATCTACATGCCCGACATGAAATACAGTGACGCGGACCTCGGCAGGCGGCTCAGCGCGGTCTACGACTATCCGACCGTCAACCGGGAGGCCGTCCTGCTGATGCACCGGCAGGTTGGCGATCTGGCCCTCGACGCGGCGGGCCGCGCCCGTCGTGGCCTGCTCGTCCGGCATCTCGTGATGCCCGGCCACGCGGCGAACACCGCCGAGGTGCTCCGCTGGATCGCCGCCAACCTCGGCCCCGGCACGTATCTCAGCCTGATGGACCAGTACCGGCCCGCCTACCGCGCGTCGGCCCGCGATGGTCTCGACCGCCCGCTTGCGCCCGCCGAATACGCGGGCGCCCGCCGTCTGGCCGTCGATCTGGGCCTGACGCGGCTTGACGACAGCCTTCTGCACGACCTGAGCGAAGAAGGGGGAATCGCTGATGATCGATCCATCCTACGAGGGGCGGGCGTTTCCGCCGGTTAGCTATACCATCGAGCGGAACAAGCTGGGCGAGTTTCTGCGGGCCATCGGCGAGGATAATCCGGCGTACGAGGGCGATGATCCCCCCCTGCCGCCGACCTTCGCCACGATGGTCATGTTCTGGGGCGGGGGCGGCCTCGAATGCGTGCTGAAGCAGATCGGGATCGACATCCAGAACGTGCTGCACGGCGAGCAAGGGTATGAATACCTGTCGCCCGCCTACGTTGGGGATACCATCACTGGGACGACCCGCATCAGCCGGGTCTACGAGCGGGCGGGAATGCAGTTTGTCGAATTCCTCACGGACTACGTCAACCAGTCTCAGACCCCGGTGCTCACGGGCCGGGCGCTGATCATCGTGCGTGAGTGAGGTGAGCCATGCCGCCATATTATGAGGACGTTTCCGAGGGCGACGAGCTTCCCGCGCTCGTCAGGGGGCCGCTGTCCGAGGTCGATCTGGTCCGCTATGCAGGCGCATCCGGCGATTTCAACCCGATCCACACCGTGCCCCGCGTTGCGCGTGAGGTCGGCCTCGACGGCGTGATCGCGCACGGCATGCTGATCATGGCCTATGCCGGGAAACTGCTCACCGATTGGGCAGGGCCGAATGCGCTGCGCGCGTTCAACGTACGTTTCACCGGCATGACCGAGCCGGGCGAGACGCTCGTCTGCGAGGCCCGCGTGACGAAAAAAGAGGAATCGGACGGTGAGGGCCTCGTCAGCGGGCGTCTGACGGTCAAATCGCAGGCCGACGAATCCCTCAAGCTGAAGGGTGATTTCACCGCTGTGCTGCCCCGTCGTGGCGCATAGTCTGCCGCTAAGTCGGGATCGCCGGATGATCGATCTTGTCGTGCGGCGCGGCGATGCTGTCGATCCGCACCTTGCGCCCGAATGCCTCTTCGACGAGCGGGACGGCGTGCCGCTCCGCTTCCCATAATTCGACCGCCGGGTAGATGTCCGCGATCAGCGCCAGCCGCAGCGAGTCGTCGTTCCACGTCGCGCTGATATCCTCCACCGCCCCGTTGCGCCCCCGTTCGAGGTATTCGGCCAGCCTCAGAATCGCCGCCAGCCGGATCAGCGTTTTCTCGTCATCCTCGTCCAGGATCGTCTCAAAATCGTCGATGTCAGGGTTGCCCTTGCGATGATACCGGCTGAGCAGCGCGATCAACGCCGTTTCGCGCGGGGTGTAGCCCGCCAGCCCCCGGTTGATGATCATATCCAGCGAGTGTTTATGGTGGTCGTCATAGTTGATCAGCGTGCCGAGGTCGTGCAGCAGGGCCGCCGCTTCGAGCATTTCACGCTCGCGCACGCCGTATCCGTGCAGCCGCGCAAGCTGCTCGAACAGCCGCCCGGCCAGAAAACGGACGTGCGTGGCGTGCCGCTTATCGTACTGGTAAATTCGTGCCATGTTTAGCACGCTGAAGTGCCGCACGTTGGGGATGATCGGGGTAGGGAGGTGCTGCCAGAACATCTCCAGAAACAGCCCCTCGCGGATGCCATTCACCGAGATGATCAGGCAGTCCTTTTCGAGTCGATCCATGATCGCCGCCAGCGCCATCGCCCCCGGCAGGATAATGTCCGCCCGGTCCTCGTTCAGCCCGGCGATGTCCTCCCGCTCGTCCTGCGGCAGCTCGCGGAACTGCTCGATGCTCTCCTCGACGGACTCGCGGCTTAGCCGGAAGCCGTGCAAGGTGTTGAGCGGGTAGTCCTGCCGCTTGGCCTCGATCTTCGCCAGGTTGCGGATCGTTCCGCCCACCCCCGCCAGCGTGCCATCCGCCGGTTTGAGCCAGCCCAGCGAGTCAAGCTGCCGCTCGATCTCCCCGCACACGGCCTCGTATTCGTCGTCGCTGATCGGATCGTGCTCGACGAAGCGCTCCGTCAGCGCCAGCGCGCCGAGCGGCAGCGACCCGGCCTCTGCGAGGCCGCGCTCCCGCACCTTGCATATCTGGCAGCTTCCTCCGCCGATGTCGATCACGTAGCCATCATCCATCGGTATCTCGTTCAGCGCGCCGATCATCGCGTAATACGCCTCGCGCTCGCCGCTCAGTATCTCAAGGCGCAGTCCCGTTTCCTGCTGGACGCGCCGCACGAACTCCGGGCCATTCGCCGCCTCCCGGACGGCGCTCGTCGTGGTTGGGATGATCGTGTCGACGTGGGTTGCATCACAGAAACGCTTGAACAGCCGCAGGGTGAACATCGCCCGCTCGATGGCGGCGCTGCTCAGCCCCTTTTTCGTCATGCCTTCGCGCAGGCGGACGAGTTCCCGAATTTCATCTGCCAGCCGGTAGGCGTAGCCGGGGATGGCTTCCATCACGATCAGGCGGCCCGTGTTCGAGCCGAGGTCGATCACACCGATGCGGCGCTTTTTGTCGCTGTCACCGTTCAATGCGTTCTCCTTGTCACTTGCTATGCACGGCCCTTGCTATACAGGGCCTTGCCATGCGGGGCAGGACGGGGTTGTGTATACTCGAATCGTGTCGAGCCGGGCTTGAATTTGATTGTAGAGGATACGATGGCTGCGGACAAAGGGCGCGCCCCACAAACGCATCGAATGGGCCTGCATGTGCCGGGCATCCTGCGGCTGTTGAGTGAGCATCTGTATGCCAATCCACAGGCAGCCCTGCGCGAATTGATCCAGAACGCTCATGACTCGTGCCAGCGCAGGCGAATCGAGGATTCAGCCGCCGGACCGGACTACCAACCCCGCATCGATATTCATGTGGATGCAGGGCCGCGCACCCTGACTCTGTCGGATAACGGATCGGGCCTCACGTATTCCGAGATTCAGAACTACCTCGCGACCATTGGCCGCGGCTATACGTCCGAGCTTCAACGGCGGCTCGCCGTCGGAAACTCCGGCGAGGCGGTGGCTTTCATCGGTCAGTTTGGGCTGGGGCTGCTTTCCGCGTTCATCGTCGCGGAGCGTGTCGAGCTTCGCACCCGCAGTTACCAACCCGGCGAGGATGGCTGGCGCTGGGAGAGTCTGGGCGAAGAAGCCTACACGCTGACCCCGGCCAGCCGTTCTGAGATCGGCACGACGCTGACCCTGCACCTGCGGCTGGAGGGTGAGTTTCTGCTCAACGAGGCGCTGGTCCGCGAGATTGTGCGCCGCTACGC